>JAWXAZ010000099.1:0-13263 GCA_034439755.1 bacterium
AGTGGTACAGTTCAAACCGGAATCACTGGTACAGTTCAAACTGAAATCACTGGTACAGTTCAAACCGAAATGGTGGTACAGTTGGTACCGAAATATTCAATTTAACCACTGAATCGCCAATTTTTTTTAGGTGCTGTTAGCGGTTCGGGCTTCTGTGTCAGCCATAATTGGTGTTCTATTTTTTTTCAAAAGACCAACTTCCTAATAGCCAATATAAGACTGCACCACTAAGTCCATTATGCTTATATGTTCTTTTCTCTCCGCAAGCGTCAAAGGTTATTCGTTTAGGTAAGTGTCTGCATTGTTTAGAGTAAAAAACTGTATAATACTCGTCAATTGTGTATGTAAGTTTGTCTTTCGAGCAGCCTGTCTCTTCACTCACACGAGTAATAAAGTTGTCCATTTTGTTGATAATGGATTTCTTATTTGCTTTACTAAAACAAGTCACGAAGCCAGTCGTTTGTGTTTGAGCATTTATCAATAATGAGCTGGTAAGAATAATGGTCATTAAAATTAATTTCTTCATTTTTTTATTTGTCTTTCTCGTTTGGCTTTTCAGATTCGCCCCGTTTTATTATGGTTTCTGGTCTCCATATTTTTATGCTTATGCTTATTTTTATTAGTCCATTTTTGTCACTTCTTTTATCACTCTGTCGTCTTTTAGTCTGACCGCCAACGTTTTGGTTTCCTGCAAATTATTTCCTGCATCTTAGGTTATTTCCAATCAACATTTTCTTTAATCACCCGTGCCGGACTTCCACCAATAAGGGCGTTTTCAACATGAAAAATCCCTTTTACAATGGAGTCCGATGCTATCACACATCCATTAGGGATAACAGTGCCTTTGTAGATTTTTACGCCACATCCAATCCAAACATGATTGCCAATGATGATGGAAGGGTCATTTGTTTGTTTGCCTAAATAAGATACTTCATGAAAGTCTTCGTCAAGAAACTGACAATTCCATGAAATAGAACAATTGTCGCCAATGACCAATTTATGCATGATGATCAAATTTGTATTGCAATTTATATACCCTCCTTTGCCAATGGTAACAACCGCATTTTCTCCAATATCTAACCTACAACCTCTTTCAATGGAATAATTTCCATTAATCTTTAATTTCCCATTTATATTTAAATATGTTTTATCCAACCGATGAGCAAATCCAACATAACCAATGCCTATTTCAAGTACTCCTTTTACCTCAATATTTTTTAGTCCTTTAATCTCAGCATGCTGATGAATAAGCATCGTTTTTCCATAAAATAACCTGGTAGTCAGCAAACGAATTAATACCAAAATAAAACTACTATCAGATTTTTTGCATTTTTTATATAAAGAAATTATCCTTCTCATTTTTTTATTTTAATGTGCGTTTCCGCCTTTATAACCAAAAGAATGTTACCATAATTATTAGCCCTTCCAGTTAGCCCTTTCAATTAGCCCTTCTAGTTAGCCCTTTCAATTAGCCCTTCTAGTTAGCCCTTTCAATTAGCCCTTTCAATTAGCCCTTCCAGTTAGCCCTTCCAGTTAGCCCTTTCAATTAGCCCTTCTAGTTAGCCCTTCCAGTTTGCCCTTCCAATTAGCCCTTTCAATTAGCCCTTCCAGTTAGCCCTTCCAGTTAGCCCTTTCAATTAGCCCTTCCAGTTAGCCCTTTCAATTAGCCCTTCTAGTTAGCCCTTTCAATTAGCCCTTTCAATTAGCCCTTCCAATTAGCCCTTCCAATTAGCCCTTCCAGTTTGCCTTTCAACTCACCCGTTAGGTTACATTATGATTCGCGACAATGGTTTTGCCTTACGGCTTTTGAACGTCGCTATACAACAAATAACGATTCCGCATTTTTTTGTATTTTTTGAGGTCTTCTTGCCAAGTTTTTCTAATGTCTTCTTCGCTCATTCCAACAATAATTTGATTTCTTAACTTATCAGTTCCTGCCAATTTATCAAAAAAGTTGTTGAAAAACTGCGCTTGGTTCAGATCGTTTTTGTACATTTCTATAAGCCAATATAAGTTAATTTTTTTCTGAAAGGGCGCAATATCACTGCCATAAGTGCGTAGGTCAAATCCTTTACAAAGCTTGTCTTCAAAGGGCGGATGTTCTGCTATGCCGGGCAAATTTCTAGGAGTAAAGGTGTCTGAACCAATTTTACTGTAGGGCCTGCCTACCAACTCAAAAGGATGCTGCGTGCCTCTTCCAACACTGATAAGCGTGCCTTCAAAAAAACACAAACTTGGGTATAAATAAATGCTGCTCATATTGGGCAAATTGGGCGATGGTTTTACAGGTAAAACATACACACTTTGGTGGTGATAGTCTTTTACTTTTATCACTTTAATTTCACATTTAATCTTGCCTTTTAACCAGCCTTCGCCATTAATCATTTGGGCATATTCGCCAATGGTACAGCCATGTACTACCGGCACTGGATGCATGCCAACAAAGGATCTAAACGCAGTATCCAACACCATTCCATCTACATAATATCCATTGGGGTTGGGCCTATCCAAAATAATTAATAATTTATGTTGCTCTGCACATGCTTCCATCACATAATGAAGCGTGGAGATATAGGTATAAAAGCGGGCACCCACATCTTGTATGTCAAAAATTACCACATCTAGCTCTTTTAATTGGGCCTCGTTGGGCTTTTTATAGCTGCCATATAATGAATAAACAGGCAATTTTGTGGTCTTGTCTATGGTCGATTTCACCTTTTCTCCGGCCGAATGGTCGCCTCTAAATCCATGCTCTGGCGCAAATATGGCTTTTATTTTGACTTGCCTTTTTTGTAGAAAATCTACCAAATGCTCCTTGCCAACCATAGAGGTTTGGTTTACCACCAGTCCAACTTTCTTGCCTTTTAGCAAGGGAAGGTACAACTCATACTGCGCTGCGCCAGTAATTTGACCAAAACTTAAACTTTGAGTAAGTAAAAATAACAAAACACAAATGGAGTGTTTATATTTGAGCGATAAAATGAAAGTTAGCTTCTTCATTGCAAAACGTTTAATGGCCAATAAGCCGCTCCAAAGTAATGGAAAGAAGGCCGGATTTTCAAAGTTGATTATCAACCTTGCAGTCACCGCTGTATGCGTTAGTGTAATGGTGATGATTTTGGCAGCCGCCATTGTAAAGGGTTACCAAAGCGAGGTGCGCAATAAATTGGTGGGCTTTAACGCGCCTATTCAAATTAGTCACCTCGATTTAAACAACAGTTTCGAGAGTCTGCCCATAGAAAGAGATACCCTCCTAGAACAATTGGGCAAACAACAACAAGGGGTAAAGTTTATTCAAATTTATGCCACCAAAGCCGGAATTATTAAAACAGATAATGCCTTTGAGGGCATTGTGCTAAAAGGGGTAAATCAACATTATAACTGGCAGTTTATTCAGCAACATTTAAAGGAAGGGGCGCTTCCAAACCTCAATGATACCAGCTCCTCACAGGAAATTTTGATTTCGGCAATTACCGCCAATCGACTAAATTTTAAACTCAACGATTTTGTTTATGTGTATTTTATTCAGAGTCCGCCTAGGGTGCGTAAATTAAAAATCTGCGGTATTTTTGATACAGGCATGGGCGAGCTCGATCAGCTCTATTCTTTTGTGGATATTAAGCAGGTGCAAAAACTTAATAATTGGCGTGAACAAGAAATTAGTGGCTACGAAATTGGGCTGAACCAATTTAAAAACTTGGAAGATACGCGCCAGGAATTGGCTGCTTTAACCCCTTTTAACATGGGCCTTAGCACCATCACAGAAATGTATCCTGCCTTGTTCGAATGGCTTAATCTGCTCGACTTAAACGTTATTATTATTTTGTTGCTCATGGCTGCCGTGGCCGCAATTAACATGGTTACGGCATTGCTTATTTTAATTTTAGAACGTACCCAAATGATTGGTTTAATGAAGGCAATGGGTGCGCTCGATAAGCAAATTTATCAGGTGTTTCTTTGGATGGCAGCGCAAATTATTTTAAAGGGTTTGTTGCTTGGAAATTTTCTTGGCATTGGACTTGCCTTGCTTCAAAAGAATTTTGCTTGGGTTAAACTAGATCAAAAATCATATTACCTCAGCAGCGTTCCCATTGAGTTGGTAAGTGCCGATATTATTGCCATTAATGGCTTTAGCTTTCTAATTTGTCTCATCATTTTGTTCTTGCCAGTAAGAATTGTGAGCAATGTGCAGCCCATTAAAAGCATTCAATTTAACTAAGTTATACCATAGAATTATCTTTTCTAAATTGTAATAAATTTTTGCCAAATAACTAAGTTCAAACATGAAATCATACTTGCCCAATTTTATAAAATTTTTGCCGTGGTGGCTCCTAAAATCGCCGCAAAGAAAATTGGGTATAACTACACTTTGGCGCGATTTTGTAGGACTCTTTTATTGGCTTATTGAGCAAACTCCCTTTAAGGCAGAGCCTACAACCATAAGCATTTGCGTGGGATTGTACAACCGCAGCTCAGTTTTTTTGGAACATTTTATGCCAAGCCTTTTTCTTTGCCAAAATCAGCACCTCATAGAACTATCTATCTTCGATTGTGGCAGCACCGACGAGCCTATATTGTTGCAAAAAATACAGGCTCAGTTCAAAGGTAAAATTGTGTTTCGGTCTGAACCAAGTCCCTTTGCGCGCTCTTATGCTTTTAACCAGGCGGTAGCTCAGAGTACCCATTCAACCTTGTTCTTATGCGATGCCGACTTTTCATTGCCTAAGGAGTTGGTTCAGACCGTAAGCGGCTACACGCGGTTTAACAGCTTTTGGTTTCCAATTGTATTTTACCTGTATAAAAACAAACCCGCTCTTTACGCAAAAGGAAATGGCGAATGGATGATTTGGGGCGGTAAGGGTATATTGGCGGCCAAGCGAAGGGCTTTTGTGGAGTTAGGAAAATTGGATGAATCTTTTGTTACCTGGGGCGGCGAGGATGAGGAATTTTGGTTGCGGTGCCACGCCCATGGACATTGCGTAATAAGAACGAGAGAAAGAAATTTGCTTCACCATTGGCACCCTAGTTTAAACGCAAAATATAAAAAGATAGAAGATTTGACAGATATGGGTTTACTATAGTATATTTGCAGTGAAATGAGTTCACCTTTAGTTTCTATTATTACCCCATCTTTTAATCAGGCCAAATGGTTAGAGGAAACTATCAAATCGGTTTTGGCTCAGACCTATACCAATATTGAATATATTATTATTGATGGCGGCTCTACCGATGGATCTAAAGAAATCATTGAAAAATATGCCAATCGTTTAACGTATTGGCAAAGCAAGCCAGATGGCGGACAAGCAGATGCTTTAAACATAGGATTTCCTTATGCAAAGGGCGATTTAATTGCCTATATAAATGCCGACGATTTATTGATGCCAAATGCCGTTGAGGGAATAATAAATGGTTACGAAGTAAACCAAGAGTATTCTATTTATTATGGCAGATGCAAAACCATTGATACCGATGGGAAAATTTTAACTGAAGGGCAGGGGAATCCAATAAAATTTGATGAATTGGTAAAGGATGGAATGGTACCTAATATGTATCAACCGGCCTGTTTTTTTAATAGGCACTATATTGTGCGCGATTTTTTTGTGGACACCCATTACAATTATGCGTTTGATTTTGACTTAATTTTATCTTTGTCCTCTAAGCAATCTACCATTTTCTTAAATAGGGATGTGGCAAGTTATAGGGTGCACGATAGCAGCAAATCTCATCTAAATAAAATTGAGGCTTACAAGGAGAAATTAACGCTTCAGGAAAAATATAGCAGAAAGGATTTTTTGCTTATAAAGTGGAAGCGGTTAAAGTTAGCTGTTGCTGAGAAAACTGGCAAAATTGCCAATGGCAAAGCGGCTTTGTAGGTTTTGGTTATAGGCTGTTTGCCGTTAACTTTTAGCTGTTTTGAGTTTAATTGCAATTTTTTTTTAGCGCTATTGCCTATCACGAAATATTCTTTTCGCGTATGTTTTTTTCTGTTACCTACCTTTTTGGTGCTATAGCTTCGGTGCACCCATAATGCACAACGCAACCCCTAATTAATTATTCAAAATATCCACCAATTTTAGCAAATCAGCATTAAGCGGCTTAATCTGCGTAATGGCATCAATAAATGGAGTAAGAACAATCTTATTATTCATTAACCCAACCATCTTGTTTTTTTCGCCATCCAATAGCGCATTTACTGCACCATATCCCAACTTAGAAGCAAGAACCCTGTCGTAAGCAGTAGGAGAGCCCCCACGTTGTATGTGACCCAAAATAACTACCCGCGATTCAAATCCCGGTATTTCCTTATTCAACATGTTCGAAATGGCAAATGCTCCTCCCTCAAAATTGCCTTCTGCTACCACCACAATAGAGAACGATTTTTTATTCTGACTGCGGGTTCTGAAAAAATCAATGAGTTTGTGGTGATCTTCTTTTACCTCTGGTAGCATCACACTTTCTGCTCCACCCGCTATGGTTGCTGCCAAAGCTATAAAGCCTGTGTCTCTGCCCATTACTTCTACAAAAAATACCCTACCATGGCTATCAGCTGTGTCTCTAATTTTATCTATGGCCTCTACTGCCGTATTAATGGCTGTATCGAACCCAATGGTTAAATCGGTGCCAAATAGGTCATTGTCTATAGTGCCAGGTGCGCCAATAGATGGGATGCCAAATTCATTGTAGAATTTTTCTGCACCCGTAAAAGTGCCGTTTCCGCCTATGCAAATGATGCCTTCTATGCCATGCTCCATCAGGTTTTCATGGGCAGTTTTTCTACCTTCAATGGTCATAAAGGCCTTACTTCTGCTCGATTTTAAAATGGTGCCTCCTCTTTGGATAATATTACCAACGGATCTTGAGTTAAGCGGCATAAAGTTTTCGCCACCTTCAATCATTCCTTTATAACCTTGCATCACGCCAATTACTTCAACGTCTCTTGCAATTGCCGTTCTAACGGCTGCCCTAACACAGGCATTCATTCCGGGAGCGTCTCCTCCAGATGTAAATATGGCTATCTTCTTCATGCTGTAAAAATAAAAAAAGGCCGCTTCACTTGAAACGGCCTTTTAAAAATATTATAATAAATTACAAATAAATTACAATTCAGATTTAGCTACTAATACGATTGTTCCTGTGCTACCAGCTGCCTGACTAACAACTAGGATAAATCCTCTTTTGCCATCTGCTTTGATGTAAGCTAACACTTTACCTGTTTGAAGATTAGCAATTCTGTCTAAAGTTCCAACACTGAAATCAACGGCAGAAATTTCTGTCATAAAAGAGCTTCCTTGTAAAGCATCAAATTCTGAAGAACTTAAATCAGATAACTTATAAAGAGTTTTGTTTTTTGTTGCCCAATTAGAGATCTCTGAATCCCAACCGATACCTGCACCAAAATTATAATCTGGAGAATAAATTGCATTTCCCACTGAACCAGCAGGGCTAAAGAAGAAAATAAAATCAATTTTAGATGAATTGTTGCGAGCAGCATCAACACCATTTGGACCAGCAGTATATTTTCTGTAGTTGTCTGAAGTTCCAAAGAAACGGTATAAGTTGGTTGTGTTTTCTGGCGCTCCTAATAATACTTGAGTAGATGTTGCAACACTCTTAATGGTTACTGTGAAAGACTTAGTTGTAACTTTATCTTTATCGTCTGTAGCATTGATTGTATAAGTAATAATATCGTTTTCGTCGATATTGATGGTTCCAGCAATAACATCCTTGTGAGTATAAACTACATCTTTAGCATCGTATACTTTATCGTAAATGGTATTGGTACTCTGACCAACAATAGCACGGGAAATAGTTAATTTCTTGATTTTTCTGTCTGTATCTGCTGATACTACATTCTTAATAAAAACAGTGTCAAGAGTTAATGAACCATTCATGTTTGTAACACCATCGTTTACAGTTAATGTAGGTGCTGCATATTCCTTAACTGGATCTTTTGTGTCATCCCCACAAGAACTAACTAACATAGAAGCTGAAACAGCTGCTAATACGAACATTGATTTAAATAGTTTTTTCATTTGTTATTGTTTATAGTTTTATATTGTTTTTACAAATGTAGGCTAATTTTTGAGAATGCAAACCTTAATTGGATTGCATTTCTTTAGAATCCATGTTTTCAATAGCTTCGTGCCTAAATTCATTGAAATCATAATCTGGCATTAAATCTGTTTTTACGTGATTTACCGTCTCACTCAATGCTTCTAAAAATTTGTTAAAATCTTCCTTATACAAGAAGATTTTATGCTTCACATAATTTCCATCCTCAAAGTTTTTCTTGCTTTCTGTAATGGTAATAAAGTAATCTTTCCCTCTGGTTGATTTTACATCAAAGAAATAAGTCCTCTTTCCCGCCCGGATTTTTTTCGAGAATATTTCCTGGCCATCGTTTTTGTTGAATTCTTCCATGCATTTTTTATTGTAAGCGTCGGCAAAATATAGGTTCAGCATCTCATTTCAAAACATTTTTTCCACATGCTTAAAATATTGGTTCAAACCAACCTGACTAAAAGCTACTGTTCTGTCATTTGCTTGTTGTATGTTTCACAATATGAGCCGTTTATATTCATTAATTCTGTGTGACTTCCTTGCTCAATAATTTTTCCTTCATAGAGTACCAAAATTCGGTCGGCAGCTCTTACAGAAGATACGCGGTGACTTACAATAAGGGTAGTTTTGTTTATTTTATAAGATTGTAGGTTGTCCAATATCTGCGATTCGGTTTGCGTATCCAATGCACTCAGGCAATCATCGAGCAACAATAACTCCGGATTTTTAATCAAAGCCCGCGCTATGGCTACCCGCTGTTTTTGTCCGCCAGAAAGTGTTATTCCTCGCTCCCCAACGCGTGTTTGGTAGGCTTCTGGAAACTCCATAATGTTCTGGTGCAAACAGGCTTGCCTGGCCGCATTTTCAATGTCCAAATGGCTCATTTGGTTCGCAGGACTGCTGCCAAAAGCAATGTTGTTTTGAATAGAATCGCTAAACAAAAATACGTCTTGTGGCACGTAACCAATTTTAGATTTCCATAAATTTAAGTCAAGTTCCTTAAGGTTTTTACCATCAATTTCTATGCTGCCTTTACTTGGATCAAACAGCCTTAACAACAATTGTATGAGGGTGGTTTTGCCCGAACCAGTAGTGCCTAAAATGGCCATGGTGCTGCCTTTTGGAATGCTAAAACTTATTTGGTCTATGGCCGGCAAAATTTTTCCTGGGTAGGTATAACTTAGGTCTTTAAAAGAAATACCTTCGTTAAAATCAACACTCAATTGCTTAGGAAAATGCATCTCGCTCTTGGTCTCTAAAAATTCATTAATACGGGCCTGTGAGGCTGCCGCGCGCTGAATTAAACTGCTGGTATACCCTAAACTGGTTACGGGCCAAACCAATATATTAACGTACAAAACAAACTCGGCAATATTGCCCAAACTGGCCCTGCCTGCTATTACTTCCAAGCCTCCTACATAGATGGTAATAATGGAACTTAAGCCTGTTAAAAAGACCATTAATGGAAAGAAAAATGCGTCTACCCTGGCCAAATCCATTTGCTTTCCTCGGTAAATTGAGGTCTCCTTTTCGAAACTAGTGGCACTCGCATTTTCGGCCGCAAATGCCTTTATTACCCTAATGCCAGAAAATGCCTCTTGTACAAAGGATGTCAACGCAGAGAGTTGCGATTGTATGGCGTCGCTCCGGTGATTTATAAGGTTGTTTATCTTAAAAATGGCAAAGGATAAAATTGGCAAAGGTAGAATTACCAGCCAAGTTAAGCGCACATTTACAGAAAACATAACGCCCAAAACCAACACAATTGTTACCACCAAATTAATGGAATACATAATAGCCGGACCAGCAAACATGCGCACACGGCTTACGTCTTCGCTTATTCGGGCCATTAAATCTCCAATGCGGTTGCGGCGGTAAAAGGTCTGATCCAAGGACTGGTAATGGGCAAAAATTTCATTCTTTAAGTCGTATTCTACATGCCTGCTCATTACTATTATGGTTTGTCGCATGAGGTACATGAAAATCCCCCTTATAATGGCAAATAAGATTACCAAGGCAGTAAAATATAACACCGACTGAGCCAAAGCCGCGCTTAAATTTTCTTTTTCAACCTTGTTGGCAGTCGCAATTTGGTTCAGGTTAGATTTAATAAGATCTATTGCCTCACGAACCAATTGCGCCGGAAAAATAGCAAATAAATTGGAGGCCGCCACAAACAGTATTCCTAACAAGAGGCGTACCCGGTAACGGTAGAAATATTTATTTAAGTGGCGAAGTGCTTTCAACACTGCAAATTAAGGCAAAATTGCCGACAAAATTAAGGGGTGTTTTTTTTGGACTTGAAAAACAAAAAATAAAGCTACTTTTGCCCCCACAAAAAAACTTTAAAACAACCCTTTTTGTTATGTCAGATCAAGAAATTTTTACCCAACTGTCTACCTACGATCACGAGCAGATCGTATTTTGCAACGACAATGCAACTGGATTAAAAGCAATAATTGCTATCCATAATACAGTGCTTGGACCTGGATTAGGTGGTACCCGCGTTTGGAATTACCAAAATGAAGCTGAAGCAATTAATGACGTAATGCGTTTATCGCGCGGTATGACATATAAAGCGGCAATTTCTGGATTAAATTTAGGTGGTGCTAAAGCTGTAATTATTGGCGACGCTTCCAAAATTAAGACCGAGGCCTTAATGCGCAAATTTGGTCGTTTTGTTGAGAACTTAAATGGAAAATACATCACTGCCGAAGATGTAAATACCACCACAAAGGATATGGAATATGTTCACATGGAAACAGATCATGTGGTGGGTTTACCAGAAAGCATGGGCGGCGGCGGAGATCCTAGTCCTGTTACTGCTTACGGTGTTTATATGGGTATGAAAGCAAGTGCAAAACATGTGTTTGGTTCAGACAGCTTAAGTGGTAAAAAAATAGCCGTGCAAGGTGTTGGAAAAGTAGGCGGTCATTTGCTCGATTTCTTGCACAAAGAAGGTGCTTCTTTATATATTTCTGATATCAACGACGAAATGTTGAAACATTATGCTTCTACTTTAGGTGCTACCGTGGTAAACGGCGAAGAAATCTATGGTTTAGATGTAGATGTTTTTGCTCCTTGTGCCTTGGGTGCTATTTTAAATGATGCGCATATTGCCATGTTAAAATGTGCCGTAATTGCTGGTGCTGCCAACAATCAATTAGCAGACGAAACCATTCATGGTCCGGCTTTAATGAACAAAGGCATTGTGTATGCACCAGATTTCTTGATTAATGCGGGTGGCTTAATTAACGTGTACCAAGAGCATATTGGTTATAACAGAGAAACTGCCTACAGAAAAGCTGAGCATATTTTTGATGTAACTGCCGAGATTCTTAAAATTTCTGCTACAGAGAAAATTTACACGCAAAAAGCAGCCATGAATTTAGCTGAAAAAAGAATTGCCGATATCTCTAAAGTAAATTCTACTTATTAATAAAATTTCCCTGCCTCATTAGGTAGCAAACGTTCTTTTTCTATTGTTTTCTAAGAAGCCGTGTGCTGTTTAATGAGGCAAATATAAATATATGCTGAACCGAAGATTTTTGCGCATCAAAGCCTTTCAAGCCTTATATAGTTTCTCAAGAGAGGAAAAGGCCGATCCAACCGCTTACAGAAGACGATTGCTTTCTGGTCTAGAAAAGACCTACGAATTGTACTTGTTTCTTTTGTCGTTTGGTCAAGAATTTAGACAGTTTTTGGTTCATGAATTTGAAACAGAAAAGGGCAAATACATTCCATCTGAATTGATGAAAGCCAAGTATCAAATGCTGCTCAATAACCGTGCTATTCTCATTCTAGAAAAAAATGTGGCCTTTGCCGAAGCCCTCAAATTAAGCAAGGTACAATGGAATAACCACACCGATTTGTTTAGGCAAATATGGAATGAGTTGAAAAACCATCCCATGATGCTCGATTATGAAAAAATAACTACCCATACCTTAGATACCGATAAAGCTTTATTGGGTAACCTGCTTGAGTGGCTTATTGCCGAGTTCGAATTGTTTGAATCTTTTGTGGAAGACCGTTATGCCAATTGGGAAGACGATCAGGTGTTGGTTTTAAAAACCCTTCAAAAGAACCTTCAGTTTATCAAAGAAAACTCCAATAAGGTGCTGCCAGAAAAACACAAAGACGAGGAAGAGGATATCAAATTCTTAAAAGATTTATTCGATTTGTGTGTGCAACACGATCAAAATTTGATGACTTTAATCGCTGCCAAAACCAAAAATTGGGATCAGGATAGAATTGCCTTGGTGGATTTAATTTTGATGAAAATGGCCTTGTGTGAGGTGATGTATTTCCCTTTTATTCCGGTTAAAGTTTCCATTAACGAATACTTAGAATTGGCAAAATTATACAGCACCCCCAATAGCCATGGATTTATTAATGGGGTGCTCGATAAAGTGCAATTAGATTTGAAAAAGGACAACCTAATTAAAAAATTAGGTAGGGGTTTAGTAGACTAAATTATTTAAAACTATGAATAAAATATTTATTGCCACAACATTGTTTTTCTTGGTTTCTTGTGGGTCTGATCCAAACAAAGCTTCGGGCGATTTAGTGAGCAATCCAATTAGTGCTAATGATACCACCGCAAGCTTATCTGATAAGGCGCCCATCATGACTTTTGATGAAAATATCCATAATTTTGGAACCTTAGTAGATGGCGAAGTTGTAACCTATAAATTTAAGTTCAAAAACACGGGTAACGCCGATTTAATTATCAGCAATGCAAGTGCAAGTTGTGGTTGCACAGTTCCCAAATATCCCAAAGAACCTATTACGCCAGGCACAGAATCTGCTATTGAAGTGCAGTTTAACAGCAGTGGCAAAGTAGGTGCCTTCGATAAAAATGTAACCATCACCTCCAATACCATTCCCACTCAAATTTACTTGGTAATTAGGGGAGAGGTTAAAACAAAATAAGTTAAACTTTGCCATTCATTTATTTTAATAAAATTAAGTAATGGATAGCTAAAAAAACTAAACTAAATAACCCACTTAATTTTAACACGATTAAGTAGACGATAGTAGAATAAAACTAAACTAAGTAACCCACTTAATTTTACCACGATTAAGTAGACGATAGTAGAAAAAAATAAACTAAGTAACCCACTTAATTTTACCACGATTAAGTAGACGATAGTAGAAAAAAATAAACTAAGTAACCCACTTAATTTTAATACAATTAAGTAG
>JAWXAZ010000100.1:0-6451 GCA_034439755.1 bacterium
GCCAAACCACTAAACTTGTCGACCACATTTTAAACAGTCAACAGATATTTCAAGAAATTTGTCAAACACAAAAGTCCTTAAAAGTCCGACCGCCACTTGCCAATTTATAACTGTATAAATCATTACCATTGGCCATAACAATCCGCTACACGCAACAAGTTGCGTATATATCTAATAGAGGCTATATACGCATGTGGGTGTTGCTGGTAAAGGTCGTTTTGGGTGGATTTGCGTGGGTGTTGCTGGTATAATGACTTTGTGGGTTGATTCATAATAGGCATTCAAATTGTTTTTGCTAAATCAAAATTATACCATTTGCCGCATATTTCAAAACTATATAGAGAGGTAAAAACCCTTTTAAAAGATTAGGTGCGTTTGTTAGGCTTTAAAACATACCCAAAATCTAATCCTTCTAAAACAAACAAGGCCCATCATAAATGATAGGCCTTGTATATATTTATTCGTTGTTGAATATGTTTGGTTTTAAAGCGTCTTTTAAATAGAGCGCATCAATATTATTCGCTTAGCATAAAACCCTTAAACCATTATTTATACAAAGGAAATCCTTCCATCATTTTGTTTACGTCTTTTCTTACTTCCAACAAAATGCTTTCATTATCTGAATTCATCAAAACTTTATCAATAAATGAAACCACCGTTTGCATGTCAACTTCCTTTAAAAACCTGCTGGTAATAGCAGGCGTTCCTACCCTAATTCCAGAGGTAACAAACGGCGACTTATCATCAAACGGAACCATGTTTTTGTTAATGGTAATGTCTGCCTTTATCAACGCGTTTTCTGCCGCTTTACCGCTGATGTTTTTGTTCCTTAAATCAATTAACATCAAATGATTTTCGGTGCCTCCGCTAATAATTTTATATCCCAAATCAACAAAACCATTGGCCATCGCATCGGCATTGGCTTTTACTTGCTTAATATAGGTAACATACTCTTCTGTTAATGCCTCTCCAAAAGCAATCGCCTTTGAGGCTATTACGTGCTCTAATGGCCCGCCTTGCGTGCCCGGAAAAACAGCCCCATCCAATACAGCACTCATCATTTTAGGCTCGCCCTTAAGTGTCTTTTGTCCCCACGGATTCTCAAAATCTTTGCCCATCATAATAATACCTCCCCTTGGTCCGCGCAAGGTCTTATGCGTAGTGGAAGTTACAATATGGCAATGCGGAATTGGATCGTTCAACAACTTACCTGCTATTAAACCCGCTGGATGAGAAATATCTGCCAACAAAAGCGCACCAACTTCATCTGCAATTTTTCTTAACCTCACATAATCCCAATCCCTGCTATAGGCCGAAGCACCACAGATAATAAGCTTTGGCATTTCCCTTTTTGCTATTACCTCTACCTTATTCCAATCAATTAATCCCGTTTCTGGCTCAACACCATAAAAGCTAGGTGTATACAATTTACCAGAAAAATTCACCGGCGATCCATGGGTTAAATGACCTCCATGTGATAAATCAAATCCCAAAATTTTATCGCCCGCATTTAAACAACCCAACATAACTGCCGCATTTGCCTGCGCGCCACTATGTGGTTGTACATTGGCCCAAGCAGCTCCAAAAAGCTTCTTAAGCCTATCTATGGCTAGGTTTTCTATCACGTCTACCACCTCACAACCACCATAATAACGCTTCCCAGGTAGCCCTTCGGCATATTTATTGGTCAAAACAGAACCCATAGCCTCCATTACCTGTTTGCTAACAAAGTTTTCTGAAGCAATAAGCTCCAAACCGTGCTCCTGACGGTGTAATTCTTTTTCAATTAAATTGAAAATTTCAATGTCTCTTGTCATAATTTTGAGATAAGTACGTCCTGCAAAATAGTATTTTGGAACTAACTAATAAAATAGATTATTTTTGAGAAATTATATCATGAAAGCAATAATACCTGTAGCAGGCATCGGAACTCGTTTGAGACCGCATACACATACGCAACCAAAAGCCCTAATTCCAATAGCGGGAAAGCCTATTTTAGCCCATATCACAGAAAATCTCATCGATTCGGGTATCCGCGATTTTGTCTTTATTATCGGCTATTTAGGCGATAAAATAGAGCAATATATTCTGCAACATTACCCAAACATCAAAGCCCAATTCGTTATTCAAACCACCGGAAAAGGCGTGGGTCACGCCATTTGGCTCGCCAAAGACTGTGTTTTACCCAACGAACAAATTCTCATTGTTTTTGGCGACACCATAATCGATGCCGATCTAAATAGCATTTGCAAAATGGATGGCAACTTTTTAGGGGTTAAAAAAGTAGAAGACCCTCGCCTATTTGGAGTGGCAGAAATCGATAAAAACGGGCAAATTACCCGGGTAATAGAAAAGCCCGAAATCCCCAAAAGTAACATGGCACTCGTAGGTGTTTATAAAATTCAAGAAAGCAAAATGTTGCTCGATTTTCTGGATAACAACCTTACCCAAAACCTTAAAACCCACGGCGAATTCACCCTTACAGATGCCATCATGCAAATGATTAACAAAGGCGTTGTCTTCAATACTTTTGGCGTGTCTAACTGGTTCGATTGTGGTAAGAAGGAAATCCTTCTCGAAACAAACTCCTTGCTACTCAAAAAATTAAATTACGATACCTCAAAATATATTTTCGAAAACACCATCATCATCCCCCCTGTTTTCATTGGCGAAGGCTGCAAAATCTCAAACTCCATCATTGGTCCCAACGTGTCCATTGGCGAGCATGCAATCCTCAATTATGCCACCATCAAAGATTCCATAATAGGCCCCTACGCACAAATAGAATTCGCAATTTTACACCGCTCCCTTATTGGAAATGATGCCCTCCTAAAAGGTATGTGCCAAAGCCTAAATATTGGAGACAGCACCGAAATAAATTTCGGGTAAACTCGCTTGTCCAAAATTATTTAAATCCCATTTCTGGCCGAACCAATACATCGCCTAACCAATGTTTTGAAGCCGTTTCAAGAGGCCTTCCTTATTCCTTCTTGAAACATCCACCTCACTGCCATCACTCATAAAAACACTGCCTCCCTCGCCCTTTAAATACCTTTGTAAATGGGCCAAATTGATTAAATGCGATTTGTGAATTCTATAAAAATTGTATTCCATAAGCATCTCCTCAAACTCCTTGAGCGTTTTACTAGCCAATATTTTCTCGCCACCAGAAATATAAAACCAAGTATAATTTACATCCGATTCTAAGCGCACAATTTCAGACACTTTCACAAAAACCAGCCCATCCCTGGTGGCCAATCCCAATTTGTCGAACGGATTCTGCTGGTTACGCATATTGTGAAACAACTCTTTATACTTGCCCGCCCCATCATTGGTCTTACTCAATAATTTGCTCTCAACTTTAATAACCGCATTTAATAAATCATCTAAGTCAATAGGCTTTAAAACATAATCAACCGCACTAAACTTAAATGCCTTTAGCGCAAATGCATCATGCGCCGTCACAAATATCACCTCAAAATTAATGGGACTAAGTCTCTCTAACATCTCAAATCCCGAAAGACCTGGCATGTTAATGTCCAAAAAGACCAATTGTGGCTGCAATTGTTCTACCATACTAATGGCTTTCTCTCCAGAATCGGCTGTTCCAACAACCGCTACATTAAAACAAAACTTCTCAAGCAAGGCCAACAAAATTTCCCTGCCATTGCGCTCGTCATCCACAATCAATGTGCTAATTTTATTCATATATTAATAATGCTTGTATTGGAAAGGTCAACTTCACCAATGTGCCTGCCGACTCTCCTCCTATTTCTAAATCTACGTATTCAATTTTCGACAAATCTCTGTACTTCTCCTCTATCAAGTTCAACCTGTTTTGATTAATAATGGTGCTGCGCGACTCATACTTTACTGGTTGCATTCTTTTTACTTCACTCGACCTTTTTCTGCCTATGCCATTGTCCTCAATCTCTAACAGCAAAAATCCATCCTCCACCTTAATCCTTATCCATAACTTCTTCTCGCCTTCTTTGGGCAACAAACCATGCCAAATGGCGTTTTCAACGTATGGCTGTAACATCAAAGTAGGTATCTTTAAGTCGGCCCACTCAGACTCATCCTCTAACTCAAAAACACAACTAAACCGACTGTCGAATCGGAGCTTTTCTAACTCCAAATATAGTTTGAGTACCTCTATTTCTTTTTCTAACAAAACATATGGTTTATCACTTGTTTCCAAAATCATGCGCAGCAATTTGGAGAACTTAGATAAATAAGAAAATGCCTGTTGCGTGTCATTCTTTAAAATTAAATGCTGAATAGAATTGAGCGAATTAAAAATAAAATGTGGGTTCATTTGCGCACGCAAAGCCTGCATTTTTAACTCACTCATCTGCATCCTCAACTCTGCCTGGTGGCTAACCTGATTTAACCGCAATCGGTAAACAAAATAGGTAAGCAAAAAAAGCAAGACCATCATAATACTCAAAAACCACCAAGTCCTAAAAAACGGTGGCCTAATCACAAACTTTAACCCTGCCGGAAAGGCACTCCAATCGTTTCCATTTATGCTGGCCTTTACCTCCAAATTGTAAGTGCCTGGCAACATGTTCGAAAACAATAAACTATGCGAGGTTCCCAAATCTATCCAATCGTCGCTTTGCTCAATTATCCTATATCTATAGCGGGCCTTTTCACTTAAATAATAATTTAAAACGCCAAACTCAAATTTTAATACATGCTTAAAATAATCTAACGACAATAAAAGTGCACTCCTTGGGTCAATTGAGGTAGACTTTTGTTGCTCATCAACTTTAACCTGAGTAATAATACATACAGGTGCCTTGCGCTGAACTCCCAATCGCAAAGGGTCAAAAAAGTTAAATCCTTTTACGCCCCCAAAATACAAAATGCCGCCCGCCCCCTTATAAAAGGCCTCCTGGTTAAACTCTTTGCTCTGCAAACCATCCTCTGTTCCATACTGTAAAAAGCTTTTAGTCTCGGGCATATACCGAAGCAAACCCTTATTACTGCTCATCCAAATATGGTTATTTAAATCACTCAAAAAACCATAAATCACATCGTCTCCCAAACCGTTTTCAGAACTCAAATTCGTCGTTTGGCCATCAGTCGTATTGTATATAGTTAACCCTTGGTTGGTTCCAAACCACAACTGTTTTTGAATATCTTCATACACCGACCAAACCGGAATGTCCACAATTTCAACATCTGCACCTTCCCCTTTCCCAAATAGAATAACCTCATTCGTTTTCTCATCAAAACGATAAACACCTTTCATAGGAACACATACGAATAATCGCCCCTCAGAATCCTCGTAAAATTTCCATATAACCTGCCCTTTCAAACACGCATAGAGTGCGTTGTCCAACAAGCTTTTAAAGCGATTGGCCCTTGGATCAAAAACAACTGCACCCCTATAAGTTGCTGCATAAATTTGCCCCCTTCTACCACAAAAAACACTAAAAATAAAGTTTGAATATTGGCCCCCAAAACTATCTACTAAGTAGTGGCTGAATAAATGAGTACTGGGATTAAAACACGAAATGCCCCCTCCTGCCGTGCCAATCCAAATATTGTTGTTTAAATCTGTACACAAAGACCGAACTATGGCATTCGAAATGCCCTTCGACTTTTCTGCTTGTGGAAGGTAATTGGTCATCTCCTGCTTCTTCTTGTCAACAACAAGCAAGCCATTTGCCGTTCCTACATATAATAAACCCAAATTGTCCTCTGTAAAGCTGCTAATGGTGTTGTTAAAAATTCCTTTGCCATTAAAAGCCGGACTACTAATCAGTTCAAAGTTTTCGAGACTTGGATCAAACAAATTTATACCACCCGCATCTGTGGAAACCCAAATTACCCCAAATAAATCACAAAATAAACTCAATATCTTCGACGAACTTAAACTGCGTGTCTCAAACTCTTGATGCTCGTATTTGCGAACCTCCCGCTTACCTAAATGATACCTAAACAGCCCTTTTGACGTGCCTATCCAAACCACACCCTGCTTGTCTTTTATGATATCTGTAACATACGTGTATTCTAATTTAATCGGAAGTGTGTCCACAAGTGCACCTTCCCCACTCACATGAACCACCCTGTTAAATTTGCCCATATAAGCCAAATAATCGCCTTTGTCCAAGAGGCAAATACGGCCAATTCCATCCCCCTCCTTTAACAACTCCCACCGGTCATTTTTTAAATCCATCCTAAACAAACCCCATGAACTCAAAACATACAGAAAGTTTAGTTTACGCGTAATTTGTTTGATGCTAGATTTCGCTAAAATCGCATTCTTAACAGGGTGCAACGCCCTGTCCGATTCCTGAAAATAAACCAAACCCCCACTCGTACCTATCCAAACTTTTCCTTGCGTTTCGCCAAATGCGCGTACATTCTTACTTGGCAACTTAGATTCACCAAATGAGTCATTCTTAAAAAACACCCCCTTGCCTTCTAAATAACTAAA
>JAWXAZ010000101.1:0-76111 GCA_034439755.1 bacterium
GCGCAAGCTATCGCGTTTAAAATTATTAACTGCCAATAAACGAACAGGCCAAAAACCACGGCGGTTATAAACATAACGGAACTTCTGGTTGTATTTTGCAGTATCAATATATTGTTGGGAAGTCCAAGCAACATTGCTGCGAGAATATCCTGGTAATAAAGAAGACTCGCCTTGTAAATCCCAGAAACAGCGGGATGTATTGGTACTGGTAGAAACTAAATCAAATGGGCTATTAATCCAAACGGTATCTAGTGCTACCGAGTTAGTGGTGGGCTGACTAGGGAAAAAACTTGCCAATGGCGGAAGTATTAGTCCGCCGCCAGAACCACCTGGAGCACCCGCTCTAAACTCGTCTACCGTTGCTCCTCCAAAGCCACGTAAAGATAAGCCACCAGGCGTTAATCCTGCAACGGTATAATTTAGAATTGAATTAACAACAGTAGTGCCATTGGGGCCATAGAGAAAGCAAGAAATATTTGAAGAAGTATTAAATACAACTTCGGCTCTGTACCATTGATTCAAAGTATAAGATTGAGGAACAGATGAAACATCAAGGTAGCCCCAACTTGTATTTTGTTGTATTAAAAAGGTTGTTGTATTTGGTGCAAGAAGTAATGAGTAACCACCAGATGCCGAAGCACCAAACCCTAGGTAGGCCCTGCCATTTCCAGAAAAATTAACCCACCAACTAATTTTGTCACCAGCATTTCCAACGGTAATATCAGTTCTATAGGCCCAATCGCCTCCACAAGATAGCGCTTTTGTGCCAGAGTAAACGGGAGTTGTTACAATGGTTGAGGTGCCGGCCACTGCATTTACCCAAGGCGCAGAAGGCCAAAAGGGCAAGGTTTCAAATCCTTCCACAATTGATGGTAATGTTTGCGCCTTAATATTAAATGTAATTAGGAAAGAAGACATGAGCAGAAAGTATATTTTTTTCATACCGTTTTGGTTTATACTCAAATCTAATTGTTTAAAAATCAACAATCAAGTGAATAATTCTTTATTTATTGTTAATATTTCAAAATGGGCAAATGGGCCAAATTTTATAGTTTTTAACGTATAATTTTACCTGTAATTTTAATAGTCTAAATGGAAGCTTCAGTTAAATTGGAGTTATTGATAAGTAAATAGGAATATTTTTTTTTTGAAATAGACAAGGCCTAATTAGGGTTTAAGGCAACATCCCACATCAGCAAGAATTGGTTCGAACCGAAATAAATAAGAAATTGATTACAGTGCTGGTTTGATTACTGAAATGCGTATTAAAATATAGATATTTGCCAAAATAAGAAAGAGAGATTATGTTAGCATTACAATATTTGCGCGAACAAACGCAGCACGCAAAAGACAGATTAAGCAAGAGAAGTCCTAAGTATGCCGAGATTATTGACAGTGTTTTGGCTATAGATGAAGAAAATAGAAAAGCGAAGGCCGAGATGGAGCGCAACCAATCGGAGGCAAATGCCATGGCAAAGAAGATTGGTGAATTGATGAAAAGCGGCGATAAGGCTGGTGCGGAAGAATTGAAGTCGCAAACTGCCAGTTTAAAAGAGGCAGGACGGGGCTTGGAGGAGCGTTCAAAACAATTGGAGCAAGACTTATACGATGTTTTGGTAACGCTGCCCAATACGCCGCATGAATCTGTGCCTGTGGGCGTAGGTGCCGAGGATAATTATACAGTTTTTCAACATGGTGATATACCGGTTTTGGGCGAAAATGCCTTGCCGCATTGGGATTTAATTAAAAAGTACGACCTCATTGATTTTGAGTTAGGGTCAAAAATTACCGGTGCTGGTTTTCCTGTTTATAAGGGTAAAGGTGCCCGTATGCAACGTGCCATGATTAACTTCTTTTTGGATGAGGCAATAAAGGCTGGCTTTACAGAAATACAAGTTCCTTTGTTGGTAAACGCCGATAGTGGTTTTGGCACTGGTCAGTTGCCAGATAAGGAGGGCCAAATGTACCATTCAACGGTGGATGATTTGTATTTGATTCCCACCGCGGAGGTTCCCATTACCAATATTTACCGCGACGTAATTTTAAAAGAAGAAGATTTACCCATCAAAAATGTAGGGTATACGCCCTGTTTTAGAAGAGAGGCAGGGGCTTGGGGCGCACATGTTCGCGGTCTGAACCGATTGCATCAATTCGATAAAGTTGAAATTGTACAAATTGCCCATCCAGATCAATCTTATGCTTTATTGGATGAGATGGTTATACATGTAAAAGGACTTCTAGAAAAGTTAGAATTGCCATACCGCATCTTGCATTTGTGTGGTGGAGATATGGGTTTTACCTCAGCATTAACCTACGATTTTGAAACTTATAGCACAGCACAAGGACGGTGGTTGGAGGTAAGTTCAACGTCAAATTTTGAAAGTTTTCAGGCCAATAGGTTAAAGTGTAGGTTCAAAAATAAAGAAGGCAAAAACCAATTGGTTCACACCTTAAATGGCAGTGCATTGGCTTTGCCGCGCATCCTTGCAACTATATTAGAGAACAACCAAACTCCAGAAGGCATTCGTGTACCAGCGGTATTGGTGCCGTATTGCGGGTTTGATATGATTTAGGATGGCTTTTAGCTGTTAGCTATTGGCTCTTGGTAGAAATCATTTTTGTTAGGTTAAAGCTATTTCGTTTTTTTTCTTAGAATAATTCTGCTGGATGTAATTTTAGTAATTCTTGCTAGGTTAATCTTTCTGGCGGATCTGTAGGTGGTGGTTGCGAATTGGCAAAATGAAAAGAGATTAAACATAGATTAATAATAGATACCTAATACTTTTACCAAAATTACTTGGTTTGTTTGCTTTGTTTGGTTTGGTTTACTTGGTTTGGTTTGGTTTGGTTTGTTTGTTTGGTTGTTTGTTTGGTTTGTTTGTTTGGTTGTTTGGTTTGGTTTACTTGGTTTGTTTGTTTGGTTTGTTTGTTTGTTTGGTTTGGTTTGTTTGTTTGTTTGGTTTGTTTGTTTTGTTTGCTTTGCTTGGTTTGTTTTGTTTTGTTTGGTTTTGTTTGGTTTGTTTTGTTTGTTTGCTTTGTTTGCTTTGTTTGCTTTGATTTTTTCGTGATTTTTAAAATTGAATATCGAAAATAGTGAAGGAAATACAATGAAAAAAGCAGCTTAAATAAATTAATGAAAAATTAAGATTTTATTTAAGACTTAATGTCAACAATTTTTTTTGCATAAATTGGAGCTACTTGCCATTTAATTTGAGAAGACCTAATTCTCCATTGTAGAACAATTTTACATGTATTATTACCCTTTTTTTCTTCACTAATTTTGAAACACTTTAGCAAATACCAAAATCTTAGATATTATTCGCAACCAAGCAAAGTAGTTAGCTTTTCCCTTAAACTACCCTTCGGTGCTTTCAATGGAGGAATTTTCATGTGTTGTGTTTTCAGTGTTTATTTCATCAGCAGTTACTGCTTTTTGCATCAATAGGATCAAAACGAAACCGCAACTTATTGCGGCATCGGCAATGTTAAAAACCGGACGAAAGAATTCAAATTCTTCGCCAGCCCAAAATGGCCAATTTTCTGGTATGGTGGTTTGTATTAAGGGAAAATATAACATATCTACCACGCGGCCATGAAACCACTCATCGTACCCAAAATATACGCCATAGAAAACAGAATCGATGATGTTTCCTAAGGCTCCGGCAACAATTAATACCCAACCGTAAACATACCAAGCGCGGGTGTTTTTGTGGATGAGGGTTTTGATATAATAACTAATTACACCTACAAATATGATTCTAAAAAGTGTGAGAAATATTTTGCCTGTTTTGCCCCCAAATTCTAGTCCAAACGCCATTCCATAATTTTCGGTAAAATGTAGTCTGAACCAATTACCCATAATGGAAATTTCCTCGCCTAGGAAGAAATGATTTTTTATGTACAATTTAAAGTATTGGTCTATTGCCAAAACCACTAATAAAATTGAAAAGGGAAGGGTATATTTTTTAGCGTTCATTTTTTTTTGGTTATATGCTGCAAAAGTATAAAATAGCGGCTGCTTGCCAAGATATTTTAGTTGGGTGATATTTTTAATCTGTTTACGGCAAATATTATGCGCCGAGATTACAAGGAATTAGCATAAGAATTCGCTCAGAACATTTGTAATAAGCGTATCGGCATTTACCATACTTAAATCAAATTGCCCTTTGGGCAAATTTAATTTAGGTATGGTATTATTTGTAAAGAAACAAAATTAGTCCCCGCTAGGTGGCATAGGCCATTTTGATATCAAACTTTAACGCCTATAAAAGTAAAGAAACAAAAAAGCCTCCGCTTTTTGGCGAAGGCTTTTTTTGAATAAACTCGAAGGCTTATTTATATTGTTGCAATTTGGCTTCCATACTTAAAGTGGTATGTGGTACCGCGCGTAAGCGTTCTTTAGAGATTAATTTACCTGTTACTTTACAAATACCATAAGTTTTGTTTTCTATGCGAATTGAGGCATTTTCTAGGTTTTCAATAAACTTACGTTGGCGGGCTGCTAGCTGACTCAAATATTCTTTTTCTGAAGTTGAGGCACCATCATCCAATTTATTGTATGCATTGTCTGTATCGGCTCCACCGTTGATGCCTGGGTTTTGCATTTGGTTCAACAAGTTGTTTAACTCTTCCTTAGCCAAAGACAATTTTTTGTTGATTAAGTCCTTAAATTCAATCAGTTCAGCATCGCTATATCTTTTGGTATCACCAGTAATAATGTGTAAGTTTTCCGTTTTATCTTCGAATACTGGGTTTTTGCTCACCACTGGTTTCAAAGGTTTTGGAGCGGTATGTATTTTCTTAGGTTCTACCACTACAACTGGCGGAACAATTGTTTTTGATGATTTATTAACGGCCTTTTTTGCTGGTGCTTTTATCGCTGCTTTTTTAGCCGGCTCAACAACTGCTAAAGGAGCTGACTTAGCTATTGGATTAGAAACTACCTTCGCTGCTTTTTTAGCAACCGGCTTGGCAATTGGTTTCGCAACAGGCTTATCTGCAACCTTCACTGCTTTTTTAGCAACCGGCTTGGCAATTGGTTTCGCAACAGGCTTAGCTGCAACTTTCACTGCTTTTTTAGCAACCGGCTTGGCAATTGGTTTCGCAACAGGCTTTGCTGCAACCTTCGTTGCTTTTTTAGCAATAGGTTTCGCAACAGGCTTTGCCGCAACCTTCACTGCTTTTTTAGCAACAGGTTTCGCAACTGGCTTTGCCGCAACCTTCACTGCTTTTTTAGCAACAGGCTTAGCTGCAACCTTCACTGCTTTTTTAACAACCGGCTTTGCCGCAACCTTAGTTGCTTTTTTAGCAACAGGTTTCGCAACAGGCTTAACAATAGCCTTCACTGCTTTTTTAGCAATCACTTTCTTAGCAACAACAGCCTTTTTAGGGGCAACAGCTTTTTTAGCAATCGTTTTCTTAGCAATAGGCTTCTTAGCTATAGCCTTTTTAGGCGCTGCTTTTTTCACCACTTTTTTAGGTGCTACTTTGCTTACTTTTTTAGCAAGCACCTTCTTAGGAGCTGCTTTTTTAGGAGCTACCTTCACCGCTTTTTTAGGAGCAGCTTTCTTTACTGCTTTTTTAGGAGCAGCCTTCACTGCTTTTTTGGGCGCATTTTTTGTCGTTTTCTTAGCCATGGTCTATATAAATTTTTCAATTTGAACCTTTATTGAAACTTCGTCAATTAATATAGCCGTTTCTACCTCTAACTCGGAAACTATTTCAATATCGTTCGCCAAAATTTCGCTGCAAATATAGTTTTTGAATTGATTAATAGCACTTTTTATATAAATATCTCCAATAATTTTCACACTTATTTTATCGGTTAAGTCCAATCCCGACTCCTTACGCAAGTTTTGTATCTTACTTACAATTTCCCTGGCAATGCCTTCCTCTTTCAACTTGTCATTGAGGTTAATATCGAGCGCAACCGTCAAACGACCTTCATTTGCTACCTTATACCCCGGAATTTCCTTTGAAAGAATCTCCACGTCACTCAGCAAAATTTCAATATTTTCTCCCTCCAGCAATAGGTTCAAACCGCCATTTTTTTCTAATTCTGCAATTTGATCTTGGGTAAATCCTGAAATTTTCTCGGCACCCATTTTCATTTTTGAACCCAATTTTTTGCCTAGACTTTTAAAATTTGGCTTAATAGATTTGGCCATGGCTTCAATAAACTCAAGCTCTTTTACATTTACTTCCGCCAAAATTAAATCCATTACGTGGGTAATTTCATCTTTCATTTGCTGATCCAAAACCGGTATCAAGATTTTTTGTAAAGGCTGACGAACTTTGATGTTTTCTTTTTTACGGATAGAAAGTACCAAGGAAGAAATCTTTTGGGCATAGGCCATTTGCTCTTCCAAATCTTTGTTTATCCATTTGGTTTTTACCTTAGGGAAATTGCTCAAATGCACCGATTTGCATGCTTGCTTTTTGCCAACCGCATTTAAATCCCTAAACAATTGCTCCGAAAAGAATGGGGCAAACGGACTCATTAACTGCGAAATGGTTTCTAAGCAGGTATATAACGTTTGGTAGGCCGAAATTTTGTCTTGGCTATACTCGCCTTTCCAGAATCTTCTTCTGCACAAGCGCACATACCAATTGCTCAAATTTTCTCCCACAAAGTCTTGTATAGCCCTTGTTGCAGGCGTTGGGTCGTAGGAGTCCATTTGTTTTTCTACTTTCTGAACCAAGGTTTGTAACAGACTTAAAATCCATCGGTCAATTTCTGGTCGCTCTGCCAAAGGAACCTCTGGTTCTGCATAGGCAAATCCATCGATATTGGCATACAAAGCAAAAAAGTTATATGTATTATAAAGGGTGCCAAAGAATTTACGCTGACATTCGGCCACGCCTTCCAAATCAAATTTCAAATTATCCCAAGGATCGCTGTTGCTCAATAAATACCATCGGGTGGCATCTGCTCCAAACTGATCAATGGTTTTAAAAGGGTCTACCACATTGCCCAAACGCTTGCTCATTTTGTTGCCATGCTTGTCTAAAACCAATCCATTGGCAATTACATTTTTGTAGCTAATGCTGTCGAAAAGCAAAACAGACAAGGCATGTAAGGTAAAGAACCATCCCCTTGTTTGGTCTACTCCCTCGGCAATAAAATCGGCAGGAAAATTATTTCTAAAC
This sequence comes from bacterium, assembly GCA_034439755.1. Classification (GTDB taxonomy): domain Bacteria; phylum Bacteroidota; class Bacteroidia; order UKL13-3; family UKL13-3; genus B1. Next base: position 7,150 of record JAWXAZ010000101.1, read on the forward strand.
ACCTCTTCATTTTCAAAAGGCCAATGCCACTGCGCGTATGGCATGGCACCACTGTCGAACCAAACATCAATTAAATCTGCTTCGCGGTGCATCTTTTCTCCGCGCGATGAAACCATGATAATATGGTCAACAAATGGTTTATGCAGGTCTTTTATTTCGAAGCTAGATTCCATGAAACCAGCGGTAACAGATAAGGCAATTTCTGCCTTCAATTCTGCTTGCGAGCCAATGCATTTTTCTTCGCTGCCATCTGCAGTGCGCCAAATAGGAAGTGGCGTTCCCCAATAGCGAGAGCGAGATAAATTCCAATCTACCAAGTTCTCTAACCAGTTGCCAAATCGGCCTGTGCCAGTATGTTCTGGCTTCCAGTTAATGGTTTTGTTTAACTCCACTAAACGGTCTTTTACGGCCGTGGTTTTGATAAACCAACTTTCTAAAGGATAGTATAAAATGGGCTTATCGGTTCTCCAACAATGCGGGTAAGTATGGTCGTATTTTTCTATTTTAAATGCCTTATTTTCTATTTTTAATTTAAGGGCAATGAGCTCGTCAACGCTTAGGTATTTATCTAATTTAGGAATAATGGAAGCCAGTCTTTCTTGTTGTATACTCAATTCAATGGCTTTCTCCTCATCGGTTAAATAAGCTTCTTTTACAAAGCGTCCGTTCAAAGGAAAAATTGGGTCTAAAACAGTCTCCAAAAATTTACCACGTTTGTCAACCAAGGTTAAAGAACCCATGCCGTATTGTTTGCCCACTCTAAAGTCATCGGCACCAAAGCTTGGGGCAATATGCACAATTCCGGTACCGTCTGAAGTCGTTACAAAATCGCCTGCAATTACCTTAAAGGCATCGCCGTTATCGGGTTGTACATAAGGTAGCAATTGCTGGTAAGTCATTCCCACAAGGTCATTTCCACTCACTTCCTTAAGCACTTCAAAAGGAATCTTTTTATCGCCTTCTTTATAATCGCTTAGGTTGAGCCCGACATTGCTTTCTGGGAAATATTTGCCCAATAAATCTTTGGCAAGCAGCACGTTTATGGGCAAATATGTATAAGGATTAAAAGATTTAACCAGCACATAGGTAATTTTTTCGCCAACGGCTAGGGCTGTATTTGAAGGTAATGTCCAAGGCGTGGTTGTCCAAGCTAAGAAATAAACTTTCTCATTGGCCAAACCCAAACCCAAAGCACTTGCATCAGCGCATTCAAATTGGGCAACCACGGTATTGTCTTTTACATCTTTATAGGTGCCTGGTTGGTTCAGCTCATGACTGCTAAGACCTGTACCAGCAGCGGGCGAGTAGGGTTGAATGGTATAACCTTTATAGAGGTAACCTTTATCGTATAGCCTTTTTAATAAGTTCCACAGGCTTTCAATATAATCATTTTCATACGTCACATACGGATCGCTAAGGTCCACCCAATAGCCCATTCTTTGGGTGAGTTTATCCCAGATATCGGTGTATTTCATTACATCTTTTCGGCAGGCCTCATTGTATTCTGCCACGGTAATTTTTTTGCCAATATCCTCCTTGGTAATACCTAGCGTTTTTTCTACTTGCAATTCAACTGGCAATCCGTGTGTATCCCAGCCAGCCTTGCGTTTTACCTGAAATCCTTTGAGGGTATTATACCTGCAAAAAACATCTTTTACTGCGCGGCCCATTACATGGTGAATGCCTGGCAAACCGTTGGCACTAGGCGGACCTTCATAGAAAACATAAGAAGGCGCACCCTCTCTGGCTGTTACACTTTCTTCGAAAATTTTATCCTGTTCCCAAAAATTTAAAACGGCCTCTTCAAATGCCGGGAAGTCTAGTTTCTTGTACTCTTTATACTTGTTCATGTTAGTTCAATAGCAATGGTTCGGTCTGAACCAAAAATTCAAAAGTTTGCAAAAATAGCAAATTACTCATCAATATCCTCTGGTTCAATTTCTACCAAGCTCGTTCCCAATTCTTTTTTAGTATTCATACTTTTTTCGAGCGTAAGCAGCATGGCTGGTAGCAGCAGGAGGTTCATTAAGGTTCCAAAAACCAAGGAAATTGAGGTGAGCACACCCAAAGCCACGGTGCCCCCAAAACTCGAAAAGCCAAAAATAATAAATCCGGCAAATAAGGCAATGGCCGTATAAATTATGCTTGGCCCAGCTTCCAACAAACTTTCTGGAATGGCCAATTTCATGTCCCAATTATGTTTCTTTAAAGCATGTCGGTATTTGGCCAAATAGTGAATGGTAAAATCGACCACAATGCCATAGGCAATGCTAAAAATAATGATGGTAGAGGGCTTTAGTCGGATATCGAAATAACCCATAATACCAAAGGTCATGATAAGGGGAATGAGGTTTGGTATCAATGAAATAATTACCATTCGCCAGCTAAAGAACAAGAAGGCCATCATCATAGAAATGATAATTAAGGCGGCAATCATACTTTGCATGAGGTTCTTAATAAGGTAATCGTTTCCTTTTAAGAAGATGGCGCTGGTGCCCGTAATTTTAACGGTATAATTTTCTTTGGGAAAAATGGAATCAATTTTATTTTGTACGGCTTTGGTTAGGCGTTTCATTTCTACTGATCCAATATCGGCCATTTGCACACTAACCCTTGCTACTTGGTAAATGCTGTCTACCATAGAGCGAACAATGTTTGAGTTTTTACCTTCTTTGGGCAAATACTCAACAATTTCGGAGATATCTACTACGCTGGGAAGGATATAATATTTTTCCTGGCCTTGGTTCATCCCTTGGTTTGCAAATTTTAAAATATCTACTACAGAGGTGGCTTTAGATAATTCTGGAAACTGAACCAATTCTTTTTGCAGGCGGCTTATTTTCTGCAGGGTGGCATAATCTTTAACGCCATCTTGCCTTTTGGTATCAATTTTAATTTCGAAGGGAAGCGCTCCTTTTAAGTGTTTTTCAAAAAACTTAAGGTCCATATAAACAGGGTCGTCTGCAGGCAAATCGTCTACCACATAACCCAAGTTTCTCACTTTAGTTGCGCCATAAATAGAGAAAGCCAATAAGATAACTGTCACAGCATATATCACAGACCGTCTTTTATGAATCAAATAATAGCATTGGTTCAGCACGCCATTGAGCCTTTTGTTTTCTAGGTGTTTGGTATGTTTTGGTTTTGGTGGTGGCAAATAGCTGTAAGCAATAGGAATAAACACCAATGAAATAACGTAAATTAGCATAATTACTAAGCCAGAAACAATGGAGAATTGATCTAACATGGCACTGCCTGAAAAACTAAAAACCACAAAACCAACTGCGGTGGTGGTATTGGTTAAAAACAAAGCCATACCATTTTTGGAGATAAGCCGCAAAATGGCCAACATTTTATTGCCGTGCCGGTTAAATTCCTGGTGATATACATTAAGGAGGTAAATACAATTTTGCACGCCAATAATTACCATGAGCGGTGGAAGAATGCCTGTAAGTATGGTGATTTTATAGTCGAAGAGCGCCAACAGTCCCATGGTAGCTACCACGCCAATAATCACAATAATCATCGAAAATATTACCGCGCTAATAAACCTAAAGAAGATGAATATGAATAAGGCTGTAATTAAAATGGAGAGGTAGGTGAAAATCTTAATTTCATCGGCCACTTTGGAGCTCATCATGGTTCTTACGTAAGGCAAGCCCGAGAAGTGCATGTCGGAGTTGTTGTTTAGTCCAAATTCTCTTGCTTTGGCCTCAATACCTTTTACGAGGGGAATTCTGGCCTTACTGTCTAATTGTTCTTTTTTAAGGGTAATGGCCAAAATCACTAAGTCGGATTCTGGATTGTATAACAGTCCGCTGTAAAATTTTAGGGATTTAACAAAGATTTGTATGGAATCTAATTCATGTTGGGTCTTGGGTTTGTGCGATAGGATGGGCAACATCTGTAGCTTTCCTATGGAGTCGTTTCTATTTAGGTAGTAGGCTTTGGTGATAGAAACCACTTTTTCTACGCCCTCAATTTGCTCAATTTCGTTACATAAATCGTATAAGTTGTTGAAGTAGTTGAGTTTAAAGATCTCCTTGTTTTGGGTGCCAATGACTAAAATATTGCCATCTTCGCCAAAAGTTTGTTTAAACTTAACATAGTCAATAAAATCGGGATCGTCTTTTGGAACCACCTTGGCAAAGTCGTAAGTCATTTGCACCTTGGTGGCAAAATAGCCGAAAAATATGGTTAAGATACTTAGAGCAACCAATAACCAAAAGCGGTTTCTTAAACAAAAAGACCCAATCGTATTCCACATAATGTTTGCAAAAATAAGAAAATAAATGAGAGTGGCTTATTACACTATTCTACTTACTATGTCGTTTATTTGTGGTTGTAAATAGCTACATGAATAAAATAATTTCTTTTTTAGGGTTTGTCTTACTTTCAAGTCTGGCCTTTGCCCAAGTTAATTTTGGTGGTTGGCGCGTACACCTACCGTATTTTAAAAATGCCTCGGTAACGGCAGTAGGTTCAAAAATATATTGTGGATCTAACAGCGGTTTATTTGCCTTGGATAGGGAAGATGGCAGTATTGAGCGCATTTCGCGCATCAATGGTTTATCTGATGTAGAGGTAAAGATTGTGAAGCAAAATGTGGCCAAAAATGTAAGTGTGGTGGTTTATAACAATACCAATATTGACCTTATAGACCATAATAATAAGCAAATTTACAATGTGCCCGATGTGTTTATGAAGAGCATTATTGGTTCAAAATCGATTAACCACTTGTGTTTTTATGAAAATAAAGTTTACATGGCTTGTAGTTTTGGAATTGTGGTTTTGGATATTGATAAAAAGCAAATTGTAGATTCCTATCAAAACCTTGGTTCAAACGGTACCCTACTTGAATTTTTGTCGGTAAATATTTATAACAACCAAATAATTGCCTCTGCCTTAAAGGGGGTTTATGCCGCTTCCTTAAATGCCCCTAATTTGAATGATTTTAACTTTTGGAAGTTAATTAAACCCAGTACTAAAAGCGGACAAAGTGCAGTTTATAAAGGCAATCTTTATTTAACCATAGACAGTGCCTTACAAGTGTATGATGGCCTTACTTTTAATGCCTATACGGCAGCAGCCGGATTGCAAATTAATGCCCTTCAATTAAGCGCGTATGGCGCAAGTGCAGCAGATTTACTCATTATTACACCCGATTTTATTTTGGCAGAAAAGGGAGATTTAAATCCCTTAAAATTGATGCATAATTATAGAATAGATGCGGTTTATGATAATTTTGGATACTTAAATATGGTGGATAATAATTACGGACTAACCATAGATAACAAGCAAACCGGACAGTTAGATTATTTTATTCCCAATGGGCCTGTTTCTAAAACTTTTGGTAGAATGTTATACGAAGGAGGTAAGCTTTGGGTTACGGCGGGGTCTGTAAACGACAGGTGGGATCCATTGATGTATAACGGCAATAAGTTTTATCAACATCAAAATAATTCGTGGTTTAATTTTAGGGAAAGTGATTTTCCTTTATTGGCTGGCATGTCCGATTTTATAGATGTAAAAAAGAACCCTTATGGCAACGAAGTTTATTTGTCGAGTTTTGGCGGTGGCATTATTGAAATGGTGGGGAATGTGGTTACCAAGAAATATGATGAAACCAATAGTACCCTGCAACGATTAAGTGTATTGGATCCCAATTATAAGCCTTTGTTATCGGGCGGAATGGATTTTGATAATTATGGAAATTTGTGGGTGAGTAATTTTGGTGTAAATAAGCCTTTGAGTGTTAAAACCAAAACAGGTTGGAATTCTTTTAATATTGGAACTATTGTAGGTGGCAACGAATTGGGTTGGTTAACTTGCGACGATTATAACAACAAATGGGTATTGAGTTTAAAAGATAAAGGTATTCTCGTTTATAACGATAATGGCACGCCCGCAAACGTAAACGACGATCAATACAAAATGCTCACCAAGGAAGTTGGTCAGGGCGAATTGCCTTCAAATACTATTTTGTGTGTAAGCAAAGACCAACGCGGCGAGATGTGGATTGGTTCGAACCAAGGGCTTGCAATTTTGAGCAACCCTGCTGTTATTTTTAATACAGAAGAGTTAAATTTTGATGCCAGGCAAATCATCATCAAAGTAGGAACCAATTATGAAATATTTTTGGGTAAAGAGCAGATCAATTGCATTAAAGTAGACCCTTCGAACCGCAAGTGGATTGGTACGCCCAATGGCGTTTGGTTGGTTTCTGAAGATGGCTATACGGTGCTTAAAAATTTTACCACAAACAACTCGCCCTTGCTCTCAAATAATGTGATGGAAATTGGCATAGATGAAGGTACGGGCGAAGTGTTTTTTGGAACCGAAAAAGGCATTCTATCCTATATGGGCGATGCCAGTGCGGGTTTGGGAGATTATAGCAAAGTGGAAATTTTCCCTAACCCAGTGCGACCAGATTTTACGGGCAGTGTGTCTATTCGTGGCCTTGTAAATAATTCTACGGTTAAGATAACCGATATCAGTGGAAAGTTAGTTTTTGAGACCATTTCTAATGGCGGATTTGCCTCATGGGATGGAAGAAGCATAAATGGAAAAAGGGTGAGTACTGGGGTTTATTTAATTTTTGCGGCAAGCAAAGATGGCGAGAAAACCCATGTAGGTAAATTATTGTTTATTAATTAAGGATTACAAATGAAAGCGGCAGTTTTACATGGCATCAATGAAGCCTATATTTTTCAGGAATTTGATAAGCCCGAACCAGCAGAAAATGAAGTATTAATTAAGGTGCAATACGCCGCTTTAAATCACCGCGATGTGTGGATACAAAAGGGGCAATATGCGGGTTTGGTGTTTCCTATTATTTGTGGCAGCGATGGCTGTGGAACAGTAGAAGCGGTTGGTTGGGCCAGTAAAAAAGAATGGGTTGGAAAAGAAGTGGTGGTAAACCCATCCTTAAACTGGGGCAATAATCCCAGGTTTCAGGCCAAAGATTATGTGATTTTAGGGCTGCCAAATCAGGGTACTTTTGCAGCGTATGTAGTGGTGCCAGAACGGTTGGTTTATGAGAAGCCAGCGCACCTGAGTAGCAAAGAGGCCGCAGCATTTCCTTTGGCCGGTTTAACTGCTTTTAGAGCCAGCATGAGTAGGGCAAAAGTGAAGGCAGGTGAAACGGTTTTGGTAACGGGCATTGGTGGCGGCGTGGCTTTATTTGCCATGCAATTTGCCTTGGCGGCAGGCTGTAAAGTATATGTAACAAGTGGCAGCGAAGATAAGATTGAGAAGGCAAAAGCAATAGGAGCAACTGGTGGTGCCAATTATAAAAATGCAGATTGGCATAAGGCATTGGCCAAAGAAAGTGGCGGCTTTGATGCCATCATTGATGGGGCAGGTGGGGCAGATTTTGCTAAGCTCATCGACCTGTGCAAATCGGGTGCACGCATAGCCAGTTATGGCGCTACCGCAGGACCTTGGAACACGGGGGTGCCTGCCAAAATATTCTGGAAACAGATTGATATTTTGGGTTCAACCATGGGCAGCGACCAAGAATTTGAGGATATGGTGGCTTTTATAAATGAACATAAAATTATACCCGTTGTTGCGCAATTATTCGGTTTGAACCAATGCGAAGAGGCGGCAAGGTTTATGGATGAAGGAAAGCAATTTGGAAAGATTGTTCTTGAAATTTGACCTTATCGTATGTTATTATAACATATAAATCTATTAATTTGCAGCCGAATGAAAGTTACAGATTATATTCAGGATGCCAAGGAAACATTGTTTTCCATTGAAATTTTGCCCCCTTTAAAAGGCAAAGATATTAATTCTATTTACCATGGCTTGGATCCTTTGATGGAGTTTAAGCCCGCTTTTATAGATGTTACCTACCACCGCGAAGAGTTCTTGTTACGCAAGAGAAAAGATGGTGGTTTCGATAAAATCTATACCCGAAAAAGGCCTGGTACAGTTGCCATTTGTGCGGCATTGATGAATAAATACCACATAGATACAGTGCCTCATTTAATCTGTGGTGGCTTTAGCAAAGAAGAAACAGAAAATGCCTTAATTGATTTGCATTTCTTGGGAATAGACAATGTATTGGTTTTGCGTGGCGACAATATTAAGAACGAAGCCAACTTTGTTCCAGAACCAGATGGCAACAAAGATTCATTGGAGTTATTGCAGCAAGTTGTGGCAATGAATAAGGGCAAATATTTAGATGAAGAATTAGAAAATCCTTCTCATGCAAGTTTTTGTATTGGTGTTTCTGGTTACCCAGAAAAGCATTTTGAAGCACCCAATATGAACAGTGATTTAAGGTGGTTAAAACAAAAAGTGGAGGCCGGTGCAGAGTATATTGTTACCCAAATGTTCTTTAACAACCAAAAGTATTTTGAGTTTATAGATACCTGCAAAAAATTAGATATTCATATACCAATTATACCTGGATTAAAGCCAATAACCACCAAGAAGCAGCTCACTATTTTGCCTAAAATTTTCCACATAGACATGCCAGAAGATTTGGTTCAGGCCGTAGAAAAATGCAAGGACGATAAGGCGGTAAAGCAAGTGGGAATAGAATGGGCTATTCAACAAAGCAAGGAGCTTAAGGCAGCCAAGGTGCCGGTTTTGCATTACTATACCATGGGATTAAGTGAGGTAACCAAGGCCATTGCCACCGAAGTATTTTAATTAATTTTTCTGAATGAGTTTTGATATACAACCCTGGATGGGGCGCACAGAATTGTTGCTTGGGCAAGAGCAGTTGCATAAGTTAATTAATTCGAATGTTTTGGTAGTTGGATTGGGCGGTGTGGGTGGTATTGCCGCCGAAATGATTGCGCGAAGTGGTGTCATGCAAATGACCATTGTGGATGCCGATACCGTGGATGCAACCAATAGGAATAGGCAAATTCCTGCCTTAAAAAGTACCGAAGGAAAAGTGAAAGCCGATGTGTTGGCCGAGCGTTTGTTGGATATAAATCCCGAGCTACAATTGCAGGTTATTCCCGAGTATTTTAGAGATCAATTAACCTTTGATGTATTAGATAACAACAAGTTTGATTATGCCTTGGATTGTATCGATACTTTATCTCCAAAGGTATATTATATTAAAGCCTGTATTGATCGCGGAATTCCCATTGTAAGCAGCATGGGAGCAGGGTCTAAAATGGATCCAACCATGGTAAGGGTGGCAGATATTTCTGAGACTTACAACTGTCATTTGGCCCGCTATACCCGCAAATATTTGCACCGATTGGGCGTTTATAAGGGCGTAAAATCGGTGTTCTCTGCCGAGCCTCGTTATTCCAACTCGCAATTGCTGTTGATGGAAGCACGCAATAAAAAATCGGCGCCTGGCACCATTAGTTATATGCCCACCGTTTTTGGGTGTACCGTTGCGTCTGTGGCCATTCGCGATTTATGCAACCGCTAACTCCTTTTCTGGAAATAGAATAGCAGTTTTAAGGAAAAGGCAAGCATGCGATAAGCCACAAAATTTCTTATCTGTTTGAGCCAACTTTGGCGCTTTATATAATCCAACTCATTGATTTGTTTTGCGTCTTTTTCTAAAATGGAATTAACCTGCTTAAGGCTGTTTTGTTGGAACGTTTGGTCTATAATTTCTATGTTACATTCGGTGCTGCTAAAATCGCTCAAGTGGTTTAGGTTATAAGACCCCATGCACATCCAATTGCGGTCTACAAAGGCTAATTTGGCGTGCAAAACCGTAGGCTCCCATTCCCATATTTCTACACCCGACTTTAATAAGTCGGCATAAAAAAATTGAGAGGCATGCTTTACAATGCCCACATCCGATTTTCCTCCTAAGACCAGCTTTACTTTTACCCCTCTTTTTGAAGCCAATTTAAGCAAGCGTTTTAACGCAGGGGAAGGCACAAAATAGCTGGTAATAATCACAATTTGTTCTTGGGCTTTTCTAATGCTTTGCCTGTATTGCCTGCTGATGCCAAATTTGGCTCTCGACCAATGATTTTGAAGAATGCGTGCCTTAATTTCTCCGGTTAAAAATGAGTATTGGATTTTTTGTTTATCCAATTTGCTTAATGGCATTAAACCATTCTCTGTTTGAAGGCATATTTTGAGCAAGTCTTTCACCACATTACCTTCCATACGGAGTCCAAAATCTAGCCAAGGTTTTTCATTGCCTAACTGACTATAATTATCAGAAATATTGATGCCGCCAATGAGGGCTATTTGGCCGTCGAAAACCATTATTTTGTGGTGCAAGCGAACGCCAACATGGTACTTAAAAGCGAATTTAAATCGGGAGAAAAATTCAATTGAAATGCCCTGTTTTTTTAATTCTTTTTCCCAATGACTAGGGAAGTTGTTGCTGCCAAAGGCATCCAAGTACAAGAAAATTTTCACCCCTCTTTTTGAGGCATCTAAAAGGGCATTGTATATTAAAAACCCAGTATGGTCGTTTTCGAAAATATAGACCTGGAAATAAATTTCGAATTGGGCTTTTTCTATGCGCAAAAGCAACTCGTTAAAAAAGGATTCTCCGCTTTGTAACAGTTGCAAATCTTGGTTAAGATGCCACGGGAATATGCCAATTTTTCTTCTCCAAACCATGCTTCAAAGTTAAGTCGCTAAAGCCGAAGCTCAAAGTTTATTCTTCTTCTTCTTCTTCTATGTAGTTGTTAGGAAGAATAACTTGGATTTGCGTGCCTTTATTAATTTCCGATTTTATGTTTATGGTGCCTTTGTGTAAATCTAAGATTTTCTTTACCAAACTAAGTCCAATTCCATAACCTGGTACATGGCGAGTTTCATTGGAACGATAAAACGCTTCAAATACGTGTTTTATTTCTTGCGGATTAATACCAATGCCATGGTCTATGATGCTAATTTCGATTTTTAATTGGTGAAAGGTTACCACGAGCTGACAAGATTCATCGGGCGAAAATTTGCAGGCATTGTCTAATAAATTGCTAAAAACCGATTTTAATAAGACATAATCACCCATCATTTCTAAAAGCGGCTCCTCCTCAGGAAAATCGCCCCATTTTAGGTGGACTTTATATTGAGGTTTGCGTTTTAATAACTCCTCTTTGGTATCCATTAAAACATCCACAATAGAAACTGGCGTTAGCCTAGTATTTGGGAAATCTGCATTTGCTTTGGCCAACTCGGTTAGTCCATTAATAAGCGAAATTAAATTTTGGATATCATCTAAAAGAGAATCAAATGTTTTCTTGTATTCTTCTTCTTTTCTCGGTTGCAACAAGAGTACTTCAATCTGGCCTTTCATGGCAGTAAGCGGTGTTCTAAATTCATGAGAAGCATTTGCTACAAACATTTTTTGTAAGGCAAATGATTTTTCAATTCGCTCCAGCATTTTGTTAAAAACTAGGGCCAACTGGGCAATTTCATCTTTGCTATTGCCTTCTTTTACCCGCTGATACAGGTTGCTTTCATTAATGGTGTCTACTTGATTTACTACATCTGTAATAGGCTTTAAGGCTTGGTTAGAAAAGTACCAGCCACTTAAGGCTGCCAATAAAATACTAAAAATATTCAGGAGAATTAATACAGATCTTAGGTACTTTAATTTTACTTGTCCTGCAACATCAATGGCACTACTTACAACAAAATAATTTTTAGATTCGTAGTTAAGAATATAGGCAACAAACTCTGTATCGCCTGCATTTAACATAAATTCTTCACCTGTTTTGTATAGCTGTTTTAACAGGTCTATTTCAATGTCTTTTGCTGGTTCAGACGCAAAAACCACTTCATAATTTTCATCGGAAATGATCAACCTTTCTCCTGGAAAGCGATTGAGCTGCTTCACATACAGTAACTTTAAAATTTCTGGTGTTAATTCTACTTTGTCTAAGTAATTAACCACCACATTTTTTGACACATTTTTAAGGCGATGTGTAAATTCATCCTCCCTAAATATTTCAGAAAACTGATACGTAAATAAAGAAAACGCCATTAAAATACCAAGCACAATGGCGGTAAATTTTAGCGTTAGGGTAGTTTTAATATTCATAAAGAATATTAATTACTTTTCTGTTTTAACAATATAACCCATGCCCACCATGGTATGAATTATTTTGTTAGGAAATTCTTTGTCTATTTTCTTTCTAAGGAAATTGATATACACATCAATAACGTTGGTAGTGGTATCGAAGCCCGCATCCCAAACTTTTTCTAATATTTCATTGCGCGATACTACTTTGTTCTTGTTGCGAATTAAATATTCTAACAAAGAGAATTCTTTGGCGGTTAATTCAATTGTTCTGCCACCTCTGCGTGCAACTTTCCTGTCTAAATCTAATTCTAAATCTTCCACTTTTAATACCCTTTGCTCAGACATTTTATCGGTGTAGCGTTTGGTCAAAGCACGCAAGCGGGCAAGCAATTCTTTAAATTCGAAGGGCTTTACCAAGTAGTCGTCTGCCCCAGCATCTAAGCCACTTACTTTTTCGTCGACCGCAGTTAAAGCGGTAAGCATTAAAATAGGCGTTTTTATGCCCTCAGTACGCAATTCTCTGGCTACTTCCATGCCATTTAAATATGGAATCATTACATCCAAAATAATGGCATCATACTCGTTTTCCATGGCCATTTTTTTGGCAAACATGCCATCATAAACAATAGTCACTTCATTGTGTTGCTCCTCTAATCCTTGTTTAAGAAAAGAAGCTACTTTTGGTTCATCCTCTACAACTAATAATTTCATTCTTTATTAAATTCTTAAATCTGTGTAAATTCAAATATAACCACAATTGTCAGATTGTATGCCTCTTGGTCAAATTCTTTTCTATTTGCCTAATTCAAAATCACATAAAAGTTTAAATCTGCCTTTTAAAATGTAAAAGATTAGCCTCCAGCCTTTTTTGCTTTATAACCAATTTTCAATAATTGAGTTAACAGCTTATCCCTAAAATTGCCCTGAATTAATACCTCCCAATCTTTTACACTTCCTCCAACGCCGCAATGTTTTTTTAGGCTTGATCCAAGCTCCTCCAAATCGATTTCTTTGCCCACAAAGCCTGTTATGCGCGTTACCAATTTGCCACCACCTTTGCGGTCCAAAAATATTTTTAACTGCTGTTGCCCAGGCAACAAAGTTGCATCAGATTCTTCCAAGTTTTCTTGATAAGAAAAATCTGAATCGGTAGAAAATACCACCCCGTTTCTATTCTTATTTTTATTGCTCATAATTATTTGCTTAATACCCTTAATGAGTTAGGTAATATTGAGATGTTTACTTCTTTATCGAACCAAATGGGCTCGCCGTCTATATTCACATAAGCAGCTTCTGGCTGAACCAAGGTGAAGTCTTTTATTTGCTGCGTTTTTACGCGTTTTGATTCATGCAATTTGCCCATAAATAAATTGATGCTTAAGCCCAATAAATTTCGCCAATTTACCTTTTCAATAATGGTTAAATTAAAGAGTCCATCGTTTAATTCTGCCAAGGGAGATATGTATGCATTGTTGCCATATTGTGGTCCGTTACAGATAGCAAAAATGAAGGCCGTATGCGCTTCTGTTTTTTCGGTCTGAACCAATTGATAGGTTTTGCTTTGATAGTTTCGGATCGATTGTAAACTTACTTTGGCATAAGTTTGTAAGCCGCGTTTACCGTGGCTGGCAAAGCCTGCACTTACATGTGCATCAAAGCCAAATCCGCATACATTGATAAAAGGCACCGCATTGGCTAAACCAGTGTCAATGGTTTTTATTTGAGCTTGGTTCAGACCGTTAATGGCTGCTGCTGTATTCATGGGAATATTGAGCGCACGGGCAAAACCATTTCCAGAGCCAAGTGGAATAATGCCCATGGCAGTTTGTGTATGGATAAGTTTGGATGCAACCTGATTGAGTGTGCCATCTCCCCCTGCCGCCACCAAAATATCGTACTCTTGCTGCGCGGCTTCTTGGGCAAGCGCTATAGCATGCTCGCCAGATTCGGTATAAGCAATGTTGAATTCGAATTTTGTTTTGTCTAAATATTGGTTGATGAGTGCCGCCAAACCCAACTTTGATTTGCCGCCCGAAATGGGGTTTATCAAGATGCGGGTTTTTTTCTTTGTGGACATGCGCGCTAAAATTTTTTGGTAAAGTTATTCAATCCTTATACAATTAGTATATTCGACAAAATTTTTTGATGAACTGGTCTACATTAATACAAGCTTATCGCTATGGTGATAAGGAAGCAAGAACACTTTCGGAGGCGCATAACCGCAGTATATTTGAGCAAGATTATGATCGCATCATTTTCTCTACGCCTTTTAGGCGCTTGCAAGATAAAACGCAGGTTATTCCATTGCCCGAACACGATTTTGTGCACAACCGGTTAACGCATAGCATTGAGGTGAGCAGCGTGGGCAGAACTTTAGGCAAAATGGTGGGCGCAAGGTTAATAGAAAAGTACAGCGAGTTGCGCGATATGCAGTTAACGCACCACGATTTTGGTGCCATTGTGGCCGCTGCAAGTTTAGCACATGATATTGGCAATCCGCCTTTTGGACATAGCGGCGAATCTGCCATTGCAGAATATTTCTTAAATGGCGCCGGACAAAAATATGAGTTGGGTTTAAGCCCAAAAGAGTGGACAGATTTAATTAGATTTGAAGGCAATGCCAACGGATTTAGAATATTGACCAATGCCGCCAATGGCTTGCGCGGCGGCATTAGGTTAAGTTACCCAACTTTGGCAGCCTTTACCAAATATCCCAAAGAAAGTTTGCCTATTTTACCCAAGGGCAGGGCAAGCGAAAAAAAGTTTGGCTGCTTTCAGAGCGAGAAATCTTTGTTTGATGAATTGGCTACAAGACTCAATTTGATTGGTGTTGGCGCGGGAGAGCAGAAATATTATAGGCGGCATCCATTGGCGTTTTTGGTGGAGGCGGCAGATGACATTTGTTACCATATTATTGATTTTGAAGATGGCTTGCGTTTGCGTTGGATTGATTTTGCGTTAGCAGAAAAATTGCTTTTGCCTATAGCGGGCGATAATTTTTATGAGGCAAGTTATGCCCAACTTCTGCATTTTGATGAGAAGGTTTCTTATTTGCGTGCGGTTGCTATTAATAGCTTAATTAAAGAAATGGCAGAGCTGTTTTTGCTGCACGAAGAAAGCATGTTAAAAGGCGAGTTTGATACCTCATTGATTCAGTTGAGCAAGCATAAAAATGAAATAGATTTAATAAAGGAAGTTTCTATGCAAAAGGTTTATAAGGCCAGACAGGTAATAGAAATTGAGGCAGCAGGGTTTGAGGTCATTGGCGGTTTATTGGATTTATTTTTAAACGCCCTCAACCAAATTTGCAATCCGGTTAAGGATAAACCAAGTTATAAAGACAAGAAGATTGCCGAGTTGTTGCCAGCACATTTGCAGCAACCTAAGCAGGAGATAAAGGAAAGTATGTACCTGCAATTAATATCGGTTTGTGAGTTTGTGGCCGGATTAACAGACAGGCATGCCATTAGTCTTTATAGGAAAATGAAGGGAATAGAGTTGCCGGGTTAAGGCCGAGGTGCTATTCTGTCAGGTTGTTCCATTGGCATAGCAATTGCTTTGGTTGAGACCGAAAATAAGGATTTGCCTTTTTAAAAATTAATTTATATTTGACCAAAACACACACGATGAATTTAGGAAATGAATTCCGCAAATATGCGGTAAAACACAAAGGAATAAGCAGCATTAATGTTGATGCATACATAGAAAGTTCTATGGAAGGTATGACCCGTACGGTTATTGAAGAAAGACCAATGAACTTTAGGGAAATTGACGTTTTTTCTAGGTTAATGGCCGATCGCATTTTGTTTTTGGGTATGCCCATTGATGATTATGTTGCCAATATTGTTCAGGCGCAATTGTTATTTTTGGATTCGATGGATGCACGCCGCGATATTCAAATGTATATTAACTCGCCAGGCGGTTCTGTATATGCTGGTTTAGGTATTTATGATACCATGCAGTGGGTAAATCCCAATGTGGCTACCATTTGTACAGGTTTAGCTGCCTCCATGTCTGCAGTGTTGTTATGTGCTGGCGAAAAGGGTAAGCGCAGTGCATTGCCACATGCACGTGTTATGATTCATCAGCCTTTGGGTGGCGCGCAAGGTCAGGCTTCCGATATTGAAATTACGGCCCGTGAGATTCAAAAGTTGAAGAAAGAATTATACGATATTATTGCAGACCATACCGGGCAGCCATTTGATAAAGTGCAAGCAGATAGCGACCGCGATTATTGGATGATAGCGGCTGAGGCTAAGGAGTATGGCATGATTGACGATGTTTTAATGAAACATAAAAAGGAAGAAACCAAATAGGTTAATTTTTGTTTCCATATATTTGCGGGCTGCTCTTAAAAAAGGGCAGCCCTATTTTTTAAATTAGTGTTATAGATGGCAAAGAAGAAAGAAGATGTTTGTTCCTTTTGTGGAAGGGGTAGAAGCGAAGCAAGTTACCTCATATCGGGCATTGATGCCCTTATTTGTGAAAATTGTATTGGTCAGGCTTTTAGGATTGTAAATGAAGACAAAGAATCGGTAGAAGCAAAGGAGGCCAACAAGGCCATTAAATTGCTTAAACCAATTGAAATAAAAGGATTTTTAGATCAGTATGTTATTGGACAAGACGATGCCAAAAAGGTTTTGAGTGTGGCGGTTTATAACCACTTTAAACGCGTGTTGTCTAAGAAAACAAATGATGTTGAGTTAGAGAAATCGAATATTTTGTTGGTGGGCGAAACGGGTACTGGTAAAACGCTTTTAGCCAAAACCCTTGCACGTATGTTGCAGGTGCCATTTTGCATTGCAGATGCCACGGTGCTTACCGAGGCAGGTTATGTAGGCGAGGATGTAGAAAGTGTGTTAACACGCTTGTTGCAAGCTGCAAATTACGATGTGGCTTCTGCCGAGCGCGGCATTATTTATATTGATGAGATTGATAAGATTTCGCGTAAGAGTGATAACCCTTCTATTACCCGCGATGTAAGTGGTGAAGGTGTTCAACAAGCTTTGCTAAAGATTTTGGAAGGCACGGTCTCTAATGTGCCGCCTCAAGGAGGTAGAAAACATCCCGATCAAAAGATGATACAAATTAATACGGAGAACATTCTTTTTATCTGCGGAGGAGCATTTGATGGCATCGAGAAAATGATTTCGCGTCGTTTGCAAACACAAGCCATTGGCTTTAAAACAACCGAATTGCCAACGGCAAATGGCGACGGCAGTTTGTTAAAATTTGTGTCGGCTGCCGATTTGCGCAGCTATGGATTAATTCCAGAAATCATTGGCCGCATGCCTGTAATTTGTCACCTAGAGCCATTAGATAAGGTAATTTTAAAACGCATTCTTACTGAACCAAAAAATGCTTTAATTAAGCAATACATTCACATGTTTTCGTTAGAAGATATTGAGTTAATTATTGACGATGCAGTGATTGATATGATTGTGGATACGGCCTTTGAATTGAAGCTGGGCGCACGTGGTTTAAGAAGCATTTGTGAAGCCTTAATGATGGACCACATGTACGATGCGCCAAGTGCTAAAAACATAAAGAAAATTCACCTCACCGCCCAGGATGCAAAAGAGAAAATGGAGCAGGTGAGGTTAAAGAATTTTCAAGCAGCTTAAGGTTTCTCTTGCAGCTTATGTTTCTCCTATAGCTTAGTATTTTACTTGTAGCTTAAGGTTTCTCTTGCAGCTTATGTTTCTCCTATAGCTTAGTATTTTACTTATAGCTTAAGGTTTCTCTTGCAGCTTATGTTTCTCCTATAGCTTAGTATTTTAATAATAGCTTAAGGTTTCTCTTGCAGCAAATAGAGTAGGGCTTCCTTTTCAATGTCGTTAACCCTCACAAAAACTTCTGAATTGCGAATGCCAAACAGGTTTTCCTTTGCCCATTTTATGTCTTTTTCTGGCTTGCCATACACCTTGTTTAAGGCCTCTTCAAACGCCATCATAACATCAACTTGCGTGTTGTGTGTTGGCAATAAAGCAGACATAACAAGGTCATTGGGGTTGGCTTCATACAAATCTGCAAACCGAATTTCGCCCTGTAGGCCTGTCATACTTTCGTACAAATAATTCCTAAGCGCATCGGCTTTTTGGTTCAGCCCGATAAATTTTTCTCTTTTTATTTTAGCGGTTTCGTTGCTGTCTGAACCAATTTGTTGGATGCAGTAATTTTTGAATTCTTGGTTGGTCTTTGGTTTTAAAACTATTCACCAAATACATGGGAGAAAAAACCAGCACGGCCCCAAAAAGACTCATGTTTCCAAGGATATTCGCATAGGGCCAATGCATCATTTTAAAGAGAACACTCAAAGAAAAGGCAATGGCCAATATGGTGCCAACACCTAACAGCATGCGTTGCGAGTTGCTAGGACTTTCTTTCATTTTGATAAAAAATAAGAGGGGAATAAAAATTAACGCCAGCAAAATAATGCCAAGTAAAATGCAAATAGATGCACCTGGCCAATGCATAAATTTAAATAAATTGCCTAATAGTAAAATGCCCGCACCGGCTATTCCGCTCAATAACATGAACTTTTTCATTTGATAATAATGTTTAAAGGTGATTAATAAATTTGCTTCTACCTCAATCTCACGGAGGTATTTTTGGTAGAATTTTTTGATGTAGAAACGGTAACACAATTCAAAATCTTCTAAGGGCTCAGAACTATTCTCAATGAGGCAGCAAACATGGTCTAGAATATTGTTGCGCAGGTCCTCATCGGTAATGCCCTGCTTGGCAATATCTGCTAGCATAAAATCTACTTGCGCGTTAGAAATAGCATACATTTTACTGCACGTTTAAAGTTTTTAAATCTATGTTTAACAATACGCGCATTGTTTCCATAAATTCTGCAAACTCATTTACTTTTTCTGCTGCCTTGGCCTTACCCGTTTTACTAACCGAATAATATTTTCTTACCCGTTTTCCAATATATTCGGTTTCGGTAGATAATAGCCCTTCACTTTCCATGGCGTGCAAGGTTGGGTACAATGCACCTTCTGTTAATTGAATGCGGCTTTTGGTAAGGTCTTTTACCTTTTGCGTAATTTCATATCCGTACATCTTTTGCTCATCGCACAAAAGTTTTAGGATAATGGTTCTTAAGGTTCCTTTGATCAATTCTGATGAATAAAGCATGCTGTCTTTTTTTGTGTTTCCGTATACAAATATACCTAAAACTCTTATGTATCAAAATCTATTACATAAGAATCTTATGTAATAATTGTAAAATGCTTTAAATCAGCAATATAAAATTATTTTTTGCATTAAATTAGTGATTTTCTTTCCTTACTCTAAACACTTCTAGCAGAGAGAAACGCACCAAATCGCCCATGCTTTTTGCGCGTAAAAATCTTTTCGAATGGTAGTGTTTGGCAAGTTCTGTCTTAAGCGTTAATACATTTTGCGGCGGTGCAATATTCTCTTTTCGCATGGCTTCCAACAAATTAATGAGTGGCCATTTTGCCGCTTTCATTCTGCCCAACATCATTGATCTTTCTTCTCTTTGATACTGGTAAATGGATTCTTTGTTAATGTGTTTTTGCACCAATTCTAACAGCACTTTATTTTGTTTATAAAACTGTGGCAGGTAAATATTCTTGCGCGATTCAAAAGATTGCTGGTCAAAATCTATGGCCCTAATGCGGTAATGTGTTTCCTCAAAATCGGGCATAATTTGCACTACAAAATTACTCGAATGCATGTCGCCCAGCAACCTAATAAAAGAGCGCTCATTAAACTTTATAAACTCTTTAGAAATTCTAATGGCATTAAAATTATCCACCGATAAATAATTTTTAATAAACTCATCGCCCGGTATGCCAGCAATATGTTCTTCTATCAATGTTTGTCCGCTTACCAAATAACTAATGCGGTTTGGCGATAATAAATGCTCCAATTCCAACCCATAAATGCGCGAAGCATCTGCATTTTTTACGTAAAAATAATCAAAATTATCATTGATTTTATTTACCACCCTAATTCTAAATGGCAAGGTATTTCCGTATAGGCAAATATCAATTCTATCTACCGCCAAATGCTCCACCACTTTCATGTCGCCACCCACGCGCAGCAAGGCATAAATCTGCAATAAATGCAAGAAAATTTGCTCTTGTTCTACCGGACCATAAATACAAGTTTCCCAGAGGGTGTCCTTGCCTTTTCTATTATAGTGCGCAATGCTTTCCTTGTATTGTTTTAAGTCGGGATAAAAAATAGGAATATCTGTTTCGCGCCCGTATTTTTTTAAATACGCCCTTAGGGCTGAACCAATAGGGTAGCTGAATTTTTTTTTGCTGATATGTGGCATTGAGTAACAATATTACAAAAATTGGTTCAAACCTAGACCATCCCTAAACTCTTACTTGCATTTTTAAAAAGTATTCCTAATTTGCATTCGATGAGTCAGGAATTAAATAATCCCAATATTACCCGCGCATGGACCATGTACGATTGGGCAAATAGTGTGTTTTCACTTTCAATTACAGCAACCTTGTTTCCGGTATATTTCAACAGCGTGAGTAAATCGGCTTCCATTGCAGCAGGAACTTTTGATGCGGTGAACCAAATATCTTATATCAATGTATTTGGATTTAATGTGGTGAATTCGGCCTTATATACTTTTTGTGTGTCTTTTAGTTTTTTATTGGTAGCATTTATCAACCCAATCTTATCGGGGATAGCAGATGCCAAGCAGAACAAAAAGCAGTTCATGAAATTTTTCTGTTATTTGGGTTCATTCTCCTGTATACTCTTGTATTTCTTTAATCCCAGCACTTTTTGGTTTGGCATGTTTTGCTTTATATTGGGCTTATTTGGCTTTGGGGGAAGCATTGTTTTTTACAACGCCTTCTTGCCAGAAATAGCCTCAGAAGATCAATTCGACAAGTTGAGTGCCCGGGGTTTTTCTTTGGGTTATGTAGGCAGCGTTATTTTATTGTTGTTGAACCTGGTTCTTATTAAAAATGTGGGACTCATTTTTCCATTGGCACAAAAGGCAAATGAATTGATGGCCGCAGATTCTAGCCTAAGTGAAGCATTGGCTATGGAGCTTGCGCAGAAATATTATTCGGGCATTGCTATTCAATGGGCATTTGTAACAGTGGGTATTTGGTGGGCTGGATTTGCACAAATTACTTTTCGCCATTTGCCAGAAAAAACTAGGATAATAGAAGCAAAGGCAGGCGGTGTAATACGCAATGGCTTTAAAGAACTTAAGAAAGTTTGGGGCGAATTAAATTTGCCAGACAATTTGGTGGTAAAAAGATATTTGGTTGGTTATTTTTTTAGTGCCATGGGCGTGCAAACTGTGATGTATGTTGCAAGCATGTTTGGTTCAGAAGAGTTAGGCATGAAACCCGACAAGCTTATCCTGACGGTGTTAATTATTCAGTTAATTGCCATTTTGGGGGCCTGGGGTTTTGCCCGCATATCTGCGCTGGTTGGAAATATTTACACCCTCTTATTTATGATAGTGGTATGGATTGGTATAGCCACTGCGGCCTATTTTGTAAAAACCGAAAATCAGTTTTTTGTTTTGGCCGCTGTGGTAGGAACGGTAATGGGAGGCATTCAATCGATGAGCAGGAGTACCTTTGCCAAGCTCATTCCAGATGGCACCAAAGACACTGCATCTTATTTTAGCTTTTATGATTTTTGCGAAAAAATGGCAACCGTATTAGGTACGCTGGCCTTTGCCCTCATCAACAATTACACACAAAATATGCGATCTTCTGTGTTGGCATTGATTATATTCTTTATATTAGCAGTGTTTTTCCTAGCGAGAATCGAGAATTTTAAAGAGAAGCATCCTTAATGAAGGTAGAATTATTTATTCCTTGTTTTGTTGATCAGTTTAGTCCAGAAACGGGCTTTAACATGATAAAGGTTTTGGAAAAGGTGGGTTGTACAGTTCAATATAATCCAGAACAAACCTGCTGTGGCGAGCCAGCTTTTAATGCGGGCCATTGGGAAGATGCGCGCGAAGTGGCAGAGAAATTGCTCAACGAAGTTTCATCCGATAAAACCCTGGTTTGCGGGGCATCTTCATGCACTTCTATGATAAGAAATTCGTACGATTTACTGTTTCAGAACTCTAGCTATCACAACAAGTATAGGCAACTTCAAAAGAAGAATTTTGAACTCAGCGAGTTCTTAATTGATGTGCTTAAAATAGAATCCTTAGAATCGAAATTAAATGCCAAGGTGGCCTACCTAGATGCTTGTCACGCGCTCAATCATTGTAAAATAAGGGATCAGCCTAGAAAACTATTGCAGATGGTAGAAGGCTTAGAATTGGTAGAAATGGCTGGTGCCGAAGAGTGCTGTGGTTTTGGTGGAACCTTTGCGGTGAATTTCGAAGCCATTAGTGTGCACCTGGCCGAACGCAAAGTGGAAAATATTTTGCAATCTGGTGCCCAAATAATTGTCTCCACAGATTACGCTTGCTTGATGCACCTTAACGGCTATATTAAGAAAAACAACATCCCCTTAAAAATAATGCACATAGCGGATGTGCTGGCCTCGGGATTATAAATACAACAGAGCAATCTATTTTTTACCCACTAAATATTAGCAACAAGTCATGCTTTATACACAAGTTAGATTGCGAGAATTTACCCAGCAAGTTTTTATAAGCTGTGGCATGCCTTTAGAAGACGCCATCCTTGCAGCCGATGTGCTTTTAAGTGCCGATTTACGCGGCATAGATTCGCATGGCGTGGCACGCTTAAGTGGGTATGTGCGCTTGCAAGAAGCGGGCAGGGCCAACATGCACGCCAAGCACCGGGTTATTCATGAAACACCCTCTACCGCAACCATCGATGCCGACGAAGGTTTGGGTTTGGTGGTTGCTCCTAAGGCCATGGAACTGGCCATAGAGAAAGCCTCGCAGGTAGGAACAGGTTGGGTGGCCATACAAAATTCGAATCACTTTGGCATTGCCGGTTACCATGCCATGAAGGCACTGCCACACGATATGATTGGCATTAGCATGACCAATGCTAGTCCGCTTGTAGCGCCTACATTTTCCAAGGAACGCATGTTGGGCACCAATCCCATTTGCATTGCATTTCCATCTGGCGAGCAGATTCCTTTTGTGGTAGACATGGCTACTTCCAATGCCGCCAATGGCAAGCTGGAGATTGCGCAACAACTCAATAAAGAAATTCCATTGGGGTGGGTTCAGACCAAAGATGGGGCAGATAGCACCAATGCCAACGAGCTAAAAAGCGGGGGTGCATTATTGCCTTTGGGCGGACATAAAGGATATGGTTTAGGGGCTGCGGTAGATATCTTGAGTGCGGTTTTATCTGGTGCCAATTATGGTCCTTGGGTGCCACCGTTTGTTGCATTTTTAAATCCGCTAGAGAATTTACCAGGCAACGGAATTGGGCATTTTTTAGGGGCCATGCGCGTAGATGCTTTTAGGCCCAAAAGCGAGTTTAAATTGCACATGGATTTGTGGATTCAACGCTTCAAAGAATCGCAAAGAATAGACCCCAATCAAGAAGTTTTAATTCCGGGAGAGCCAGAATATAGAATGCAAAAAATAAGAGAAATTGAAGGCATTCCGTTGAATGAAAATGTAGAAAAAGACCTGCAAGAATTAGCTGCCAAATTGGGTTTAAAACTGTAAAATTGTTTGTGTTTTTTTTCGGTCTGAACCTATAACCAATTTTTCCGTTTGAACCATTGAAAAATGAGAGCGGTTACGAGTGCCATTAATATGATTACGCCTGGATAGCCCCATTTAGAGGCGAGTTCTGGCATGTATTCGAAATTCATTCCATACACACCTACAATAAAAGTAAGGGGCAAAAAGAAGGCAGCAAATACTGTTAAAATGCGCATCACGTCATTGGTTTTTTGCGATGCAAGTGAGATATATAAGTTTAATAGATGCCCAATGTTTTCGTGTAGATCATCTGTGTCTGTTTCTATCCTTAAATAGTAATCCCGCATGTCTTCATAAAAAGGATTTCTCCTATGAGAAACATGCATGGTTTCTACCACCATTTTTGAAATATTATTAAGCTTTTTGAACACAGATGTCCGACGTTTTACTAGGTATAAATGTCTTAACAAATCTGGAACTTTCTTCTTTAAAAAAATCTTATTTTCATACAAATCAATTTCTTTTTCCATTTTTTCGATGGGAACTTCAAAAGTCTCCAAGGCATTTTTAATTAGTTTACATGTTAAATCGAAGGGATGTTTAAAAGCTTTGTCGTTGGCATACTTTTCGGCCACCTTATTTATAAACGGTGTTTCGCTTCTATGAACTGTTAGCAGAAAATCGTTGTTGTAAAAAAAGGCAATTTTACGGGTAAGTTTATGAATATTGTCACTGTCGGCAGCACAATTGCTGTCGTAAAATCGGGCAATGATAAAATGGTAGTTTTCAAAAGTTTCAAACTTTGGCAGATGCTCTGCTTGCATGCAATCTATTACAGCCGCTGTGGGCAAGTTGTGTTCCTTTGCTAAACTTTCTAATAAAAGTTGGTTCGGATTGTACACATCTTTCCAAACAAAAGGGAAGCCAGATTTAATGAAATTGGAATGCATGTTTAAAAAGGTTATTTTTGGGAAAATTAATTCTTTTTTACCGCACATGCCACATAAAAATAAAATTAGTCAATCACTACTGAAGGCAATATTTGCCACCATTTTTGCTCTTTTTATTACCATGCCTCATTTGGTTCAGGCCCAAACATACCAAGCCAAAAAAGCAGGCATGTGTTTTAGATTCGACGATTATCAAAAACCCGAGAACTTAGAAAGAGTAAGGGTGTTGTTTAACAAGTATGGGGTAAAATTTACCTATTCTTTGAACACTGGATTAGGTGAAATTTTTGGCGATACGGCCTTTTGGAGTGTGGTGAGAAGAATGGAAGCCGACGGACATGAAATTGCCGATCAAACACCTAATGATGTATCGCATTATTTTGAATCTAAAACAACGGCAGAAGCCCAAAACTATGCTGGCAGACCCGGAGTGGATCACGTAAATGCAACCTTTAACCGAGTTTGTTTAAAGTACCAAGTGCTTTCTACCACAGGCGCTGGCGACGAAGGAAAAGTAGATGTAAGTGGCAATAGAATTATCAGTAAAACAGCGGGTGAATTTGCTTGGAACAGGCTTATTAATTTAAGGTATACCTCGCATTTATATTTACCGGTGAATGGCAAATTGTTTACCCTTTACGATATAAGAAATGGCAATTCGAACGACCCTGATACCATTTATGTGAAGTCGTTTTGGAAAGAAGATATCGACCTAGGAACATACAGTAATGTGGATTTTAGAAAACTTACCCCATTCGATTTAAGCATTGAAAAGGAAGGCCTACAAACCATGTTGGGCTATTCTTTTAAAGTTTTTGCCAATAACGGCTTAAAAAACCCTGTAACTTTTATTCACCCAGGGGGTTCCCATCCATATCTTACAAGAAAATTACTTAAAGAAGCGCTAGAGCCTTTTGGCATCAAAGGTGGCGCCTCTTACCCTTATGCCAAATTTGGTCTTACGTATTACAATCCAGATGGTCTAAACCAATTTGCCTTGCAAGGCGGAGACATTACGCCAGAGATGAATTCGCTTGAAGATTGTAAAAAACACATAGCAGAATATTATGCCAAGAATACCGTAATCGTTTCTATTAATCACTTTACCTCTTTGGGTGCAGCTTATTCATTTGATCAAATGCTTGTGAACTTAGAGCAATTGATTATTTGGTGTAAGGCAAATAATATTCCCATGCAAACCTATGCCACTTGGAATAAATATTTCTCCGAAGATTATATGGATCAAACCGATGATGTTTTTCCACCGTTACAAAACGACTTTGATAACGACGGCAAAACAGATGGCTTGCTTATAAACAATGCCAATATCATTGATAAAATAAATGGGTTGCCTTATAACAACAATGTTTGTTATACCGTTTCAACCAATACTTTTGTGTTTAATTTTACCCGGGTTTATGCGCTAAGCAGGGGCAAAAACACCCTTAGCCTCTCTACCAAAGGAGGCAAAGATCAATACGATTATTTTAGCATGGTTTTGGATATGCCCGAAATTAATTATAGCAAGACCTATGCTGTTTATACCAATACGGTAAATTATACCGAGCGTAACTTCGATTTTGAAGTGCCTAATGGGGTTACCTATTTTAACCTTACCTTAAACTACAATACGCAAAATAACCAGAAGGTATTTGTAAGTGGTATTAAATTGAAATCCCAAAAGAAACCTTCGTTCAGAACTTTAGTGATTACCCGGGAAGCGCACCAAGCTTTCCCAAGCCTCGATTTGTCTAATTATGCAGCCTGCAATGGGTTCGGCCAGAGCCAACTTGTATTTAAAATTTTGGCACAGCCTAAAAACCTTAATGCCAGTTTAAGTGCCAATAAAAATTTGATTTTATTGCCTAAGAATAACCGCTTTTGGGTGGGCAAAGATTCTATACGTGTGAGTGTAATGGCGCCAGATAATACGGCAGATACAACTTGGTTTCATATTGAGTCTTTTGCGGCAAAATCTTGCAGAGATCAATGGGTAGATATCAGTGTAAATGTAGATACTGTGAGCGATGCTTCTTATGCTTGGGGCGCTAACCCTACCGATGCCAGTTTGGTTTCTGGCAACGCTTCCATTGTGCGCGTTAGGCCTACGGTTAATACCACCTACAGCAATACCATTACCTTTAAAAACACCACCACCCGCACCGATGTTGTTCCGCTTAATGTCATTAGTTCGCGCGTGTTTTATGGTCCGTACGAAGAGAAATATTTTGGCACATCTAGCACCATCACCTCTTTGTTAAATTACCCAAACCATTATAAAGTTTATGTAAAAGAATATCCGCAAGGTGGCGGCACAGTTGCCTTAAACGGCAAGCAAGTAAGCATCACAAAACCCGCAGGATTTTCTGGCATTTTGGAGACAGAGTTTTTTGTTACCACACCCACCTGCGATGCCATTGTGCATACCATAGCTGCCTCTACTTTTAAAACGGCATTAAGTGAGTTCGGCTCTAACCAAAACATTTCCTGCTATCCAAATCCGTTTACCGATAAATTAACGGTAGAAGGATTGCCCGCTGGTAATTGTGAAATGGAGTTATATGATTTATGTGGAAAATTGGTTTACCAATCGCAAATATTGGTTCAAGGCAAAATTGCCGAAATTGATTTGATGGGCTTGTCGAATGGGTTTTACGTTTTAAAAATGGCATCTGAAAATCAGGTTTTTGCAAAGAAAATTCTTAAAAATTAATTAATTTTTGTTTGATTCAAAACAAATAAAAGGCTTACTCGTTTATTTTGATGAGTGAGTTAATTTTCATAATTAAGTTGTTTAGAGCAACGGAAGGGCGCCTTGAGTAAGCGCCCTTTTTTTATGCGTTTGAGTTGCTTTGCACAACACTCTGATTGAAAAGGGACATACACCATTGAAAAGGGACATACACCATTGAAAAACGTAATAGATGTAAATGTTTAACCTTAGCAGAAAAAGAATTGAACCCGATGGATTTATTTTGCAAAATTTATTTGCAGATTCAATTTTTTGGGGAGATAAGTTTTATATCTTTTTTTTATTACGCCACTTTTGGGGAGATAAGTTTTATATCTTTTTTTTATTACGCCACAGCTTATAGGTATGATCTGATAATTTTGTGCAAAGTGCTGTTTATTAAACAAAAAAAGCCCCTCCGACAGGAGAGGCTTTTGAGGTACCGAGCAGATTCGAACTGCTGTAGAGGCTTTTGCAGAGCCTTGCCTAGCCTCTCGGCCACGGTACCTTTTGAGAGTGCAATGATAGCCATAAAAAGAAAATTTACCAATTTATTTTATTTTATTGCTAAATTTGCCAACCCAAAAATTTGACTAACAGATAATCAACCCAAAAAAAATTAAACAATGAAAAAATTATTATTAATGGCAGGTTTTGCCTCTTTCCTTTTTGCATGTGGTGGCGGTTCTAATACAAATGCACCTGTAGCAGATTCATTACAAACTGCGCCAGCTGCAACCACAGGCGAAGCCACAGCCGAATATTATGGCGCAAAAATCACTGCCGATAGCGCTGTAGCCATGAGCGAATTGGCAGCCTTAATGGGCGATAAAAAGGAGATAAAAATTAAGCTTATAGGAGAAATTGAAGCAATTTGTCAGAAAAAAGGATGCTGGATGGAAATCAAAAATCCAAATGGTGAAGCCATGCGCGTAACTTTTAAAGACTATGGATTTTTTATGCCAAAAGATGCGTCGGGCAGAACAGCCATAATAGAAGGAGTTGCTAAAGTTGAAGAGACCAGCATAGCCGATTTAAAAGAGTATGCAAAAGATGGTGGAAGTTCTAAAGCAGAAATTGATGCCATTAAAGAAGTTAAGAAGGAATTGGTTTTTGAGGCGAATGGTGTTATCCTAAACTAATTTATGAGAAAAATTTCTTTCGCATTTTCCCTGATTTTATTTTCCTTTTTGATGTTGAATGCTTGTTCTCAAAATGCAAGTGTTAGCAAAGAAAAGGCACAACAAGATTCTATAGAGCAAGCTGCCAAAGCGCAGCACCTGCAAGATTCTATGAGTTCATGTTCGCAAACCATCATGGATCCAAACAATACCAAACCAATGGCGCTTATGATGCGTTTAATGGCTGCCAACGCAGATAGCATGCGGTCGCAATTGCTAAGAGGTGAACAATTGGATTCGAACAGGTATGCTTTTATAAAATTCTATCTGGTTGAACCAACCGATCCAAATGTATTGGTGCCTAACTTTTTTGAGAAGGCACGTTTGCACCAGGCTGCCTACGCCCAATTGTTTAAGCATCCAAAGGAGCAAAAGAAGTACTATAATTTAATGATTCAATCTTGTGTAAATTGTCACCTCGACTATTGCAGTGGACCTTTAAAAAGAATCAATAAGTTTCCTATTCCTTAATTGATATTAGCTCGTTTGGTGAGTTTTAATAGAGACCGCAAAATATATAGTCCAATTTCGACAAATATATCATTGTGCTATTATTTTGTTATACAGGCATTTACCCTGGCAAAATTATCAAAAAGCTTTGGGCTATTCAATAATTACAATTGGTATAACTTTACTTAAAAGGCCGAATCACCATAAATGATTCGGCCTTTTTTTATGCTTTTTCGAAAGTTTTTTTGCCCATTTATTTGGTTTAATCCTTCTGAAGTTGGTTTCTGTTTTATGAATATTTTAATGTTTATTTTACAATACATTAAATGTAATGACAATTAAATTATTATATATTTGATTTACTCAAACAAAAACGCATGAAAAAATTTACTTTAAATTCTTCTTTAAAAAAAATTGTGGTAGTTGCCGCTTTTCTGGGAATTGCCGAAAGTGTGTTCACATACTCTAGCGGACCACCAGCGGGTTATACCAATGCGCCTGGTGGAGGCAATTGCACTTCCTGTCACAGTGGTTCTGCCATTACCAGCGGTACAGTTTGGTCAGGAATTACCCTAACCAGAACAGGTGGATTGAGCTCTGTTTTGCCAAACGCCAGCAACACCCTTACTTTAAACTTAGCTTCGCCAACAAGCACTACCTTTGGTTTTCAATTATTGGTATTGCCAAATTCGGCCAATAGCTCGAGCGCCTCTATTGGAACCTTTTCTGCTGGTTCTAATACAGATGTTCAAACCACTTCATCCACATCGCCAACCAGAAGTTATTTGATGCATACCACAGCAGGTACAAGTGCTTCATCTGGTTCAAAATCATATACCTTTAATTGGAATACACCCATTAGTTTTTCGGGAGGTGCCACATTTTACTTGGCATTTAACGAAGCCAACGGTAATTCCTCAAGTTCTGGAGATAATATATACGTTAAAACATTTTCTGTAACGGTATTGCCTGTAAAATGGCTAGATTTTAATGCCTTTGCATCAGACCGTGGCGTGAAGCTTCAATGGAGCACTGCACAAGAAATAAACAACCAAAAATTTGAGGTACAAAGAAGTTTCGATGGCACCAATTTTGAGAGCATTGGCAGTGTAAAGGGCATGGGAAATACCGAGCTTAAATCCTATTATACTTTCATGGATGAAGAGCTCCCTCAAAGTGAGGTAATGTACCGCATCAAGCAAGTAGATTTTGATGGAAAGGAAGATTATTCAAAAACCATTAGCTTTGATCCGAACCAAATAAATGAGCCAGAAATACATGTTTTGTCGAACGAAAAAATGCTTTGGTTCAGCCAGAGTGAAAAGGTTAAAAATGTAAATGTATATGGCTTAAATGGTGCCTTAATTTCAACGTTTACCTCGGTGCAAAATGGCTTGTTGTCTTTAACTCATTTGCAAGATGGTTTGTATGTAATTGAACTTACCACAGATGAAGGCAAGCAAACGCTAAAAAAAGTATTGCTTCAATAAGGTCTGAACCGATTTACAAGTACGACATAAAAAAAGTCTGCATATAATTTCTTATGCAGACTTTTTTATTGCCTTCAAGTTGCATTTGTGCAACCTCTTTTGAAAATTTCAATTTAACTTTTATCCTTAATTTGTGTAGTGGGTTTTAAATAATTGGGCTTGGTTTTTGAAGCAATATTTTACTTATAAAGTTTGTTTTTTATTAATGAAAATATTTTTTAACACAAATTCTTAATTTTTTATTAATTTATTTAAGCTGCTTTTTTTTATAGATTTTCTTTTGCAAATTTGATTTTTAATACTTAAAATTATGAACCAAACCAAACCAAACCAAACCAAACCAAACCAAACCAAACCAAACAAGTAATTTTGTTAGGCACATTAAGTATCTAATTTTAATGTTGGTTTTGTTTTCTGTTCAATTTGCCATTGCGCAACCACCACCACCACCTACAGATCCACCAGAAGGATTAACTTATTATCCATTTGACAATCCTGTTGTCTTGTTTGATGCAGAGCCCATAGAAACAGTGAGGTTCGAAACCATAAATAACACTCCATGTACAGCAGAATTTTTCAATTGGTTTCATGTAGGAAAACGAAATAAATCTACTGGAGAAATTGTAGAATACTATACCCCAGATTTACCCTTTGTATTAGGTAGTAATCAAAGCGGCACTGTTACAAATTTTCAACTATATACGGCATGGGGTTTACCTGATCTAACAGGCTCCAACTATGAGTATATAATACTTAGCACAGGGGTATATCTAAAATTTGGAAACATGAGTGGTTACATGACTCTTTTGCCAAATGCAAGTGGCACCACAATTTTAGTTCCAGGAAATGACCCACCTTGCGATTGTTTTATCTTTCGTATTGTGAGCACCGGCTCCAAAATAACCCTCACTTTAGATCCTTGTCCACAATAAATTAATAAAGGCCGTATTACTTTTTAGTAATATGGCCACATTATAATAATAACTTTTATGAAAAAAATTGCTAGTTTTCTATATATCGTTTTTATACTCTTATTTAAAGTTGATGCCCAATGGAATCCTGTTCCTATAAACTTGGCAAGTATTTACCTTAATTCGGTTGATAGCGAATCTGTAATCGTAAAAGTAAATGACAAAGATTTTTACCGCCTAGCTCAGAATACCAATACTTGGCTACCCATAAATATAAATTTAAATAGTTTGAGTGGTTCAATCAATTCAATTTCGAGCTCAAAAAGCAATATATTGTATACTCATGGGGGCCTAAATGGCAAGGTATTTATTTCTGAAGATTATGGTAAAACTTTTAATGAAAATGATAATTATGAAAACGCTAGATCCTTTTATTCTATCCTAATAAATAATTCTAATAAAAGAATCTATTTAAGTGCAGGTGAGGGAACAAGACTACAATACTCCGACAACCTAGGAAAGTCATGGGTAGTAGACACTCTTGGACTTGACTTTTTGCAATTTCATGCCGCCCAATCATTTTATAATATCGACAGTTTTGAATACCAGAAAGCCAATACAGGAGTTTATAGGAGAAGCATTTCAAAACAAGAACCTTGGAAACTTTGGGTAAAAAAAATCAATAATACATCTCAACTTTATTCGATTATCAAACATCAAGAAAACTTTTTAGGTGCAACTAGTTTGGGCATTTACAAATATGTTCCTTCAGACAGCACTTGGGTGCGTTTCGACCAAAACAATAGCATTAATTTTATTAACGGTGGAATGGAAAGTTTGGGTCGTTACGTGGTATTTGCTGGAATTTACGAAGGCGTATATATTTCAAGCAATGAAGGTGCTTCCTGGACGCATTTGCCATTAGACACGGCTGTAAATAGGGATTTTAGAATTAAAAAATTCGATAACAAAATTTTAGCTTTTACCAATACTGGGGTTTTTGCTTTAGACACCAATTCTTTTACTTGGGAAAGGTTTGGCAATAAGCTAATGGGGTTAAATGTATCTGATTTGATTAAAATAAATGACAAATTATACGCAACAACATATGCTTTTGGGGTTACCGAATCTAACCTACTGGGCATATACCAAAACATATTACCCAAACACAATGCAAGGGCTATATTTAATCAGGCTAACAAAATATATGTGGCCACCAATTTGGGCGTGAAACAAAAAGACTATGCTAGCAATGTGTGGCAAGACATCCACCCGTTAATTGACAAGCAAAACTTTTTGCAGATATTGGTTCAAAACGATACCCTTTTCTGTTTAAGTAAAACAGATTTTTGGGCAAAACCATTAAAAGACACGTCTTGTATTAGGTTTGGTTCAGGCATAAACGTAACAACAAGCATAGCTTTGATAGCTTATGACGGAAATCTATTTGCAATTACCAACGGATTATTTAGCTATGTTTTATACAAGTTTAACCAATTATCTAAAAATTGGGAAAGTATAGAAAACAACCTGCCTGCTGCATCTTACAATGGGATTTGCCTAAATAAAGGAAATTTATTAGTAGCTACCAATGCCGGCTTGCACCAATATAATGTGTTAAATAACTTCTGGTTAGCAATACCAGGGTTAGAAAAATATGGGAACGTAAAAGCAATACAAGCAGAAGGAAATACCTTGGCATTTTATTCGGAAACTTTACCGGGACTCTATTTTTGCAGTGATACAAGCTATAATTTTCTCCCAATTTCTGGTGACTTGCCAAGCATGAATGTCACAAAACTTTATTTCAATCAAGATACCCTTTACATAGGTGGAAGCAAAGGAATTTGGTTCAGACCATTATCACAATTGAGCAACTCCATACAAGCCTCTAATTTAAACC
Source organism: bacterium (assembly GCA_034439755.1). Taxonomy (GTDB): domain Bacteria; phylum Bacteroidota; class Bacteroidia; order UKL13-3; family UKL13-3; genus B1. The sequence continues at coordinate 40,369 of JAWXAZ010000101.1, forward strand.
AAAATAAAATCAAGGTATATCCAAACCCTTTTTCAGAATCAATAAACATAGACTTTGAAAAAGATTTTTTACCCGAATCTAATATACAGTTAATGGATATTTACGGCAGAATTATTTTGAAAGACAAAATATTAACTTCATCACATAAAATCTACTTAACACAATTACCACCAGGAATTTACTTTATCGTTATTCACCAGGGTGAAAATAGCAAAAGCATGAAAATTGTGAAGCAATAAAATTGGCAAGGATTAATGAGGTGTTTCCTAATTAATCTTTGCTTATTGTAGTCAATTATTTTCTATACAAAACGTCCTTAATGGCTTTGCTTGTGCGTTCTACATTTGGTAAGAATTCTTGTACAAATGTTGGGGCATAACCCAAGGGAGTGTCTTGCGTGCAAATGCGTTGAATGGGTGCATCTAAATAATCGAAGGCTCTTTTCTGAACCATATAGGTTATTTCAGTTGAGATTGAGGCCAATGGCCATGCTTCTTCTACAATTACTAAGCGGTTGGTTTTCTTTACACTTTCAATTACGGTATCATAATCAATTGGCCTTACCGTCATTAAGTCAATTACCTCGCAACTGATTCCTTCTTTGGCCAATTCTTCTGCAGTGGCCAAGGCAACTTTTAAAATTTTGCCAAAAGAAACGATGGTAACATCGGTTCCTTCGCGTTTTACAAAGGCCTTTCCTATGGGAATTAAATACTCTTCTTCTGGCACTTCGCCTTTGTCGCCATACATCTGTTCGCTCTCCATAAAAATAATAGGGTCGTTATCTCTAATGGCTGTTTTTAGCAAACCTTTTGCATCGTATGGGTTGGCTGGAACCACTACTTTTAATCCCGGACAGTTGGCAAACCAGTTTTCGAAAGCCTGCGAGTGCTGCGCACCTAATTGTCCGGCACTGCCTGTAGGCCCGCGAAATACCATGGGAATATTAAATTGTCCGCCGCTCATTTGGTACATTTTAGCTGCGGCATTAATTATTTGATCTATGGCAACCAATGAAAAGTTAAAGGTCATAAACTCAATAATAGGTCTTAGGCCATTCATGGCAGCGCCTACGCCAATGCCAGCAAAACCAAGCTCTGCGATGGGGGTATCTACAATTCGCTTTTCGCCAAATTCATCCAACATGCCCTGACTAACTTTATAAGCGCCGTTGTATTCTGCTACTTCCTCGCCCATTAAGAAAACGTTTGGATCGCGACGCATTTCTTCGTTCATTGCCTCACGCAAGGCTTCTCTATATTGTATTATTCTCATGGATTTATTTTAAAACGAATTGCAAAAATAGGAGCTATTGGCTTATATCAAAGCGATTTGAATTTTTTGTCATTTTTTGACTAAAAACTAGTTAATGTTACTAAATTGTTAAACATATAATAATAAATTAATATATTTGTTAGGTGCTTAATAAACAGAGATATAGATTTTTAATTCCCTCGGCAGTTGCTAGTTTTCTATTGTATGGTATTTTTATGTCGGCACCAGCCTTTGCTAAAGAAAATGAAAATGGGTTCAGCCTAAATTTATATGGGCACTTACTTTCATTTGAATTTGTTCAGCCAAAAATTACAATTCAATATCCAATAGAGAAAGAGGGCGTAAGTAAAATTGTTGCTCTGGTAAAAGAATCGGAACTACAAAGTTTGGTTAAACAGATGGATTCTTATTCTGCTGAGTTTGGGATGGACGATATGGCTTATGTTATTTTTGGCAGAAAGTTATCGGCTCAATTGTATAAAGATCCCAATGCGGCTAAACTTTTCCAGTATCAAATTCTTATGGAAAAGGGGTATAATGTGATATTGGGGGTAAATGAGGAGCAGCTAACCTTGTTTGGTAATTTGGGTTTTAACATTTTAAATGGCACAACGGTGCAGCACCAAGGATTGTCTTATGATGATCTTTCGTTCGACTATAATTTGGAGCCTTGTATAGATGCGGTTTATGAAGTGGCAATAGGAGGAAGGGCAATTTTAATTAATGAAAATAGGCCACCATTTTTTAATGCCATTCGGGGCTCATACGATTTGCACACCGAGTTTGAAGGCGCTGTTTATTTTTTTAAAGGCTCGCTCAATCAAAGCTTGGCAAATTATTACCACGATTTACCCGATATTGAATTTGGTCAGATTTACCTCAATTATCAAATATCTAGTCCTACCTATTCTCAATTGGTAGGCGATTTAAAAAAGGCAATATCAAATATGTTTCCCCGCAAACAGATTGATTTTTTGCTTCATTTTACCCAAACGGCCATTCCTTATAAAGTAGATAAAGAGGCAATAGGAAAAGAGAAATTCGCGTTTCCAGAGGAAGTGCTGTCTAATAATTACGGCGATTGTGAAGATAAGTCGGTGTTGTTTGCCTACCTCACCAAGGAAGTTCTTCAATTGCCCTCGGTGGCTTTGATTTACGTTTCGCAAAATCATTTGAATGTGGCGGTTGCTATTAACCACGCCAGTTTCAACTTTATTTACAACAACCAAAAATACCTTATTTGCGAGCCTTCGGGTTTAGGTTTTGCACCTGGAGATAATGTGTACGACTTAAAAAAGGTTAGCATTATTCCTTGGTAATTTTTGCGAAAGAGATTAGGTAACTAGCAGTAAAATGTTTAGTTAAATGTGGCAAAAAAAGAAGCGTAACTAGCCGTAAAATGTTTAGTTAAATATGGCAAAAAAAGAAGCGTAACTAGCCGTAAAATGTTTAGTTAAATATAGCAAAAAAAGAAGCGTAACTAGCCGTAAAATGTTTAGTTAAATATGGCAAAAAAAGAAGCGTAACTAGCCGTAAAATGTTTAGTTAACTTTTGTGAAAATTTAGTTATGGTGCTTTTGGTCCGCGCGGTTGCAGCGGCCTAATTTCTAAATTAACCGTATGAAAATTATCTGGCATTTCAAGCGCTTGCACCATCATTAAAGCCACATCTTCTGGCATCAACATATAATCATGCGGTTTTATTCCCAGACTATTTCTAAAGAAGTCGGTTTTGGTTGAGCCGGGGTAAACACAAGTTACCTTTATTTTAAAGTCGCGCAGTTCCTTGTACAAAGATTCGCTTAAACCCTTAACGGCCCATTTGGTGGCACAATATGCGCTTACTTGCGCCATTCCCTCTAATGCCGCTGTGGAGGCGATATTGATGATGTGGCCAAATTCAGATTTTTTCATTTGAGGCAATACCTGCTTTAAGCAATAAAACATGCCATGAATATTGGTATTAAACATGGTGTGCCATTGCTCCTCTGTCACGTCTTCTAAGTAGCCAAAATACCCCAATCCGGCATTGTTTACCATCACATGAATCTCTGCTACCTCCAAGTAAATTTTGGAAAAGGCGGTCTGAACCGAAGCGCTGTTTTGAACGTCGCATGTCATGAAATGAAAGTTTGTATGGACTATTTCAGCCGGACAATTTCTGCCCAATCCATATACTGCCGCACCCTTCTCTAAAAGTTGTTTGCAAAGCGCCATGCCAATTCCTTTGCTTACGCCCGTAACCACCGCAATTTTATCTGTTAAATTCATATCGTACTTTTATGTTTTGTTCTTATTTTAAAAAGCTACCCGCCAGAATGCCATTGATTCTTACGAAGTATTTTCCTTTGGCCAAATTTGAAATGTTAAGTTTGTTAATGACTTGTGGCTCTATTTCATCTTTTAAAACCAGGCGGCCCTCGAGGTTTAAAATGTCTAATAACATTGCAGGTTCGGCTATATCATCATGCACTTCAACACACAAAATATGCTCGGCAGGATTGGGATAAATTTTGTAGTATTTCTTTTGTAATTCTATTAATCCGCTTGGTGTTAAATTGGGCAAGTTAAACCTAAATAATCCTGCTGTTCCCAGCGCACTTGTTTCTTGGGTATACCACAAAGTGTTGGTATTTTCGAACCACAAAGCTTCCTTTTGCGAGAGGTTGGGAAATGCCAACGTGTTTGCAGTTCCTTTAAAAAAGCGATTGCCATTAAAGCCACTAAACAACCATACCTTATCGTAACCTAATAAGGCAATTTTATTGCCATTTGCAAAGGCCGCTCCACCCGTAACAGAATAATTTAAATAGCCGCCACTTCCAGTATAAAAACTATCAATTAATTGGGCTACAAATGTGCCGCTGCGCGCTGGGAGACGATAGCATTTGGTATAACCACTATAAGGGTTTGTTCTGTTTTTTGAAAATAAGTACAATGAATCGTTGAACCAAAAGAAAGATTCCATATCAAAATTTTGGTAAGCCACCGCAGGTGGAAAGGCCTTTTGGTCTGAATAGGTAAAGTTGGTAATTCCGGCAATGGTGCTGTCTTTGGTGTATGTATTTGGACTGGCCACCACATATATTCTGAGGTTGGTTCTATCGCTGTTGTTGTTGCCAAAATCGCCAATATACACATTGCCTTTGCTATCCATGGTAAGGTCTTCCCAATCTACATTTTGTGCATTGCTTATTTTGATGCGGCGTTGGATCAAACCTGAACTATCAAAGACAAACAAAATGGGCTCATTGCCACTGTCGTTATGCGATACAAACTTATTTGGGCCAATCTTAATTAAGCCCGAGGTTTCGCTTAATTCGGCGGGCAAGTCGCATACTTTTGCGGCGTTTACGGTCTGAGCCAATAATGGGTTCAGGCCAGAAAAAAAAAGTAAGCCGAGGAATAGGAGTGAAAAAAGGAGGAGATTTTTCATAGGGCTAAGGTAGTGCAGAATTTAATAGGAACAAAAAGTGCCCGTGATTATGCGATTTTTTTCCCCCAATTTTCTTTGCATGAAACTTAACTTTTTTTGATTATTTATGCCTGTTTTCATATCCAAGTAAATTTATTATATTTGTTTTTATACAGCCAAAAATATTTATTTAAACTGATAGCAAATAAAAATGAAAAATGTTATAATTCTACTTACCCTATTTTTTTTAATAACTTCTTGTGAAAAATCGGCAACAACCCAACCAGAAGAAGAGGTTGAAGTCTCTGTTAGTTATAACGGAAATGGAAATACGGATGGTACTGTTCCCATAGATGGAGATAAATATAAGAATGGAAATTCGGCTATTACGCTGGGTAACACAGGTAATCTTTTAAAAACTAATTTTTCGTTTGTTGGATGGAATACCGCTAAGGATGTAAGTGGCAAAGATTTTTTACCTAACTCATCTTTTGCTATTGGTAAATCTAACATAAATTTATATGCCAAATGGGTTGAAGGTAACTTTTTTCTGGTTTCTTATGATGGCAATGGCAACACAACAGGCAGCGTTCCAACCCTTGCTCTAGGCAGCGTTCCAACCCTTGCTCCAGGCAGCGTTCCAACCATTGCTCTAGGCAGCACCTATTTTATATCTAGTAATATCACCTTTTATGCGGTTTATACTACATGCTCTAGTAGTACAAGCAAATATTATGGATTAAATGCAAGCGGACAAACAAAAAGCAAATCGACTTTAAGTTCTTCATGGATATCAGAATACCTTAACAATATGTTTGGATCATCCAATTTGGTCTGTGCTGTTTATAAATAAGTGCAGTTTTTCCTGAACCAATATAATTAAGCCACATGAGACTAATTTTGTTCTTGTTATTTCTATTTTCGGTTGTGGTATTTTCTGCCTGTAATAGATGCGAAGGGTATGGGTACGAACCCAGTAGTTCAAGGGCTATTTATGCGAGCTACCTTGTGTTAACAGATAATACGGATACGATAAGAAGTCTTACATACGATATAAAGCCGGGCGAATTATTGCCCAATAAATGTATTACGCCCTTATTGATTTCTTTTTTAAGTCCTGCCTATGTTCAAGTAAAAACTGATAAGCATGCGTATCAATTTCGCATTCAAGTTACTACAAGTTACACTTATTGGTATAATCGAAATTGTGAGGTGGGAGGATCAGAAATGGTGGTTTCGCAACCCATCATAGATAGCATCTCGGGTGGCAAAATTACTAGAAAAAGAGTTTCGTTTACCGACATATTTGGTAGGGTTATTCATAACGTGGTTGATTCAATAAATTTAGCCCCATGAAGAGGCATTTAATTTTTTGCTTCATAGCTTTTTGTGCTCACTTTGCCTCAGCACAAATAAGCAGAATAAGCGGCCAGCAGTATCTACTTTTAGTAGGAGTGCGCACAGATGCCGTTTTGTGGAATGAATATGGGTTTATGTATTTTGGAGATAAGCATTTGAGCTTTCAGTTAAAAGGCAGTTATGTAAAAAATTATACTTCTACTGATAACCAGGAAATATGGACGCCATACGCCGGCAATAGAGGATCTGTGGATTTTGTTTCTTCTTTTTATTACTTAAAACCCAGTTATGTATTGCATCAGAAGAGCAATGATTTTTATACCTTTTTTGTATTGGTAAATGGCATGTTTTCTTCTAGCAAAAACCACCTCATTGTAAGCTTGTTTGATCCAGTTTTGGGAAATGTGGTTGACGTTACCACAGAGATTTACTATTATAAATCGATAGAGTTTGAGGCAAATTGGCACATCAATTTGGGGAAACAAATGGCCGTAAGTTTAGGCGTTTTGGTGGGTAGTGTTTTTAATAGCCCTTTGATATTTTCAAACGTTTATAACGGTGCTTTTTCTAAGAGAGATACGTATACGCCTGGAGTTGGTTACAATGGTGATGCGTATTTAAAATTGAATTTAGGCTTGGTCTTAAGGCCATATTAACATAGGTTATTTGCAGCATGAAGTCCTAAAAATTTACAATCACAAAACGGTACTAAAAGCAAAGTCGACAAATACATGAGCCAATATTAAGTACGCCAGTGGCTGGTTTCCCCGCATATTGTGGAACAGGCGGCTCAACCGGAATTAATCTCCTGTTTTATTTGTTTTTGGCATTCGATGATTTTCAATTCATGGCCGGGCTTTCAGCCACCACTAAACGCTAGCTGTTAGCTGCTGGCGTTCTCTATGTTGTTAGGTAATGCTGTTCATTGACCAGTTCAAATGAAGCCTCTTCGGTAATCATCTCAGCTATATTTAATGTTGGCACGATAAATTTTGAAAATAGTGTAGATTCGGTTTTTGCAAATAAAACACCTCTTGTTGTTCCAGTTGTTATCATTGCCAAATGAGCCAAAAAATCTTTTGGGACAATTAACTTATTTTTCTTCGCTTGTATAAAATTGTTCCACGAACTTTCTTCCATTTTGAAATGACAACTCACCACAATCTTTAAAAATATTTAATTTTATTCATTTCTTATTGGTTTTAAATGTTGGGCTTTTAGTAGGTAAATCCCTGGATTGTCAGACGCTGATTTTGAAATTATTTTATAATAAATGCTTTCTTGCCACTATGCCATTAGTAGCCAAAAATCTCTTCTAAGGTAAGCACTTGTACCTTACCAAGTTTTTCCATATCGGCCATTTTCAATTTGTCTTTTGAACCCATAATACAATAGGTAAAAGGTTTGTTGGTATAATTACTGTTTTGAAAATTTTCAATATCAGTGTATGTTAACTGAGGCGTTTTTTGGTATATGTCTTTATTAAGGTCGTAGTTTAATCCAAGTTTTTGTGCAGCTGCGTATGCAAAAATAATATTGGCATCGTTTGTTCTCTCTGTTTCAATTGCATTTAGAATTGAGTTTTTTGCAGATTCAAAACCATTGTCGGTTCTTGGCATTTTATTCAACAGCTCGTTCATGGCAGGTACTGCATCATTAAACTTATCTGCTTGCGTGCCAACATAAGCGATAATATAATATGGATCTTTTTGTTTGCTTGGAGAATTATAGCGAGAGTAAGTAGAGTAAGCCAACGCCTTTGATTCTCTAATGGTTTGGAAAACAATGCTCGACATACCGCCACCAAAATATTCATTGAACATAGTTATTACTGGAGCTTTAGTAGCATCAAATCCTGTAGCAGAACGATTGATCCACATAATTTCTGATTGAACCATATTGTAATCAACAAAAAGTACTTTGTTCTCATTGGTTTCTGTGCGCACAAATTCAACTTGGGCTGGGTAAGGCATTGGAGTTTTGTTCATTTTATGCTCCTTGCTCAAAGTTTGAGTTAAGGAGGCAATTGGTAATGGACCAAAATACCAGATTTTATGTTGGTACGAAGTTAATTGCTTTAAGTATCCAGTCAATTCAACGGCAGTTAAAGCCTTTAATTGCTCCGCAGTTAACTCGTGTTTAAACGGATTTTTTGTGCCAAACATGGCATAGTTTTGAAGTGCAGCGCGGAAAATCAATCCTTTGTTTTTCTTGCTATCTTCTCTTCCTTTTAAGGTTCTTTCTACCAATGTATTTAAAGCAGTTTGATCAGGTTTTGCATGAGCCAATAAGTGTTCGAATAGTTTTAAGGCAGGAACAAAATTTTGGTTCAAACCAGAAAGTGAAACATATACTTGTTCGTTTGCAACATTCACTTTAAAATCGCATGCTAGTTTAAAGAATTCTTGGCTAATTTGATCGGCAGTGTATTTGTCGGTACCCAAGTACTGAAGCAAGTTTACAGCCATGGGTAATTTTAAATCGTTGAATTTACCCATGTCTAAAACATAGTATAATTGAAACAATTCATTGTCGGTATTTTGAACATAATGAATAGGAGCAAAGCCTGTTTTGCCAAAAGTCATGTCTTTATTAAAATCTATAAACTTGGGTGCAATTTTAGGCGAAGGTATTTCCAAGATATGCTTAACAAATGGTGAAACATCGTCGCGGTTCACATTTACAGGGGTAATTTCGGGCTTGTCAATTTTAACAATGCTTTTGTCGTCACCTACTTTTTTGTATACAATTACGTAGTTGTTTGTGTAATACTTTTTGGTAAACTCAACCAATTCGGCTTTGGTAATTTTCTCCATTTCATCCAATTCAGAAACAACTTCTGCCCATTGTCTTTCAGTGGCAAATGCATCTAACATAATGCCTGCTCTGCCATCGTTGCTTTCTCTTTCTTGAATTTTGTAAACCTTCATATTTGCTATGATAGCCTTTAAGGTATTCTCGTCAAATTCGCCTGCTTTTACTTTTTCTATTTGATCCAACAATAGGTCTTTTACTTGTTCTAATGATTGGTCTTTTTTAGGTTTACCAGTTAAAAATGCGATGCTATAATCTTTGTTGCCCCATACAGAAGAACTGGCGCCCAATACAGCTTGTTTTTTGTTTAGGTTCAAATCTATTAAACCAGCTTTTGCATTGGATAATAACATATCAACTAATTGCAACATTCTACTTTCTTTGGTTCCAACACCCGGCATTCTATAACCAATCATTAAGTTTTCTGCATCTGGACCATAAACAGTTACCACATCTGGAGCTGTTTGGGCAAGCTCTGGTTTAAAAGAAAAAGGAGGTACAGCTTTTCTTTGCATGTAAGAAAAATTGGCATCAATTGTTTTTATGGCTTCATCTGCATCAAAATCACCTGCTAAAACTATTGCCATGTTATTAGGAACATAATAGGTATTATAGTAATTTCTAATTTTAACTAGTGAAGGATTTTTAAGGTGTTCAACGGTACCAATGGTAGTTTGCGTTCCGTATGAATGGTTTTTGAACAAAGAGGCCATCATTGATTCAAAAACTTTTCTTCCATCATTGTCTAATGATATATTTTTTTCTTCATAAACTGCTTCTAATTCTGTGTGAAACAAACGCAAAATTGGGTTGCGGAAACGCTCTGCTTCAATTTCAATCCATTTGTTAAAATTGTTTTCAGGGATATCATTTACATAAACAGTTTGCTCTAAAGAGGTAAATGCATTTGTTCCTTGGGCACCTATTCCTTGCAATAATTTATCATATTCATTTGCAATTGCAAAACTACTAGCCACGCCACTTACAGAGTCTATCATGCGATAGATTGTTTTGCGTTTAGTCTCATCTTTTGTTTTATTGTATTGCTCATACAATGCATCAATTTTATCTAACTGAATCTTTTCATTTGCCCAATCTTTAGAGCCATATTTATCGGTACCTTTAAACAACATGTGTTCTAGGTAATGTGCCAATCCAGTATTATCAGAAGGGTCGTTTTTGCTACCAGCTTTGGTGGCAATATAAGTTTGAATTCTTGGTTGTTTTTTGTTAACAGCCATCATCACCGTTAGGCCATTTTGCAATACATAGGTACGCACCTTCATGGGGTCATTTGCCACTATGGTATATGTGTATTTGCCATCTGGCGATTTTTGAGTCTCGGTTACATAGGCTTTGTTTTGCGCAAATGCACCCAAGCAAATGGCTGAAATTGTTAGTAAGGCAAAATTTTTTTTCATTTTTTCATTTAAAGTTTTGCAATTTAGGAAATGTTTTGAAATTTGAATTATGAATTGTGAAGAGCGGAGGAGGCAGAGCGAAGAAGGAATTGTGAAGTATGCGTTAGGAGCCATGTTTGCGACGAGGCTTTAGCGTAGGTGTATGAGTTAAGAGGTTTGTTAGTATTGGTGATTTTGTAAGGGGGGAGTTTTGGTGTATTTTTGGTTTTAGGTGCGAAATTATTACTATTGTGGCATGAGTTGTGGGTATGTTTGTCCGGTTTGTGAGGGCAGTGGACGCCTAGAAAATGGCGAGATTTGCGATTTTTGCCAGAAGGAGGGAGCGGCTTTTAGCTATTGGCCGTTGGCCTTTGGCTTTTGGCGGTTAAGGATTTGTCGTCTGCACCCCGCACTAATTTACTTCTTGCTAAGGTGAAGGATTCTGTCTTTGGCCTGCATATCTTTCTTTAAAATGGCTTTGAGTCCAAATTCCGCAGCCATGGCTAATAGCGCGGTTCCTTGGTATTCGCTGGTTTCAAAAAACAAATCTGTGGCATGCTCGTTTTTGCAAAATGCTTGGGCAATGTTTCTGTAAAATAGCAAGGCATCGGGGTGCTGCACAAAAAGCGCCAAGTGGGGTTCATGGTTTAGCACATTCTTGTGCATATCTAATTTTTCTTGCTCGGTAATATAGGGCGGGTTGCTTACCCATATTAAAGATTCACAGTTAGTTAGGTAATTTATTCCGCTTTCATCCAATACAGATAATTCCAAAGTTTTTACAGGAAGTTTCAATTTTTTGCTGTTGTGTTCAACGATGGCCAAGGCGTGGGCCGAAACATCTAAGGCAATCAATTGGGCTGTGGGCAAATTCTTTTTAATGGCAAGGGCAATGCAACCACTGCCAGCGCAAATGTCAACAATCTTTAGGTCCTTTGGTTCAGACCGCGCGTTTATAAAAGACAATACGGTTTGAACCAACTCCTCTGTCTCGGGTCGTGGAATTAACACGGCCTCATTCACCTCCAAAACAAAATCCATGAAGTAGGCATATCCCAAAATATACTGAATAGGCTCGCCCGCCAATAATCGGTCTACGAGGGTGTTTAATTGAAGTTCCTCCGTAAAACTAAGCTCCTTTGTGAATAGATTTAAGTGGGCTTTTTTGATGAGCAATATGTCTTCAAACAACCAATATAGCAGTTCGCGCGCTTCGTTTTCGGTATATAAAGGCTGTATTTTTTTAACAGCTAGGTTAAAATATTCTGTGGCTTCCACGGTTTTGAATTTGACAATTGCGAATATAAGAATTATAATTTCGCATAAATTTTAATATCTTGCGTTTAATTATTTTTTGCCCATGAAAGTTTTGCAAATTCCCTTTTTAATGTTTGGCCTTGTTTTGTCGCTTGCAAGTTTTGCCTTTAATATGCCTTTTATAGGCCAACCAACTCCTGTTCATCCTGTGTTAACCGAGGAGCAGAAGATTAGCAAACTGATTTCTTTTATAGAAAAAACCGAGGCTAAGTTCATAAGAAATGGCACAGAATATAATGGCGTTGATGCGGCCAAACACTTGCTTATGAAGCGCCAAAGGGCTGGCAAGCGCGTTAAAACAGCTAAAGAATTTATAGATTTCTTGGCCAGCAAATCTAGCACGACAAATGAACCTTATCAAATGAAATTTAAGAACGGCTCCATCCTTAATGTTCGTGATATATTATATAATGAGTTGCGCAAAATGGAAGCCAAACAAGTGGGCCATTTTCGTGGCTTTATTGCAATAAAAGTCCCAGCATGTTAAGGAGTCCAATCTCCTCTAAAGCTTCTTTTTTTATACTGTCTGAACCAAAAACATATTTGCGTTCTTGGATTTTTCTGTCCACATAATAACTCATCCAATACTCATTGTTTAGCGCAAAGAGTTCTTCGTGAATGGGTTCTATTTTAACATAATATTCTTCCTTGATATCTTTTAACATGCCACAAAAATAGTTTGTGCTTGGTTAAATCCCAAAGATCAATTTGGCAAAATTGAGTGTTTTTTTAGGCCTTTTTTTGCCTCTATTAGCACTTGGAATTGATGATAGTTGTTTGTTGTTGTCCATATTTTGGATAAGCTTTGTGAGGATATTCAGTTTGCATCATTGTATATTGCCAAGTCCAAAAGTATAAAGAGAAGGATAAACAATTCAAAGCAAGCATGCGCAAAGTAGGAGATTGGATAAGTAAAGACAAAACAAATAAAATAAAATTGATTTATATGGGGATGTATTTTATAAAAAACAACAATTAATGGAGACATACAAAATTCAAATCTTTGAAACAATTGTAGTTTTGGCTAGCTACATTATTGTTCATTATACAACAAAAATATTTGTAAATAATTCGCTAAAGCAAACTCATTTGCAACGAGGTAGAAGAAAAATGATTATCAGAGCTGTTCACCTTTTGTCTTTTCTAACTTCCCTAATTTTATTATCGGCTATATGGGGTCTCAAACAAAACGAAATAGCTGTTTTTGTTGGAACTATTTTAGCCGCATTAGGGATAGCTTTCTTTGCTCAATGGTCTTTACTCTCCAATATTACTTCAAGTCTCTTATTGTTTTTTAACCATCCAGTAAAAATTGGAGATACCATAAAAATTTTGGATAAAGATTACCCCTTCGAGGGTGAAGCCTCAGATTTGACCTATTTTTTTGTTTATCTTAAAACAGAAAGTGGAGAAACAATCACAATTCCAAACTCTCTTTTACTTCAAAAATCAGTTTCAGTTATTGAAAAGAAAACGCCTGAAAAATAAGAATCTAAAGTGAATCCAAAATTTATAGTAATTCTTATTTCTATTTTATTACTCAACAAAACGTATGCTCAAAATATTGACTTGCGTAGTTGGAATATTTTTAAAGTTAAATGCTTAATTAAACAATAGTTCTCAACATCCATATTCGTAGTAAAACGCAACTTTAATCATGCAGCATAAAGTGCGTTGTTAGCGCTATTTTGGCTTTGTGGCACTCGGCAATGTAAATTTCTCCTATCAGATGAGATATGAAAATAAACTACCGAGTTTGGTTGGCAAAATCGGTATAGCAGGATTTGATGGCTACCACCAATTCGTAGTTATTGGAGTTGAGGATGAAGTAGTGGGGGAGGTTGCAGTATTTTTTAAATTCGAGCACTTTGGTTTCGGGTATGCCCGTGGTACGCATTATAATGTCGTTGGTATAGCGTTCGTCTACCAATTGCTGTTCGTGGTATAGCTCTACCAAGTGTTGTAGTTTTATATATTGCTGAAGTTTTGAATTGCCAGAGGCAAACATGTCGCTTACCATAGAGCCGCTGCTGCCACTAATCCAGGAACCGTAATGTTGGTAATCGTTTAAAATTGGACTGGTTCGAAGTATTTTTGCGGCTTGCCGGGCTAAGCTGTCTCGCCTCTTTTGATTGTAATTTACCTCTGCCTCTTTTAGTCGGTAAGTAGTGGGTTTCAATCTCACGCGAATGGGGTCTGTGTATTGTGTGGACACATACTTTTTGCAAGGCAACACATAATTAAGGTAGCCAATAACCGAAAAAACGAGGGTGTCTGTTTCCTTTACCTGAATGGAAAATGCGCCGTAACGGTTGCTGATATAGCGCTCGCCACTGGGTTTTTTGAGGATATTGGCCAGTGGTATGGTGTTGTTGGTATCTGCTCCAATCACGTATCCTCTTAATAACAAGGTGGCGGGTTCGGTTTGAGCCAAAGCCATGTTAGCTCGAAAAGCAAATATGCCCAAGAAGAAATATAAATATACTTTTAACACTTACTGCAAATTAATAGGTTCAGACCGAACAAAACCTAGCCCTTAACAAAAAATCACCTTTTTTTGATTGAAACCAAACAACAAGCTCAAATTACAATCCCTCCATTTTATTGGTTCGAACCAAATTTTTGCTTTGCTTCTCCATGTAGAAAATTGCGTAAGCCAACGTTTTTTATGCATGGCTAATCTCCAAAACCAACATTGGCTTGAGCGAATAAGCGCTAAAAAAGTTACTCTGAGAAAATCTATTGGGGCAAAATAATTCATTTTCAAACACTTTTATTTAGATGATTTCTAAATAATATATTTTTTTCACATGTTTAGACCGAATATGAATTGTGCTTATATTCGCGGCTGAATTGCGAATTGAGCCTTTTTAATTGAAAAAATTGACAAGACCCTTACAATTCAACTAATTAAAGATATAATTATTCCAAATAAATGAAGCTATCTAAACTATTAACCTTAGCTGTTTCGTTCCTTCTAACCATGCATTTGGCTTATGCCGATGTAGCAGAGGGAGAAAAGCTTTACAAAGCCAATTGTACTGCTTGTCATGCAATGAATGAAAAGATTGTGGGTCCGGCATTGAAGGATGTTCATAAGCGCCGCGATGCTAAGTGGTTGGTAAAATGGATTAAAAACTCGCAGGCAATGGTTAAATCTGGCGATCCAGTTGCGGTTCAGGTTTACAACGAAAACAACCAGTCTGTGATGATGTCTTTTGAGTCGTTAACCGATGCTCAAATTGGTTCTATTGTAGATTATATTAAGCAAGAAAGCGAGGCTCCTGCTAAGCCTGTAGTGGCTGCGGCTGGTGCAAGTAGCGTTGGGGGTGCAACTGTTGCTCCTGCTAATGAGGGCAGTGGCTTAAATTCTAGCACGGCTTTCTATGGTTTGTTAATCATGGGTATAATTTTAGTTGTTATCTTATTTATACTATATCGCATTAAATCGGTGGTTGAGGAATTATACATCCAAAAATACCCTGAGGCTTATGCTCAAGAAAAAGTTACTACTATAAGCTGGAAAGAGAATCCATTAGATTATAGGTATAAATTATTTAAGAAGCACCCAGTTGTAGGAACAATAGTTGTGATGACTATTTTTACCACAATTTTTGGTTTATATGGTTTTGATTATGGTGTAACTAAAATAGGTGTTCAAAAGGGCTATGCGCCAGTTCAGCCAATCAATTATTCGCATGAATTGCATGCAGGTACTTACAAAATCAATTGTTTGTATTGTCATAGTGGTGCCGATAAAGGAAAGCAAGCGTCTATTCCTTCTGCCAGCACTTGTATGAATTGCCACATGCACATAACTGCTTCGGCAAAATACGACGGAAAGGTTTCACCTGAGATTGCAAAAATATACAATGCAGTAGGTTGGGATGCCGAGAAGCGTGTTTACGATCCTAGCAAGACTCAAACGCCAATTAAGTGGGTACGTATTCACAATTTGCCAGATCATGCCTATTTTAACCATGCACAGCATGTTAAGATTGGAAAAGTAGAGTGCCAAGCTTGTCATGGTCCTATTGAAACTATGGCTGTGGTATCTCAGCAAAGAAGCTTGCAAATGGGCTGGTGTATTAACTGTCACCGTGAGGCAAAAGTTGATGTGGCAAACAATGATTACTATGAGAAATTGCATGCCAACATTAAGATTGATGGAAAAGAATTCATCACTGTGGCTCAGAATGGTGGTTTAGAGTGTGGTAAATGCCACTATTAATTTGAAGCTTGAATCGTAAATTTTATTTACAACTTAACAGGAAAAAAAGTATCAATGGAAAATAAAAATCAATACTGGAAGGGTTTAGAGGAGTTAAACAATGACCCTAAATTCTTAGAATCCAAAAAGCATGAATTTGCTGAGGGTATTCCTTTGGAGGAAGTTTTTACAGAAGAGGATGGAGGTTTAAATGCTAATCGCCGCGATTTCTTAAAATATTTCGGTTTCAGTATATCGGCCGTAGCATTGGCAGCTTGTAACAAAACGCCAATTAAAAATGTTATTCCTTATATCATAAAGCCAGAGAACATTACACCGGGCATTCCTAACTGGTATGCTTCTACTTGTAATGCTTGTTCTGCTAATTGCAGTATTTTAGTAAAAACGCGCGAAGGCAGGCCCGTAAAAATTGAAGGTAACAGCGAATCTCCTATATTTAAAGGTGGAACTTGCGGAACTGGTCAGGGTAGTTTATTAGGTTTATACGACAATGAGCGTTTACGCGCACCAAAAGCCAAAGGAGCAGATGCTACTTGGGATTTGGTTAACGGAGACATTAAATCTGGTTTAGCTTCTGCTAAAGCCATACGTTTGGTAACAGGAACTGTAAACAGCCCAAGCACTAAAAAGGCTATTGCAGAGTTTACGGCTAAATATCCTCAAACACAACATATCCAATACGAAGCTAATTCTATGGGTTCTATTGCAGAAGCCAGTCAGCGTGCTTTTGGTAAAATGGTAGTTCCAGGATATCGTTTCGATTTAGCTAAAGTTATTGTAAGTTTTGGTGCAGATTTTTTGGGTACATGGATTTCTCCAGTAGAATTTACCAAACAATGGTCGTCTACGCGTACTGCAGAAAACAAGAATATGAGTCGCCATATTCAATTAGAATCTACTTTAAGTTTAACAGGCTCTAATGCCGATGTACGTTACCCTATTAAGCCATCTGCTGAAGGTGCTTATTTGGTAAGTTTATACAACAAGGTAGCTGCTTTGGCCGGTGCTCCAGCATTAGGTACCATGCAGGCCGTAGAATTGCCTTTAGATGGAATTAGCAATACTGCCAAAGAATTATGGGCTGCTAAAGGCGCTTCATTGGTAGTGTGTGGTTCAAACAATGTAGATTATCAGTTATTGGTGCATGCCATTAACAGCCTATTGGGTAATAATGGAACTACGGTTGATTTTGCAAATTATAGCAACCAACATTATAGCAACGATGCAGCGTTTGAAACGTTTGTTAAAGACCTTGAAACTGGTGCAGTTGATGCCACTATTTTCTACAATGTAAATCCAGTTTACAGCTATGCAAATAGTGCTAAATTAGCTGCTGGCATTCAGAAATTAAAGTTATCTGTTGCTTCAAACAGCAATTTGGATGAAACTTCTACCTTGTGTGGATACCATGTGCCAGACAGTCATTTCTTAGAGTCGTGGAACGACAATGAGCCAAAGGCCGGATATTTCACTTTTACACAGCCAAATATTTCGCCGGTATTCAATACCCGCCAAATGCAAGAAACCTTGTTAAATTGGGCTGGTAATACCAACAATTTTTATGATTTCATGAAAGCCAATTGGGCTGGAAGTTTATCGGGTGATGCTTGGACAAAAGCAATCCACGATGGTTTCCACCAGGCTTCTGTTGCACCAGTGAGTGTGGCATTCAATACAGATTTAACTGCTGTTGTTGCGCCTGCTTACAATGTGTATACCAATACTAAAACCAAGCTTGAGTTAAAATTATACAGCAAAATTGGATTAAAAGATGGTGCACATGCGCACAATCCTTGGTTGCAAGAAATGCCTGATCCAATTAGTAAAGTAACTTGGGATAATTATGCTAACATTAGCAACGCTACCGCAAAGGAGTTAGGTGTTAAGGATGGCGATTTAATTAATATCACAGCTAAGTCTGGTAAAATCGAAGCAATTCCAGTTTTGGTTCAGCCAGGACAACCCAATAACGTAATTGCATTGGCAATAGGTTATGGCAGAACTGCTGGTGGCAAAACAGGCTTAAACGTTGGTAAAAATGTATTTCCTTTGGTAGCTGCAAACGCGGGTGCAATTGAAATTACCGTTGAAAAAGCTGCTGGATCTTATGAGTTGGCTCAGACCCAAACGCACCACACCATTCAAGGTCGTGCTTTGATAAAAGAGGCATCTGCAAACGAATACAACAAAGATTCAAAAGCGGGTAACCACGATCACCACAAGGCAATTAAGGAAAACGGAAACTTGCTTACCCTTTGGGATGAGCGCGATGGCAAAGGCCACCGTTGGGCAATGGCGGTAGACTTAAACAAGTGTACTGGTTGTGGCTCTTGTGTGGTAAGTTGTAATGCAGAAAACAATGTGCCAGTTGTTGGTCGCCAAGAGGTGATTAACCGCCGCGAGATGCATTGGATTCGCATCGATCGTTACTACCGTTTCCGCAACAAGGATAGCAACAATATTACCCGTGAGGAAGAGTATAACTTGGAATCAACTGGGGTAGATTTTGAAAATGTAAGTGTGGTTCACCAACCTTTAATGTGTCAGCAATGTGGACACGCTCCTTGCGAAACTGTTTGTCCGGTATTGGCTACAGTGCATAGCAGCGAAGGTTTAAACCACATGGCTTATAACCGTTGTGTGGGTACCCGTTATTGCGCAAACAACTGTCCGTATAAAGTTCGTCGTTTCAATTGGTTTAAATACAGAGATAACTCTCAGTTCGATTTTAACTTTAACAACGATTTAGGTCGCATGGTAATTAACCCAGATGTAACAGTACGTTCGCGTGGGGTAATGGAAAAATGTTCATTCTGTGTTCAACGCATACAAGCTGGTAAGTTGAAAGCTAAATTAGAGAACAGAATCATTGTTGACGGCGATGTTAAAACTGCTTGTCAGCAAAGTTGTCCGGCCGACGCCATTATATTTGGCGATATTAATGATGAGAAGAGCGAGATTAGGAAGTATTTCCAAAACGATCGTGCCTTCTTCCTTTTAGAAGAATACAATGTTCAGCCATCAGTAGCTTACATGACAAAAGTAAGAAACGTAGACGAGCGTTTAAATGCCGAGGCGCCACATGGTGCTGCTAAGCATTCTGCTCCTAAAGCTGAAAAAGAAGTTGAACACCATTCATAATCTAGTAAACAAGTAGTAACACATGTCATACGAATCACCAATTAGAGATCAGTTAGTAACCGGTGGAAAAACATACCGTGATGTCACCCGAGACATTACGCGTCCATTGGAAAATGCACCCACCAAAGGCTGGTGGATTGGCTTCACCCTTGCAACCCTAGTTTTAATTCTTTGGATTTATGCCACTGGCTATTCAATGGTTGTAGGTTTAGGAGTTTGGGGATTGAACAAAACAGTAGGTTGGGCTTTTGATATTACCAACTTTGTATTCTGGGTAGGTATTGGTCACGCCGGTACCCTTATCTCGGCCGTATTGTTATTGTTTCGCCAAAAATGGAGGATGTCTATTAACCGTTCTGCAGAGGCCATGACAATCTTTGCGGTTGTGTGCGCGGCGTCATTTATCTTATCGCATATGGGTCGTCCTTGGGTGGCTTATTGGCCAATTCCATTGCCAAATGCATTTGGTACACTTTGGGTGAATTTTAACTCACCTTTGGTATGGGACGTATTTGCAATTTCAACATACTTTTCGGTTTCATTGGTATTCTGGTATGTTGGTTTGATCCCAGACATTGCAACTGTTCGCGATAGGGCTACAACAGCAGGCCGTAAGTTTTGGTATGGTTTCTTTGCCATGGGATGGACAGGTTCTACGCGCACTTGGCATCGTTATGAAGTTATCAGTTTAATTTTGGCTGGTATTTCAACACCTCTTGTACTTTCGGTTCACTCCATTGTATCCATGGACTTTGCTACCTCATTGGTACCGGGATGGCATACCACCATTTTTCCTCCGTACTTTGTTGCGGGAGCAATTTTCTCTGGATTTGGAATGGTGTTAACCCTTTTAATTATTGCCCGTGAGGTAATGAACTATAAAGATTATATTACTACAGAGCACTTAGATGCAATGGCAAAAATTATCTTGGTAACAGGTACCATGGTAGGATTAGCTTATATCACTGAGTTCTTTGTTGCGGCATATTCTGGTGTAGAATATGAGCAATATGCTTTCTTGAATAGGGCTTTTGGTCCATACTGGTGGGCTTATTGGACAATGATGAGTTGTAATTTAATTGCTCCACAGGTGTTTTGGTTCAGAAAGTTAAGAACCAACCCAGGATTCTTATTTTTCATGTCTATCATTGTAAATATAGGAATGTGGTTTGAGCGTTTCGTAATTATTGTAACCTCATTGCACCGCGATTTCTTGCCTTCATCATGGGCAATGTACACACCTACAATTGTTGAGGTAAGTATTTTGATTGGATCATTTGGATTATTCTTTTTCTTATTCTTTTTGTTCATCAAATTTTTACCATCCATTAACATGGCCGAGATTAAAGGTATTATACCTACCCACGCACATGCAGATCATGGAAACGATAACCACCATAGCCACCAAGTAGCTGAGAAAGGAGCCATTCATGGAAACTAGTAAAAAATTAGTTCTGGGGATTTATGACAATCCCGATAAGACGTATGCTGTAACCAAGAAATTGATTAGCAATGGTTACAGTGTATACGATGTATATTCTCCATTTGCCATTCACGGATTAGACAGGGTAATGGGCATTAAAAGATCTAGGTTAACGGTTGTGGCCTTTATTAGTGCCATGATTGGATTGTCGTTGGCCATTATTTTTCAGGTTTATACCAGTTATTTTGATTGGCAAGTAAATGTGGGTGGTAAGCCATCCTTGCATATTCCAACTTATATTCCAATTACGTTTGAGTTAAGTATTCTTTTCACGGCATTTGGCATGGTAATTTGTTTCTTTATTGTAAACAAAATGTTTTGGGGTAAGAATGCAGACATTATGGACCTACGCGTTTCAGACGATTTGTTTGTGGTTGCGGTAGATGTTAAGAAGAGCAAAGCCGATATGGGTTCATTAAACCAATTATTGAAAGACGGCGGCGCCATAGAAGTTAGAGAAAGGACCAAAGAATTATGAGATTAAAATCACTATATACTGCCATTTTGATTGGTTCGGCTGCTGCTTTATTCGGCAGTTGCAGCGCAGGTGGAGACTCAACCGGCTACGAATACGCACCCAATATGTACCATTCATTTGCTTACGAGCCAATGAGCCAGGAAGCAGACAAGCCCAATACCATAAACCAATATGGCATGAACATGCGTGAGCCTGCGGCTAACACTGTTGCTAGAGGTCAGATGGATTTTGTTAAGTACGGATTTAAGGTAAGTAACGAATCTTATGAGGCTTCTGCAGGTTTAAGAAACCCAGTTGCGGCATCACCTGTTGTAATTGCAGAAGGAAATACTTTGTATAACATCAATTGTACACCTTGCCATGGCGATAAGGGTTTGGGTGATGGAACAATTGTAGCAGCCGGAAAATTCCCTCCTCCACCATCGTACGATTCTGATAGGATCAAAACTACACCAGATGGAAAAATGTTTTATTCTATACGCTATGGAAAGAATTTAATGGGCGCATATGGAACTACAATGACACCAGAACAAATTTGGAAAGTTGTTCATTATATCCGCACCGTGAGTGGTCCTTACAAAGGAGCTGCCACAGCAAGTAACGCATCTAATTAATCACTAACCGAAGAAATTATTTACAATGGAACACGCAGAAGTTCATATCAGAGAAGAAAAATATCAGATTACCGAAGGCAACAAAAAATGGGCTTTTGGTTTAATGATTGTAGGTTTGATTTTAGCTGCTATAGGCTATTTTACTTACCACCCTCATATAGAAGGATTATCAGAACACGATTTACACCATTTAGTTCAAAAGCGTTTGCTTAGTAATTTATTGGTGAATGGATATTTCTTTTTTATCATTTCAATTTGTGCCGCTACTTTTATTGCTATTAGTCAGGTTGCCAACGCAGGTTGGTATGTGGCTATTAGAAGAATTCCTGAAGCAATGAGTGAATATTCATTGATTGGCGGACCAATTTTACTCCTGATTAGTATTTTAGGATTACCTGTTTTGTACCATTGGGCACACGATGGTATTATGACCGAAGGCTCAAGCAATTATGATGCTTTATTGGCAGGCAAGAGTTGGTATTTAAACAAGCCTTTCTTTTATGTAAGAATGGTGTTATTTATGGGGTTTTGGATCTTTTGTGCGCACTTATTCCGCAAGAATTCACGCAACGAAGATACCATTGGTGGCTTGACAATGTTTGAGAAAAACTACAATTTGTCTACCGCTTATATGGTTATTTTTGCATTTACATTTTCTATGTTTAGTTGGGATCAAATCATGAGCATTGATGCGCATTGGTATTCAACTATATTCTCGGTGTATAATTTTGCAACTGGCTGGGTAAGTGCCTTAACCATTATGTATTTGATATTACATTATTTGAGAAAGAATGGCTATTTAAAAGGTATTGCAACCGATGAGCATCAGCACGATTTGGGTAAATTTATGTTTGCCTTCTCTGTATTTTGGACTTATATGTGGGTAGCTCAATTCTTGTTAATTTGGTATGCAAATATTCCAGAGGAAGTTGCTTATTACAGAGAGCGTATGTTTGGTTCATATAAATTTTACTTCTACTTTGTGGTAATGGTTAATTTCTTGGTTCCATTTTTCTTTTTTATGGGAAGAGAAGCTAAGCGTAGCAGAGCAATGGGTTATTTTGTAGGGGGCGCTTTGTTAATTGGCCATTGGATGGATGTTTATTTGATGGTGATGCCAGGTTCAATGAATCTTGCTACAGACCCTACAGATGCACATCCTGCGGGCATTGTTAAAGTTGCCTCACAAGGAATTGGAATTATGGAAATTGGCTTCTTATGTTTGTTTGCAGGCTTGTTTTTGTGGATGACCATGAAAGCGCTAACCAAAGCAAACTTATATCCTACTAAGCACCCATATATTGAAGAAAGTGCATTGCACGATGTAGGTGTTTAAACTTATTTTAGAAAGGGGCTTCGGCCCCTTTTTTTATGCGCATTTTCTAGAACGGGTTATTCCTGTCTAAACCGAATCGGCATTTACATTAGTAGAATTTTATTTTGGTTCAGCCAGAAACATAAAACTCTAAAACGCAAAAAGTGGCCTATATAGAATAGGCCACTTTTTAAAGATGGGATGATTTGATTTTTTAATTATTCAATTGTTAACAAACCTAGATTGGCTTTTTTGCTTTCATAGGTGAAAACAAGTATTTGTTTATCAGAAATTTGAGCAGAATTGCGAGGTGTTATAAGACGTTTTGATTCCTTTGTTTTAAACAAAGCTTTCTTTTGCCATTTGCCAGTTTTTTCATTTAATACCACCATTGCCGAATAAGATTTTTTCTGATTATTGTAAACCTCGTCGGCGTTTTTTTTGCCTATATTTTTAACATGGTCGTTAAAAATAAAATAGATATTTCCATTTTTATACAGAATGGCATAACTCAAAACATTTTCAAATTTTTTATATATACGGTAGGCATAATCTCTTGGCAAAAATAGAATAGGGCGGTAATATGGAATTATTAAATATTGGTTTTTAAATATATTTACATTCCATTCTATTTTGTTTTCTGGTGTTAGGCGCACAACGGTGAGGTCCTTTGTCTTTATCGTTTTATCAACATTGCCTTTAGAATCAGTTCTATAGTATATTTCTACCATTTCAAAAATGAGTAATTTATTTTTATTCTCATCAATATAGATGTCTTTTAATACATTGCCATAGCTAACGCCCTTCTCCATTTTTTTTGTCATGGCAAAACGTGTTTGCAGTCCAGATTTGAATTTATCGAACGAAGAAGAAATAACCTCCAAAGAATTTTTAGATAATTCTATATAAAATATGCCGTCTAAATAATCATAATCTTTATTGTCTGCATACATTCCGGTAATGGCAATTTTGTCGTCGAAAATTAAAAAAGACATAGAAGTTGCCAAACGATTAGCGAGGGGTAAGTTAACCTCATTTACCTCTGGTTTTTTCTGGCTCATTTGAAGTTGAAGTAAAATAGACTTAATAACATCATACTTTTTGCGTTTGCCTTCTATTTTGGCATTGGCAACAATAAAAACATTGCTTTTTTCATCTATACTCACCCTGCCAAAACTTATATTATCATCCTCGTAGGGCAGGTTAATTTTAGTGGTATTCAACTTTTTTAAATCCGAATTGAATGTTGAAAATATAAAACTGGCAGATTTTTTATCTGGGCTCTTTGTTTTTCTATACCCCAATATTGTTGTTTGGTCTTCTGAAATGGTAACCCCAAATCCATCGAATCCCTTGTCTTTTGAATCGGCTTTGTCCATGCTTATTTTCCCTTTCACTACCTGTCCGGTTAAGTCTAGTATAGACCCAATAAGCTCATCCTTCTTGGTTATGCTAATGATAACAATGTTATCATTTATGAGATATACTTCAAATAAAGAGTTTTGTGCTACGTCTATGGGTAGTATTTTGCCAAAATCTATTTGTATATCTTTTTCCAAACTAACAATGTTGTGCGTTGAAATGTAATAGGAGCCTGTATTGGTTGGGTTTTCCGACTTGAGTAAAAGTACCTTTTCATTTCTTATGCCTAATAAGTTTGGGGCTGATGATTTTCGATTCAATTTCTCTGGAGTGGACCATTTAAAATCTACCTCCTGTGAGAGGGCAATTTTAAAAATAAATACACAGGCAAGTAGGATAAGATTTTTTTTCATGAGGGTTTTGTTTTTTGCAAGTACATTTGAAACTTTCAAAAATCCAAATGAAATTAACTTTTATCCTTTTTTCTGCCTTCTTTTTACGGTTTCATATATGTGAAGCGCAAAATACCGATTCTAAAAAAATAGTACTTCAATCTTTTGTTGAAAGTAAGGTAAGTGTTTTTGATGCCGAAAATGATGAATTTTTGGGTGATTTACCCCTTACACTCGAAAAGGCTAAACTTAAAAATGTAATGGTAGTTTTTAAGGCTGAGCAAATGCAAGATTTAGCAATTTTTATTCCCCTTAAAGACGTTTTAGAGGTCAATGTTCACGCTTCCGTAAAATCAAAAATTACCAATGCGCATTTTAAGTCATTTGAGGATTTGCCTAATCTTAAATCGCAAGTTTGTGAGGTGTTTATGCTTCCCAAAATGGAAAGAAAGAGCTTGGATCCTTTAGTGTTAAATTTAATGCCTGTAGAGAACAAATTGAAACCCCTCACCGCTATTGGTCGCGATCAGTCTGGATTAATTTACAAAACCATTTCTGAGGAAATGGCGTATGACCCTATTTTTGGAACCAGTAAAAATTTACGAAAGCAGCTTTGCTCTTTTCTAGCTTCGAATAATGTTCATGTGGCAAATTGCGATCTAGTAAATACCGCTAACTTTGGCCCTAATGTAAATAGCCGAAAATACACAAGTGTTAAACCTCTCATTGTGAATTTCACCTTTAAAATCTACGCATTTAAATTTAAGGATCGAATTTATAAGTATGGTTACTATAACCTTAAAATGAAATATAAGTTTGAATTAGCATCTGGTAAAAGCAAGGAAATTGATTTGGTAAATTATGGATATTGCAATGCGGTTGAACCAAATAACCTTTTTGCCAAAGCCATCTTGGACAATTTGAGTATATGGGCTACAGATAGCGAATTGCTTGCTGTAATGCAGGAATCTAATAACGTGTATAAAAAGGAGTATTCCCAATATAAATTGCGCATTAGAAGATATAAACGTGTGGCAAAGTTGGAAATGAAGGACCTTGTAAAGGGTAGTTCGAAGGCTGTTGTTACAATAGATGGCGCAGAGAGTAGCTTTGGTAGCGGTTTTTTAATCAATGATTCGGGCTATATTTTAACCAATTACCATGTAATTGAAGATGCTAATCCAATAAGGGTTAGCATTGGTAAAGATACCACTACCTTTATTGCGGAATTGGTTCGGTACGATGCCTCTTATGATTTGGCTTTACTAAAAATAAATAAAATTAATACACCTTATTTAATGATGAAGCAGGTCAATGATTACGAAGTTGGAGACCCCGTTATAGCCATCGGTACGCCTGCCTCTAAGGAGCTTGGACAAACAGTTTCAAAAGGTATTATTAGTGGTGTAAGAAAGATAGAGTTTAGAGATTTAATTCAAACCGATGTAAGCATAAACCCCGGAAATAGTGGTGGTCCGCTATTGGATGAAAACGGCGAGGTAATTGGGATTGTAGTAATGAAAATTTCTGGCAAAGGATATGAAGGCTTGGGCTTTGCCATTCCGGCTATTAAAGCCATCGAATTGATGAATATAAATTATTTAGAATAAAAAGGAAGCCGTTAAAAAAATGGCAGGTAAAATAACTTAGATTTTACTAAACTTGTAAGGTAACGCTGGCAGAGCCTGAACCAAATAGGCCGCCAGGGTTTGGTTTGGTAATTTTTACCGTAATGATGGTGTCTCTTTCTGTGAGGTGATGCGCAATTCTTTGTAAAATTGTTTTTGCCAAATCTTCTATCATTTCTCGGCGAATCTGCATTTCTTCTTGCACTATTTTAAAAATATTCTCATAATTGATGAGTCCTTGGATTTTACTTAAATCTTGTTCGTGAGAAATTTCCTCGTCTATCCAAATATCTACCCTAAATATGCCCCCTTTTTCCGATTCTTCTTTGTATAACCCGTGGTAGGCAAAAAAATCTAAATTTTCTAAAGCAGTTTGTAACTTCATTTGTTTCATTTTTAACTCCCAACAAAATAACTAAATTCGCAGAAGATTTTTACTTTAAAATGAAGCAAATGAATAAAGCAGCAGATTTCCAAGCAAGCAATAAGCAAGACCAGTATCAACACCACGATTATTATTTAATGGATGAACTTCTTACCGAAGAGCACAAATTAATTAGGTCTACCGT
The DNA here is from genome assembly GCA_034439755.1 of bacterium. Lineage (GTDB taxonomy): Bacteria > Bacteroidota > Bacteroidia > UKL13-3 > UKL13-3 > B1. The sequence continues at coordinate 67,162 of JAWXAZ010000101.1, forward strand.
TAGAGATTTTGTAAAGAAAGAAATTTCACCCATTATAGAAGATGCCGCTCAGCGTGCCGCTTTCCCTCATTACCTTATTAAAGGTATGGCAGACGTGGGTTCTTTTGGCGCACAATTACCGGCAGAATATGGTTGTGCCGGACTAGATTATATAAGCTATGGCATCATTATGCAGGAATTGGAGCGTTGCGATTCTGGCATACGGTCAACGGCATCGGTTCAGGGCAGTTTGGTGATGTACCCTATCTATAAATTTGGTTCAGAAGAACAGAAAAGAAAATACTTACCTAAATTAGCCTCAGGCGAAATGATGGGATGCTTTGGCTTAACTGAGCCCGACCATGGCAGCAATCCTGCTGGTATGACTACCAATTATAAAGATGCTGGCGATGGCAAAAATGTGATTTTGAATGGTGCTAAAATGTGGATTAGCAATTCGCCATTTGCCGATGTGGCGGTGGTTTGGGCTAAAAATGATGCTGGCATTATAAAAGGAATAATTGTAGAAAGGGGCATGCCTGGATTCTCAACACCCGAAACGCATAACAAATGGAGCTTGCGCGCGAGTGCAACAGGCGAATTGGTGTTTACAGATGTGCTTGTGCCCATAGAAAATATATTGCCTGGCGTAGAAGGATTAAAAGGTCCGCTTACTTGCCTTAACTCTGCTCGTTATGGCATTAGCTGGGGCGCCATTGGTGCGGCTTTAGATTGCTATGATACCGCTTTGCGTTACTCAAAAGAGCGCCATCAATTTGGTAGGCCAATTGCAGGTTTTCAATTGCAACAAAAGAAATTAGCCGAGATGATTACAGAAATTACCAAAGCCCAATTGTTGACTTGGCGTTTAGGTGTTTTGATGAATGAAGGAAGAGCCACTCCAGCACAAATTTCTATGGCAAAACGCAACAATGTGGATATGGCTTGTACCATTGCTCGCAATGCGCGCCAGATGTTGGGAGGCATGGGAATTACTGGTGAATATTCGATTATGCGTCACATGATGAACCTAGAATCGGTGGTGACTTATGAGGGTACGCACGATATTCATTTGCTTATTACAGGCATGGATGTTACAGGCGAAAATGCCTTTACTTAATTGATAAATTTAGCGGTGAAGTATAACCGTTTAATTGGAGTTCTCTGCATTTTACTGGCTGCTTTTGGCTTGTTAAATCCTGCGTTTTATAACGGCTATCCCATGGTGTATTCAGACACTGGAGCCTATATTGCTAGCGGCTTCGAAGGTACGGTGCCAGGCGATAGACCCATTACCTACGGACTGTTTTTAAGGCACAGCAGCCTCGCCGCAAGTTTATGGTTTACTGTTATTAGTCAGGCCTTGCTTTTGAGTGCGCTGTTGTATTATTTTATTGGCAAGGTATGGTCTGAACCAAAAGCGCGTTTGAGGGCATTCCTTGGAAGCACGGTGTTGCTAATTTTGGGCAGTGGTATTAGTTACTTTGCCTCACTTTTGATGGCAGATATTTTTACGCCCGTAAGCTTTCTTATCTTATTTATTTTGATCTTTGATGCGCCCAAAAATAAGGTTTATTTTGGCCTATTGTCTTTGGTTTATTTGTTTGTTACTTCTACCCATCTCACTCATGCCCCAGCGCATTTGGCTATGCTTTTAGCCCTAGCATTGTTGAAGTTGTTTCCGTTGCGTTTTCTTGAATTGCTTACTTGGCGAAAATGGGCAATTGGATTGGCCCTAGTAATGCTAAATTTTCTATTTTTACCAGCAGTGCATTATTACTACAATGGTGGTTTTGTGAGTTCAAAAAATGGGCATATTTTTTTTACTGCAAGGATGGTCGAAAATGGTGCCTTAAAGGCTTTACTCGCCGATGAATGTGATCATGAAAACTATGCTTTGTGTGCATATAAAGATAGCTTGCCCATTTATGGATCCGATTTTTTGTGGCAACCTAGTAGTGTTTTGTATAAACTTGGCGGTTGGGGCGAGCATGCAGCGGAGTATAAGCATTTGAATAAGCAAATATTTACACATGTAAAATATCTACAGATTTATTTGCGGCATTTTTATGGGGTGGCATTGTTTCATTTGAGTGAGCACAATGTGGGGGAGGAGCTTATTCCAATGGGCTTAAACACGCCCCCAGGTTGGGAAATAGACAATCATTTTAAAGAGGAATTGCCAAGATTTTTGGCGGCTAAACAGGCAAATGATTATTGGCCAAGTAAAATTGCAGCCATTAATAATTGGGTGTATTTTGTATTTATTTTAAGTCTGTTGGTGGTTTTGTTAGAGCTTGTTTTTTCCAAGTCTAACTTATATTTAAAGCTACTCATTTGCTGCAGTTTATTGTTTTATTTGGGGAACTTTTTTGTGGTATGTATAGCTTCATCTGCCAGCAGGTATAATTCTCGATTAGATTGGCTAATTGTGTTCTTGGCAATTGTGGTGGTAATGGATCGTTTGGGTAATTTAAAGCGCTTGGGTAATTAGATATTGTTTGTTAAATTGCGGCATAATACTTGATAAATTATGTACGTCATTAAATTTGGAACCGACGGTTGGAGAGGCATTATTGCCGATGAATTTACCGTTGAAAATGTGCGCAGGGTTGCACAAGGAACAGCCGATTATATTAAGAAAAATTTCCCCAATAACTTAAGTGTTATATTGGGTCATGATTGTCGCTTTGCTGGCGAATTGTTTGCCGAAAATACGGCTAGAATTATGAATGCCAATGGCATTAAAGTTAAGATGGCAAAGGGATTTGTTTCTACACCAATGATCTCCTTAGGTGCAGTAAAACATGGCACTGCGCTGGGTGTAATTATTACGGCTTCGCACAATCCGCCTGCTTATAATGGGTTCAAACTAAAGGCACATTATGGCGGTCCAAGTAGTCCGGCTGTGATAGATGCCGTTGAGCAAGCCATACCAGAAAGTATTTCGCTGAGCTTGTTATCGCACCAAGAAAACATAGACAATGGCATGGTTGAATATGTTGATTTGGAGACTTTATATGTGGATGAAGTTGAGGGTAAGTTCGACTTAAAAACCATCAAAGAAAGTAAGATGGAGTTTGCTTATGATGCCATGTTTGGTGCTGGGCAAAATGTAATGCGCCGTATTTTTCCTGAGATTAGTTTGTTGCATTGCGATTATAATCCGGGTTTTGATGGGCAAGCGCCAGAGCCTATTGACAAGAATTTAGCTGAGTTTAGAGAGTTAATTAAAGTAAGTGGCGACATAGATTGTGGTTTGGTAACAGATGGCGATGCAGACCGCATTGGCTTGTATAATAAGGCAGGAAAGTTTGTTGATTCGCATCACATTATTTTGTTGTTGGTGCATTACTTGCATAAGTACAAGGGAATGGATGGCAAGGTAATTACTACTTTTAGTGCTACTTCAAAAATTACCCAATTGGCTAAGGCTTACGGATTGGATATTGAGATAACCAAAATTGGCTTTAAATATATTTGCGAAAAAATGGTTACCGAGAATGTATTGGTAGGTGGCGAGGAGAGCGGTGGTATTGCCATTAAGGGATTTATTCCTGAGCGCGACGGCATTTGGATCGGCCTAACTTTATGGGAGTTTATGGCTAGCACCGGTAAGAGTTTGGATGAGTTAATTCAGGAAGTATATGATGTGGTGGGTAGTTTTGCAATGGGCAGAATTGATTTGCATATTACCGAGGAAATAAAACAAAATGTTTTGGCTAATTGTAAGGCTGGAAAGTACACTGCTTTTGGTTCATACAAAATAGAGAAAATTGAAGACTTAGATGGTTTTAAATTCCATTTGGGCAATGGCGAGTGGGTAATGATTCGCGCAAGTGGCACCGAGCCCGTTTTGCGTGTCTACAGTGAGAGTGATACCGATGAGAATGCCAGTAAAATTTTGGAGGCGACAAAGGCTGTATTGCTTGGGTAATAATTTTTAGTTCATAATTTTTAGTTAGAAATGCAGCATTTCAAATGCTGCATTTCTAATGTTTATTTCTGTGGCATAGGTAAATTGTTAATTGTTAATTATGAATTATGAGTTATGAATTATGAAAAAAAGCCATCAATTAACCTTCCAAAACTCAAACTTCCTACTTCCTACTTCCTATGGCTATGCCAAAGCCAACGCCAACGCCAACGCTAACGCCAACGCCAACGCCAAAGCCAACGCCAACGCTTCGGCGCACACGTAACTCATAACTCATAATTCATAACTCATAATTCATAACTCATAACTCATAATTCATAACTCATAATTCATAATTCATAACTCATAACTCATAATTCAAAACTCTATTCTTGCAAGCTTTCCCCTGCTACCTGCCATTATAATTAAAGACCCCTTGCGGGCTTTTCTTACCACATGAAAAGATTGGTCAGAAATTTGCGACTTTTCATTGGAGGTTGTTATTAATGTTAGGGCGTTGTTAAAGTCAACTCCTTTGGTGCCGCAAGTAATAAAATCGCCATTCTCCATGATGGCAACACACGAGCGATAATTGGAATAAAAGGGTTTCATGTTCATTAATTGAAGGCCAAATTTATCGTAGCCATATCTATATAAGCCATGTTTAGCCTTTGCCGTATCGCTGGCATAATCTCCTCCAACCATCACTATATATTGTTTGGTGAAATCGAAAGAAAAAGCCCCGTCGCTTGGCTTCCCTTGATTCATAGATTTGAGTTCAAAACGCCTGTATTTTTTATCAATTTGAAGCCAATGTAAGGCCGCAACATAGCCGCCAGTAACAAAGGCAATGCTGTTTTTGGGCATGCACCTAAAGCTAGTACCAGAGGCTGCAAATAAAGACTCTCCAGCTACTGCCCATGGCCTCATGCTCGTATCCATAGCATACCATGTGTTGCCTCCATCAGTGGTTCGGTACAAAATAAAACGCTCGTCAATTGGATCGCCAATGACCATTCCTTTGTCCTCATCCCAAAAGTCTATTGCATCTAAAAAAAGCTCTTTTCGCCTGTCTTCAAATACCTTTTTCCAAGTTTTACCCCCGTCAAAAGTTTTTAAAATATAGCTAGGTGACCCACTGCTCATCACAATAGCTTGGTTTGCGTTAAAAGCCCTAATGCCCCTAAAATCCGAGCTATCGTAACCCGGAATCTGCTTCACTTCAAAGGTCTTTCCACCATCAATACTGCGCGCAAAAACACCCTTGCTGCCACTTGCCCAAACTACCAAATTGTTCACCACATCCAACCCCCTAAAAGAAATGGAGGACAGATCTAAGCCAGCCTCGCATTTTATGTGTGCATCATCTAACACCACAATATTTCTTTGGGCTCGGGCCGAACCAACGCCGTTGAAATAGAGGAGTAGCATGAACAAAAATTGCAAAATTTTCATCATACTAAATTAAGAATAAATTAACATAAGATATGCGTGCTTTTCCAATGTTTAAATGTGGATAGTATAATTTATGGCGCAATGTAAATCCTGACTTTTTTATTAATTTCGAAGAAAAAATAAGTATGGCTCGCATCAAGTTAGATTTGCCAAATGCCTTTAATTTTAAGGTGTCAATGCCCGTTCGTGTATCCGATTTAAACTATGGGAATCACCTTGCCAACCATGTCTACCTTGAAATGATGCAGGAGGCGCGCATGCAGTTTTTTGGGCAATTTGGATATTCAGAAAAGGACTTAGCCGGTGTAAGTGTAATAATGGGCGATACGGCTATTGTATATAAGCAGGAGTGTTTTTATGGGGATGTGTTAAACATTGAGGTTTGTGCGGCTAATTTTGGTGTGCGGAGTTTTGATTTGTATTATCGGTTTAGCAAGCAGGATAATTCTCTGGTGTGTGAGGCCAAAACGGGTATGGTTTGTTTTGATTATATAGCGCGCAAAACGGTGGAGGTTCCTGAGGTTTTTAGGTCGCTTTTTTTAGGTTAAAGTTTATAATTCATATTTTTTATCGATAGTCTATAGTCGATGGTCCATGTCCGTTTGCATTTTTTGTACTTTTGCATGCTGGATTAATGTTCTATAAAAGTTCATATTTTTTTGTTAAGAAACTTTCTGCTTCCTTGCAAATTAAATATCTATAGAAACTTAATCATTTGGAACAAAGTACAGAGCCACGAAAAATGGCTATGGTCTATGAATCATGGATCATGGACCATGGACCAAAAAAATAAACATGGAAAATTAGGTATACTATTAGAATCAGCATTAACCAACATACATTGCTCAAATTTAACAAACAATGATGCACCAAATCGTTGGCATTTGTCTTCGAAGAGCGAAGAGCGAAGTGTGGGGAACAAGGAGCGACTAGTACCCCAACGCCCAACTCCCAACCCCCAAAGCCCAAAGCCCAAAGCCCAAAGACTAAAGACCAACGCCCAACTCCCAACTCCCAACTCCCAAAGCCCAACGACTAACTCCCAAAGACTAAAGACCAAAGACTAAAGACCAACGACCAAAGCCCAAAGCCCAAAGACTAACGACTAACGACCAACTCCCAAAGCCCAAAGACTAACGCCCAACGCCCAACTCCCAACGCCCAAAGCCCAAAGCCCAAAGACTAACGACCAACTCCCAAAGCCCAAAGCCCAAAGCCCAACGACCAAAGACCAACCCCCAAAGCCCACAGCCTATAGCAATTTTCTGGCATTAATGCTGTAACTTGCCACCATAGATTGTGGTTATGGCTAAAAAGTCGAATGAGAAATTAAAGAAGCAAGTGCAGCGCGTTTTTGCGGAGGCTGGCAGGAAAATATTAAACTATAAACAAGTTGCTCGTAAACTTGAAATGGATAGCACCGAGGGTAAGAATGAAGTGCTCTTGGTGATGAAACAATTGGTTCAGGAAAAGCTTATCGAAGAAATTGATGCTGGTAGGTATGTTACCTTATTTGTGCATCAATTTGTAACAGGGGTGGTAGATGTTACCCAGAGTGGAACGGCTTATGTACGTAGAGACGACGGGGAAGAGGATGTTTTTATTGGAACCGATTTTAAGAACATGGCTTTAAATGGCGATAAGGTGAAAGTTTCGTTGTTTGCACATGAAATTAATGGCAAGCAAACGGGCGAAATTACCGAGGTGCTGGAGCGTGCTAAAACCTTGTTTGTTGGGGTGGTGCAAGTGCATTATAATTATGCCTTCTTGATTCCAGACGACAAGAAAATGCATACCAATATTTTTATTCCGAAAGAGAAGATTGGTTCAGCCAAACAGGGAGATAAAGCTATTGCCAGAATAACAGAGTGGAGTGCCGCAGAGGAAAATCCTTTTGGCGAAATTGTGGAAGTTTTGGGTAGGCCTGGCAACCATGAAACAGAGATGAATGCCATTGTGGTGGAGTATGGTTTTGCAACCCGTTTTCCGGATGAGGTTGAAAAGGAATCGGATAAAATTCCAGAGAAAATTCCGGCTGCCGAAATTAAGAAACGCAAGGATTTTAGGAATACTTTAACCTTTACCATCGACCCAGAGGATGCGAAGGATTTTGATGATGCCATCTCCTTTAAATTGATCTCTCCAAACTTATATGAAATAGGCATTCACATTGCCGATGTGAGTCATTATATTCCAGAAAATGGCAAGCTAGATGAGGAGGCTTTGCGCAGGGCTACCAGTGTATATTTAGTAGATAGAACCATTCCAATGTTGCCCGAAAAGTTAAGTAATGGCGTGTGTTCTTTAAGGCCCAATGAGGATAAATTAACTTTTTCGGTGGTGGTGCAAATGAATGAAAAGGCAGAGGTTTTGGATACGTGGTTTGGTAAAACCATCATTCATTCTAGTCGGCGTTTTTCTTATGAGGAGGCGCAGGTGCGACTAGAAACTAAGGAGGGTGATTTGGCAACTGAGTTGAATATTTTGAACGAGCTGGCCAAAATTTTAAAGGAAAAGCGCTTTAAGAAAGGGGCCATTAGTTTTGAAACGCAAGAGGTGAAGTTTAAGTTGGATGAGAATTTTAAGCCAATAGAATTGTTTGTGAAGGTGCGAAAGGATGCGCATAAATTGATTGAAGAATTTATGTTGTTGGCTAACCGCAAGGTGGCAGAATTTGCCAGCAGCCTTGGCAAAGGCGATCATAAAAAGACTTTTGTTTACCGAATTCATGAGGAGCCCAACGAAAATAAAATTCGCATGTTCAATATTTTTGCGGCGCGTTGGGGACATAAAATTTTAACGCAGAGTCATAAAAGTATCTCGCAGTCTTTTAACCAATTGTTAGAAGAAGTAGAAGGCAAGCCCGAGCAAAATTTAATACAGAGTCAGGCTATTAGAACCATGAGCAAGGCCTATTATGGTTGTAAAAAATCGATGCATTACGGATTGGCATTTGAGCATTATACACACTTTACATCGCCCATAAGAAGGTATCCAGATTTGATGGTTCACCGTTTGTTGTTTCAATATCTGAACCAAGGTGCTAACGCCAACGAGGCGCATTATGAGGCCATGTGTAAGCAGAGTTCTCAAATGGAAGTTAAAGCTGCAGAGGCCGAAAGAGCTTCGGTTAAGTTTAAACAAGTTGAGTATATTAAGGATTTTATTGGCGATGAATTTGATGGTATTATTGCCGGTGTAACCGATTGGGGAATCTATGTTGAAATTAGTCAGTATAGAGCAGAGGGCTTGATGCGCCTGTCGAATATGGGCGATGACTATTACGATTACGATGAGCAAAATCAATGGATCATTGGCAGAAAAAGTGGAAGAAAATTTCAATTGGGCGATCCAATACGCGTGCAGGTTTTGGCTGCCGATATTTTTAAACGTCAGATTGATCTTGGCCTTGCAGGCGACAGTGTAAGGGGGGGCACTTTTGATAGGGGTAGAAGAGGAGATATTCGCGGTAGCAAAGGTTCAAATAAAGGCGATGGCAAAAGGGGAAAAGGAAGTAGTAGGGGCAGTGGCCATGGAGCTAAGCCTGGTGGGAAAGGTAAGAAGAGGAGGTGATTTTGAATTATGAATTATGAATTATGA
>JAWXAZ010000102.1:0-3724 GCA_034439755.1 bacterium
GCCATCCAAGCTTACTATATAATTTTTGGTTTGCTATTTCGCCTAAGTTTGCAATGCCATCCAAGCTTACTATATAATTTTTGGTTTGCTATTTCGCCTGAGTTTGCAATGCCAGTCTAGTTTGGATTTAATTTTTGGTTTGCTATTTCGCCTAAGTTTGCAATGCCATCCAAGCTTACTATATAATTTTTGTCTTACTATTTCGCCTAAGTTTGCAAGCTATTTTTTAACAAAATATAAACAAGTAATTGTGGCCCAGTTCAAAGGGTTATCTTGCAGGCTATGGCCAAAAAGCTAGAAGGAAGCGAAACTCCATTGATGAAACAATACCTGGAAATTAAAACAAAATATCCAGGTGCCATCTTATTATTTAGGGTAGGCGATTTTTATGAAACCTTTGGCGAAGATGCCATTAAAGCTTCGCAAATACTTGGAATTGTATTAACCAAAAGAGCCAATGGCTCTGCATCACATATAGAATTGGCGGGTTTTCCGCACCATTCTTTAGATACTTATTTGCCTAAATTAGTTCGTGCTGGTCAGCGTGTGGCCATTTGTGATCAATTGGAAGACCCTAAATTAACCAAAAAAATTGTGAAACGGGGTGTTACAGAATTGATTACTCCCGGGGTAAGCTACAACGATAAAATTTTAGATAACAGAAGCAATAATTATCTGGCAGCGGTGTTTCTGCAAGAAGATAAAGGGGGCATAGCATTTTTAGATTTGTCTACCGGAGAGTTTATGGTAACAGAAGGCAGTATTGCTTACCTCGATAAGTTATTGCAAAGCTTTAAGCCTTCCGAAACCTTGGTTTCCAAGAAGCAAATGACTCAGTTTAAACTCTTGTTTGGCGATAAATTTTATACTTATTCCCTAGATGAGTGGAATTTTCAATATGGCTTTGCCAATGATAAGCTTTTAGCGCATTTTCAAACCCAAAATTTAAAGGGTTTTGGTATTCAAGATTTGCAATTAGGCATCATTAGTGCTGGGGTTTGTATGCATTACCTCAGCGAAACACACCACGAGCAGGTGGGACATATTTTAAGCATCTCACGCATCAATGAGGAGAAGTATGTTTGGCTCGATCGTTTTACGATTCGCAACCTCGAATTGCTCTTCTCTGCCAATGAAAATGGTGTACCCCTCATCCAGGTTTTGGATCAGACCGTAACACCTATGGGTGCCCGCATGTTAAAGCGTTGGTTGGTGATGCCACTTAAAGATTTAGTGCTTATAAATGAGCGTTTAAATATTGTGGAGCAGGCCAAACTCAACGCAAAATTGCGTAAAAAAGTGATGGAAGCCCTCGGGCAGGTGGGCGATTTAGAGCGCTTAATTTCTAAACTGGCCATGCGTAGAATTGGTCCGCGTGAGTTACAACAGCTCAATCGCTCGCTTAAAATGATGCCCATTACGCAGGCATTGTTAAAGGAATTTTCGCACCCACTTATTAGCGAATTGGCCGATCAAATTCATTTGTGTACTTGGGTGGTGGAGAAATTGGATAAGACTTTAATGCTTGATCCGCCTATTGCGGCCAACCGCGGAAATGTGATAAAGGAAGGGGTGGATGCAAGTTTAGATGAGCTTAGGAAAATTGCTTTTGGTGGCAAGGATTATTTGTTGCAATTGCAGAAAAAGGAGCAGGAGCGCACCGGAATACCGAGTTTAAAAATTGCTTATAACAACGTGTTTGGATATTACCTTGAGGTAACCAATGTGCACAAAGACAAGGTGCCAACAGATTGGATGCGCAAGCAAACGCTTACCAATGCAGAGCGCTATATTACCGAGGAACTCAAACATTATGAGGAGCAAATTTTAGGTGCAGAAGAAAAGATTTCGGTGATTGAGGAGCGGCTTTACAACGAATTGGTTACTTCTTTAGCCGAGGAGGTTACACCCATCCAAAGCAATGCCCAAGTAATGGGTAAAATTGATTGTTTGTTTTCTTTTGCGCAATTGGCCGAGTCTAATAGATACTGCAAACCTGAGCTGCATGAGGGCTTCGATTTAATGATTAAAAATGCGCGGCATCCCGTTATAGAAAAGCAATTGCCTTTGGGTGAGCCTTACATTGCTAACGATATTTTTTTAGATAAGGATACACAACAAATTATTATCCTTACGGGTCCCAATATGAGTGGTAAATCTGCCATATTGCGGCAAACAGCATTGTGTGTTTTGATGGCGCAAATAGGTTCTTTTGTGCCTGCATCTGTGGCCCAAATGGGTGTTGTAGACAAGATTTTTACCCGCGTGGGGGCAAGCGATAATTTGTCGTCTGGCGAAAGTACTTTTATGGTTGAAATGACCGAAACGGCCAGCATTCTTAACAACCTATCGCCCCATAGTTTAATTTTATTAGACGAAATTGGTCGGGGTACTTCTACCTACGATGGTATTTCTTTGGCTTGGGCCATTACAGAATACTTAAACCAACATCCATACAAGCCCAAAACATTGTTTGCCACGCATTACCACGAACTTAATGAGTTAGAACAGGCCGGCAATGGTGTTAAGAACTTTCATGTAAACGTAAAAGAACAAGATAACAAGGTCATTTTTTTACGCAAGCTAAAGCCAGGTGGCAGCGAGCACAGTTTTGGTATTCATGTTGCGCGTATGGCAGGTATTCCTAAAACTGTTCTGAACCGATCCGATGAGTTGTTAAAGGAATTGGAAAAAGGTAGGGAGCAAATATCGGCCCGCGAACTGGGCAAGGTGAAAGTAAATCCCATTCAGTTAAGTTTGTTTCAGCTAGACGATCCAATTCTTTTGGGCATAAAAGACCAACTGCAATACCTCGATTTAAATACCATGTCGCCAATTGAAGCCTTGCTAAAATTGAGTGAGTTAAAAAAAATGTTCGAAAAATAAGGGCCTAAAAATGCTGAACCCACTTTTAATAGACAGGTAAAAATCAAATTTTGGTTTGAAAATCAGTCTATAAAGGATAAAATGAAAAAAAAGTTTTGGAGATGCTTGCAAATAAAAGGCCCTTGCTTATATTTGCACTCCCCAAAAGGGAAAACGTTACTAGGATTTACCTAGTTGTTTCATGCGAAAGTAGCTCAGTTGGTAGAGCGCAACCTTGCCAAGGTTGAGGTCGCGGGTTCGAGTCTCGTCTTTCGCTCAAGATTTAAAAGTTATAGGTTAGCCTGTAACTTTTTTATTTTAGAGTTCTTATTGTAACGCTCGGGTGGTGGAATTGGTAGACACGCAGGACTTAAAATCCTGTGTCCTTTAAAGACGTGCGGGTTCAAGTCCCGCCCCGAGTACCAAAAGCCTGAAAATCAATTTTTCAGGCTTTTTTTATGCCGTAAACCTATTATTATTTGAGTGTTTATTGGGTGGTTGAGTCAATCATGAATTTTATTTTGAAAGTTCAATATTGCCATATTTTTGTAACTCCTTCCAAATTCCGTTATTTAACTATATTCATCTGTTACAATTTTTAGAAAATCCTGATAAATATTGGCAGAAACTGGAACCAAATAATTGCCATTATAGTTTATTTTAAGGGCCTACTTTTGAAAATGCGAAAAACAAACAGTGTAACTAATTGAATACCATATTAATTCTGATTCTCTACATGCTTTTTGTACTTTTATCAGACAATAAAGATTTTAAATTTAAAATCTTTATTTTTGTGTAGACCAAACAAAATATAACAATTTTGATTTTTGGAAGTCTATACACTTTTTAAAAATATACC
>JAWXAZ010000103.1:0-81897 GCA_034439755.1 bacterium
CAAGTTGGCATTTTTTTTTGCATAATTCGCAACATGGAAGCAACAAATTTACAAAATAACCCAATTTTGGTGGAGATTTACCGAGGTGGGATATTAGAAAGTTTTCACAGAGGCGCTGTATGTGTGGTAAATAAACATGGCGAGGTGGTATTTAGTTTAGGCGATTCCATGCAAAATTGTTATCCAAGATCTGCCATGAAATTTGTGCAAGCATTGCCACTTATTGAATTGGGAGGCATTGCACGTTTTGGGCTGAACCAAGAAGAAATTGCCGTGATGTGTGGCTCTCACAATGGCGAGCGTAGTCATTTATCGGTGGTGCAAAGTATTTTAGAAAAGATTGGACTCACCCAAAGTGATTTGGGTTGTGGGGCACAGTATCCCAGCAGTAAAAAAGACGCAAATGAGTTGGTTCGAACCGAAAGAAAACCCAGTGCCTTACACAACAATTGCAGCGGGAAACATGCTGGAATGCTGGCTTTGTGCGTTTTATTAGGACATGATATTGAAGATTATTTAAATCCAAATCACCCCATACAAACTCTTATTTTGAACTATGTGGAAGAGATGTATGCCTATCCAAAAACGAAAATGGTTTGCGCTTTGGATGGTTGCACGGCGCCAATTTATTCTATACCCGTTTATAACCAGGCTATTTGTTTTAAAAATTTGGCTGATCCAAGTCATTTTTCCGAGCGAAGACAGGATGCATGTAAGTTGGTGGTTGAAGCGATAACAGCCTATCCATATATGGTGGCGGGGAGCAAGCGCTACTGCACCGATATGATGCAGGTTACGGCTCCCCAAGTGATAGGAAAAACGGGAGCTGAAGGGATATTTTGCATGAGTTTTACCGAGCAAAAATTGGGTGTTTGTATTAAAATTGACGATGGAAAAATGCTACCACAGTATAATGTGGCTCAAGCGCTGTTAGAAGCCAGTGGGTTATTTAGGGAGGATCAGATGAGAAAGCTTCATGGCTATGCTACGGAAGAGTTGAGGAATTTAAATAATTTGGTTACGGGGGAAATGACCATAAATACCCAACTTTTTGAGCCATTTAAGAAGGTGTTTGACAACAGTTACTAAGAAACTTTTTGGGTATTGAAAACTTGTGGAAAACAAAGCCAATTAAAGCGCTGAAACATTTGGTTCAGACCGACTTTTAGCTTATATTTACACATTAAATAAATTCTTTTAATGAGTAACGAAGCAATGGATAATAGACAGAATTATGATGCCAATAACATTCAGGTATTGGAGGGGTTGGAAGCAGTGCGTAAAAGACCTGCCATGTATATTGGGGATATTGGATTTAGGGGTTTGCATCATTTGGTGTATGAGGTGGTAGACAATTCAATTGATGAGGCCTTAGCAGGTTATTGCAAAAACATTATTGTAAATATTAACACCAACAATTCAATTACAGTTGAGGATGATGGCCGTGGTATTCCTACTGGCATTCATGCCAAAGAGGGAAGATCGGCCTTGGAGGTTGTAATGACGGTTTTGCATGCCGGTGGTAAATTTGACAAAGATACATATAAGGTTTCAGGTGGTTTGCATGGTGTGGGAGTAAGTTGTGTAAATGCGCTTTCTATTTTGCTTAGGGCTACGGTTTACCGCGAGGGGAAAATTTACCAACAAGAATATTCTTGTGGCAAGCCTTTGTATGATGTGAAGGTTGTTGGCGAGACCGACAAAACGGGTACTACGGTTTATTTTGAGCCAGACACGAGCATTTTTACAGTGTCTGAGTTTAAGTATGAAACGATTGCAGCGCGTATGCGTGAGCTTTCTTTTTTGAACCGCGGCATACGAATTACGCTTAAGGATAACCGTCCAGACGAGGATGGAAAAATAAAGGAGGAGTTATTTCACAGTGAAGGTGGCTTAAGGGAGTTTGTGAACTATTTGGATGGAACCCGCGAGAAGCTTTTGCCTGAACCAATTTATGTAGAAGGTGAAAAAGGCGGTGTGCCTGTTGAAGTGGCCATGATTTATAATACAGGCTATACCGAAAATTTGCATTCTTATGTAAACAATATTAATACCATTGAGGGTGGTACGCACGTGGCTGGTTTTAGAAGGGCCTTAACCCGTACTTTAAAATCTTATGCCGATAAAGAAGGTTTGCTAAAAAATGTGAAGCTTGAAATTAGTGGCGACGATTTTCGTGAAGGGTTAACTGGCGTAATTTCTGTGAAGGTCCAGGAGCCTCAATTTGAAGGTCAGACTAAAACCAAGCTGGGTAACAGTGATGTTATGGGTGCGGTAGACCAGTGTGTGGGCGAAATGCTTAACAACTACTTGGAAGAAAACCCACGTGAGGCAAAATTAATTGTACAAAAGGTAATTCTTGCCGCAACGGCGAGGGCTGCTGCGCGTAAGGCACGCGAAATGGTGCAACGTAAAGGGGCATTAACCGGCAGTGGCTTGCCAGGAAAATTAGCCGATTGTCAGGAGAGTGATCCAAGTCTTTGCGAAATATATTTGGTAGAGGGAGATTCGGCTGGAGGTACTGCTAAGCAAGGTAGAAACCGTGCTAACCAAGCAATTTTGCCACTTAGGGGTAAAATCTTAAACGTAGAAAAGGCCATGGAGCATAAAATCTACGAGAACGAAGAGATTCGCAACATGTTTACCGCATTGGGTGTTACCATTGGCACGCCCGAAGATGCCAAGGCCTTGAATTTGGTAAAACTTCGCTACCACAAGGTAATTATCATGACGGATGCCGATGTGGATGGTTCGCATATTCGCACCTTGATACTTACTTTGTTCTTTAGGTATATGAAGGAGCTCATAGAATTTGGCTATATTTATATTGCTCAGCCGCCATTGTATTTGGTGAAGAAGGGTAAAGAGGAAGAGTATTGTTGGACAGAGCCTCAGCGCGAAGAGGCTGTTATGCGTTTGGCAAAAGGTGGCAACCCCGATTCTGTGGGCATTCAACGTTACAAGGGTCTTGGAGAAATGAACGCAGAGCAATTGTGGATGACAACTATGAATCCTGAAACACGTACCTTAAAGCGTGTGAGTTTGGATTCGGCAGCGGAGGCCGACCATATCTTTAGTATGTTAATGGGCGACGAGGTTCCACCTCGTAGGGAATTTATTGAGGCCAATGCAAAGTATGCTAAGATAGATGTTTAGTTTTTGGTTTAAAAGCCTGTGTACCCCCACACACGATGGGGGAAGGAAATAACTGCAAGGTTATTTATATTTAAAGGTCCTGCACTGCAAAGTGTGGGACTTTTTTTTTAGTGAAAAGGTGAGTTGGATTCTTTGGAAACAACCTTATAAATCTGTTTATCTATAAAGCTTGGGAAGAATTTATTGACCCAATATGTTATTCTACCCATAAAGGTTGTTATATGGTATTTTCTGCGCTGTTGTACCATTTTAACCACATATTCGGCAACCTTTTGAGGTTTCATTAATTTAGACTCATCCAAAGGCGAATCCAATTGTTGATTGCCTTGTGCATTTAGGGCAGTATTGCGAATATTTGAAGCTGTATAACCAGGGAAGATAGTTCCTACATGTATGCCAGTATTTAGGTTTTCGACCCGCAAAGATTCCATAAATCCCAATAAGGCAAATTTTGATGCGGTATAACCAGTTCTTGCTGGAAGTCCAGTAAAACCAGCCCAAGAATTAACGGCAATCACACTTCCTTTCGATTGTAACAGATAAGGCAAGGCATGTTTTGTGCAATACACCGCGCCCCAAAAGTTGGTCTGCATTAACTCCCCTAAAACAGATACCTCAACCTCATTAAACAAAGCCCGCATACTTAGTCCGGCATTATTGACCAAAACATTTATTTGATTAAAATTTTGAATGGTCAGATTAATGAGATTTTTGCAATCTGATTCCTTTCTAATATCGCATTGAACAGCCAAGGCCTTGCCACCTAAGCTTATAATTTCGGAGGCAACCAAATTGAGTTTTTCTATGTTTCTAGCAGCAAGAACAACGGAGGCACCTTGCTTTGAAAAAGCAAAAGCACAAGCCTTTCCAATGCCAGACGAAGCCCCAGTAATAATAACAACTTTATTGTTTAGAAGCGTATAATTACCTTTCATTGTTATTTGAAAAGCAAGTGAATATTCGATCCAATTTTTTGTGGCTCTACCCTATTTCTTCCAAATAATTGGGGTTCCTACAGCCTCAATTTCTGGAAAATCAATGTCCATGCCATCCAAAGTTTCTTCAATGGCATCTTCCAAATAAGCGGTAATAACCATGGCCTCATTTTCCCAACTATCGTCTATGGCACCTTTGTAGGTTAATTCTCTTTTTCTATTAAAAAGAAACACCTCTGGGTTAATTGTGGCACCAAATATTTTGGCTACCTCTTGGGAATCATCTTGCAGATACATAAAATGCAATTCTTCCAATCCCAAACGCGTTGCAGCTGCCATAATGTGGGCAAAATCATCCCCTGGCGATTGAGCAGGGTCATTTGAATTGATACCAAGGATAGCCAAGTTATCCTCCTCGTATTTCTCGAACAATTTAATAAGCCTTTTGCTGTACGACCTCGAAATTGGCGAACTGTTGCTTGTAAATACAATGGCCAAAGCGTATTTATCGGCATATTCAAAATTTGTATAGAATTTTCCATCAAACCCCTTGAGTTCGAAATCTGGCATTTTATCACCTATTTGTAGCATAGTAGTACGATTTTGACTTGCAAATTAGCGAATTCAAATGAAATGCAAAAAATACTTATTTGTCATTTCGGTTTACATTGTTGAAATTCGCTGCAAATGCAAGTTATTGAAGTAATTAATTCGCAACAAAAATTGGAATTTATTGAATTCCCAAAACGCTTATATAAACAAAATGCCGATTGGGTTAGTGCAATGGATCAAGATTTAAAGGATCTGTTTGATCCAAATAAAAATAAAAACTATTTGCAGGGAGATGCCAAAAGGTGGCTGATAAAAAAAGAAGAGCACACTATTGGGCGAATTTCTGCCTTTTATAAAACCGAACAATCAAAACCATTAGGCGGCATTGGCTTTTTTGAGTGCGAAAACAACCAAGATGCGGCCAATTTACTTTTTAATACAGCTCAAAATTGGCTCAGCAACAAGGGCTGTAGCTTTATGGACGGACCAATTAATTTTGGGGAGAAAGATAAGTATTGGGGTTTGTTGGTGAGCGGATTTAAAAATCCTTCTTATCAAGAGAATTTCAATTTCCCCTATTATCAGAATCTATTTGAAAGCTTTGGGTTTGCAAAAATATTTGAGCAAACTACTTCCGAAATAAGCATTGAAGGATTTAATTATGAAAGGATTTACCGCTTGTCGGAACGCATTTTCAAAAACCCCAATTATACCTTTGAGCATTTTAAAGTAAGTGGGTTAAAAAAGTATGCTGCAGATTTTATTCACATCTATAATAAAGCATGGGCAGCAAGGCCAGATTTTATTCCAATTACCTTAGAAAAAATTGAAAGCACCTTGGTTTCCCTTAAACCCATTATGATGGAAGATGCCATTTGGTTTGCCTATGCCAATGGAGAGCCTGCGGGGTTTTATGTAAATGTATTAGACGTGAACCAAATTTTTAAACACCTAAATGGCAAGATGAATTTGTGGGCAAAAATTAAATTTTTATACCTCAGAAAATTTGGAAAAATTGACCGCATACGGGGAATAGTTTTTGGCATAATTCCGCAATACCAAAATTTGGGACTAGAAACAGGAATGATTATTAAGTTGTTTGAGGCCATGAAAAACAATCACCCTGGCATTACCAAATCGGAGCTTTCTTGGATAGGCGATTTTAATCCCAAAATGCACAGTTTATTTAATGCAGTTGGTGCCAAAACAACCAAAATTCATTATACTTACCGATATACATTTTAAACAAACTTTTGCCAAAAGGCAATTTACAAAAATATAGAATTGAAAAAATACGCATCCCTTTTTTGCCTAGTTTACCTGAGCAGTGTTGCACTCTTTGCCCAAGATTCGTACAGAATGCGCATGCTATCTCACTATAATAATCCCGATTTGCCCAAAGTAGATTTAACCGATATTTGGAACGATTTAACGGGGTATTTCGACCCAAATACGAACAAGGAATATATTATTTGTGGCAGCACCGATAGCATTTACTTTTTTGACATAACAGAAAAGAACACCATGAAATTAGTGGATGTAAAAAGTGGGAAATCTAGGTATGCACGCAACCGCGATTTTGAGACCTATAAGCATTACGCTTATTGCGTTTCCGACCAGGCAAGCGGCATTGGGGGTTTGCAAATATTCGACTTACAATACCTGCCCGATTCGGTGCATTTGGTTTATGAAAGCAATGAATTAGGCACCTTAACCCATACGATTTTAATAGATTCTGTTACGGCCAAAATGTATATGAGTACCAACCTTGGTCCATTTGGTTTTTCGCCAATGGATGTAATTTCATTGGCAAATCCAGAACTTCCGGTGCTACAAACACGCTTGCAAATTCCGTTGCGACCAAGTGGCAATCCGCTTTTTAATAAAGTGCATGAGATGTATGCAAGAAACGACACGGTATATCTTAGTTGCGAGCAATATGGACTGTTCATTTTCGACATGCGAGATTCGGCCAACAGTGTGTTAATTGGCTCAATAACCTCCTATCCAGATCAAGGTTATAACCACAGCAGTTGGTTAGATAAAACGGGCAGGTATATTATGTTCACCGATGAAAATATGGGCATGGATGTAAAGATATTTGACATACAAAACTTGGGCGACCCAAAGTACCTAAGTCAGTTTAACAGCAATGCCTCTGCCACGCCCCACAATGCATTTTGGCACGGCGATTTTGCCTATGTTTCGGCCTACCACGATGGCGTGCGGGTTTACAATGTAAAAGACCCTAGCAATCCGTACGAAGTTGCGTGGTACGATACCCATCCAGAGAAGCCAGAAATTTATGGCGGTTACAAAGGATGCTGGGGCGTTTACCCTTATTTACCCAGCAAACGAATTATAGCAAGCGATTTAACAGAAGGCATTTTTGTATTAGAAATAGACTCGGATTTAGTTGGGTTAAACAAGCCAATAGAAAAGGAAATAGAGGTAAACATTTACCCTAATCCAAGTAAAGAAAAGCTCAGTATTTTTCTGTCTGAACCAAACACATTTACAGTAGACATAATGGATACAAAAGGCTGCTCGGTTATGCACCTAAACAAGGAGCAAAACAAGGAAGATATTTCTTTGTCGCAATTGGCTGTAGGCGTCTATTTTATTGATATTAGAAGCGAATATTCAAACACCATCAAAAAATTCATCAAATGGTAAAATCGAAGTATTTATCTGGGCTATTTTTCATGTGGCTCATTGGTTCAGCCAGTGTTATTGCCCAACCTATTTCTAGCGGCGTAAGCTTGTTGGGAAAGTGGAATAACCCAAACCTCCCGAGGCTAAATGGGTATCAAATTTGGAACGATTTAACGACCTATTATGATTCGATAAAAGTGAGAGAATATGTGGTGGCAGGAAGCACAGATAGCATTTATTTTTTAGATGTTACCGATCCCAAAAACATTAAACTTTGCGATGTGGAAGATGGTGTGGCGCGCAATGTGGTGAATAGAGATTATGAATGTTTTAGTCATTATGCTTATTGCGTGAGTGATAATGGTGGCAAGGGTAGCATGCAGGTTTTTGATTTGCAATATTTGCCCGACTCGGTGCACAAGGTTTACGACAGCGACTCCATGTCGTACAATACCCACAGCATTTTTATTGAGGCCAAAAGCAAACGCATGTATTTATGTGTAAATAGGCTTAAGTCGGGCGGAATAGCAGCCATGGATGTAGTGAGTTTAGATAACCCTGAACATCCATTTTGGATTGGCAGGTTGCAGGTTCCTACCTTTGGTGATGGGGCGCCGGCCTTTAGGAATGTGCACGAAGTTTATGTAAGAAATGATACGGCCTATTGCTCTGTGGAGTATCAAGGTTTGTGGATTTTTGATTTAAGGGATTTAAAAAAACAGCGCTTAATTACCACCATTCGCTCTTATCCAGAAAACGGTTATAACCATAGCAGTAGTTTAGATGCAAGTGGCAAAAACATCATGTTTACCGATGAAGTTCCTGGGGGTTTGTCCATTAAAATATTTTCTATCAAAGATATTTATAACCCAATTTTATTGAGTCAGTTTAGGTCGAATCCCGGCGCTACAGCGCACAATGCCCATTGGATTGGGAGTTTTGCTTATGTTTCATATTACCACGATGGCTTTTATATTTTTGATATAAACGACCCAAGTGCGCCAAGCATTGCGGGCTATTACCATACTTCGCCATGGCCACCCGAAAATTATGAAGGATATAAAGGCTGCTGGGGAATTGACACCAAATTACCCTCTGGCAATGTGGTTGCGAGCGATATGGGAGAAGGATTTTTTGTATTGAGAGTAGATTCTATGCTAACAGGCCTATCAAAAAAACTGTCGAAAGAATTGGTTCAGACCAAACCCAACCCCTTTTGTGAAAAACTAATAATTGAGCACTTACCGTTAATAAAAGAACCCATAGTATTAACAATATATGACGTAAAAGGAGAATTGGTTTTGCAAAAGAATATATGGGGACCTACATTTGAGGCAGAAACAAGCGGTTTGAACCAAGGCATGTATTTTGTGGAGTTGCGCGGAGGTTCATTTCATTGGGTTGAGAAAGTAATCAAACAATAATATACATTGGGCAAACTATATAGGTTTTTATTTTTTGGCACGCTCCTATTGCTGAGTGAATTTGTGTGGGCGCAAAAGGACACGGCTGTTAAGAATGAAACGGCAGTTAAAGAGTATACTACTCAATTTGAAACGGAGTATTCTAAAGACCGCAACCTTAGTTTGGTTTATGAGGATACGGCGATGCGCCGCAATGAAATTTACAGTCACCATTTTAGGCGAAATTCGGTTTTTCAGGACTTGGGTAATTTGGGTACACCTGGTCGGAATTTATTTTTTACCTGGAACCGAAATTCAGATTTTGTGTTGGGGTTTAATCCGTATCAAAATTTTTACAAGACCGTTGAAGGTTCTAAGTATTATAAGTCTAAAAAACCTTATGCCGATTTTACTTATACGCAAGGGCAGCGCGAGTTGTTAATCTTTAAGGCAAAATACACCTATAACATTACGCCTAGATTGAATATTGGGGTAGATTTTGATAGGGTTACCTCACAGGGATTTTATCCAAGGCAATATACCAGCGGATATTATACAAACGTTTTTGGAAGCTATGAAACCAAGAATAAAAAATATGGAATTATTGGTAATGCCATCTGGAACCGAGGCGTTTTAGATGAGAGTGGCGGCATAAGGAGCGACTCATTGTTTGAAAGTTTAAGGGGCCCAAATAAGGCTGCGCCGGTTCAATTGTATAAAAGTGAGAGCAGGTTTAGAAGCAATAGTGTTTTTGCAAAACAATATTTTTATTTAGGGAAGTTAACAGAGACAGTGGACAATGAAGATACCAGTTATTATTTAAGCAGAACTGGGTTTATTTCGCACACATTTAGGGTAGATAGAGATAATTTCTTTTTCGATAATCCTAAGGGAGACACCAGCGTTGCCCTGTTTCCGGCAGGCTCTGGCATTGATAGTACGGGCATTTTTAGCGATTCAGTTTCTAGCAAAACCATTATGAATAGGTTGGCTTATGCTTATTGGACAAAGAGCAATGAATTTCAACAAAGTTATATTGAATTTGCCTTGGCGCATAAATACATTGAGGTATATCAAATGGGCTTATTTAATACCTATCAAAATTTATGGGGTGAAGCTAAGTTGGAACGCTTGCCAAAGACCGATCAAAATATTGGGTTGCGCTTGGGTGGTTCCTATTGCGTATGGGGTTACAATGCCAATGATGTAAAGCTCGGTGGCGACATTAAGTTTTTGTTTAAGGCCTTGGATGTAAATGGAGGCTTAGAAAACACTTTAAGTGAGCCCGATTTCACTTTGGTTCATTATAAATCTGCTCCCTTTACTTGGGACAATAAGTATTCAAAAATAAATGTCACGCATTGGCATGCCGGCATGGGCACAAAGCGGTATAAGCATAATTTTACGGCCAATTTTAATCAGTATATTATAGCCAATTGGGTTTATTTTGGCAAGCAAGTTTCTCCAGAGCAAAGCAGTGAGATTTTGGTTATCAATACTTTGGAGGCAAGCAAAACTTTTCAATTGGGTTGGTTCTTTTTTGAAAACAAGTTGATGTTACAAAAGGCTAATTTGGCTATTGTTCGCATGCCCGAGTTAAGTGGCAATTTGAGGTATTATGTAAATGGAAATTTGTTCAAGAAGGTAGTGCGAATGCAATTGGGTGCAGAGGTTTTTTACAATACGGCGTATTACGCCAATGCCTATAATCCTGCTGCTAGGGCCTTTTATTTGCAAGATCAAACCAAGGTTGGCAACTACCCTTTAATTGATGTTTTTTTAACGGCACAGGTTAAGACAGCAGTTATCTATTTAAAATTTGAGCATGTAAATATGGATTGGCAGAATTCGGGTTATTATTATACGCCACATTATCCATTTCCGGTGAGGGCATTTAGATTTGGGTTGAGGTTAAGATTGTATAATTAAAATTGATAATTTATACTAATTTGAATTGCCTTTTGTCACTTTCTTGACTTCATTAATAAAAAAAGCCCTGCAAGAGGGCTTTTTTTATTAATGGGGTGGAATACCGGGCTCGAACCGGCGACCTCCTGAACCACAATCAGGCGCTCTAACCAGCTGAGCTAAAACCACCGTTTTAAGGACTGCAAATTTAGGATTTGAAAATTAATTATCAAATATATTTTTCAATTAAGATAGAAGTGCCTCAATTTCATCCCAATTAACCGCATTCCAAATATCAGAAACGTAATCTGCACGCTTGTTTTTGTGTTTTAGGTAGTAGGCATGCTCCCACAAATCGAGTCCAAATATTACCTTCGACATCATTTCTGGTTCTTTAGCAGCATCCATTAAGGGGTTGTCTTGGTTGGCAGTGGTCTTTAATTTTAGCTGCTTGTTTTGAATAACCATCCAGGTCCAGCCCGATCCAAAAACGCCTAAAGCTAACTTTTCGAAAGTGGCTTTTAATTGTTCAACAGAACCAAAAGAGGCTGTTGCAATTTGCTTAAATTTAGGTCCCATGGTGGTGCCGGTTTTCAACGACTTCCAAAAAAAGCTATGGTTCCAATGACCGCCACCGTGGTTTCTCACAGCAGAGCGCACAGATTCTGGGGCTTGACTAAGGTTAAGCAATAGCTCTTCTAGGGATTTACCTTTTAAAGAAGGTTCTTTTTCTATGGCTTCGTTTAGTTTGTTGATATAGGCTTGGTGGTGTTTGGTATAATGAATTTCCATGGTTTGGGCATCTATAAAAGGCTCCAAACTGTTGTAGGCGTAACCTAAAGGAGGAAGTTCAAACTTTCCATTATTGGGCTTTATAGCCCCTTCTGCAGGGTATTTAACTTGTTTTTCATTGATTAAATCGCTTGCTTTTGTTCCAAAGGCAAGGGTACCTAAACCCAAGAGGGCTGCAGATTGAATAAAGCTTTTTCTGTTAATATTATTTTTCATGATAATTTATTTTTATCAGTTGGTAAAAATCAAAGGTATTCTAAAATGCCCTTAAATAAAAAGGCTAGCACTTTATAGTGCTAGCCTTTTTATTATTTCTTTTCTTCTATCATCACAAAAACATCTTCGTCATCTGCCTTCATGAGGTACTTTTCTCTGGCAAATTTTTCGAGGTTTTTATTGTTCCCAAACAATTCATTCTTTTCCTTTTTCACCTTTTCAATTTCTTGGTTATAATACGCATGCTTTTGCTTTATTACCTTGAGGTCTTTGCTATATTCATATTGATCAAAAATGCTATTTCTATCATTGATAAGCAATAAAAAAACGAAAGCCACCGTAGCTAATACATATTTATTTCGGATCAGACCAAGAAATTTGGGTGATGGTTTAAACATGGGTGAAATTATTTAGCGTATTTAAAATCTTTACCAGGATAATAAGCGGTTTTACCCAGTTCTTCCTCAATGCGTATTAATTGGTTGTATTTGGCAATTCTATCTGTTCTACTTGCAGAACCCGTTTTAATTTGTCCGCTATTTAAAGCAACCGCTAAATCTGCAATGGTGGTATCTTCTGTTTCGCCACTTCTATGACTCATGATGTTTGTGTAACCTGCTCTGGTGGCCATGTTTACGGCATCAATGGTTTCTGTTAATGAACCAATTTGATTTACTTTTACAAGAATTGAATTGGCAATATTTTCTTTAATTCCTTTCGACAAACGCTTCACATTGGTTACAAAAAGATCGTCGCCCACCAATTGACATTTTGAACCAATAGACTTGGTTAATTCTGCCCAACCTTTCCAATCGTCTTCAGCGCAACCATCCTCAATAGAAATGATGGGATATTTGTTTACCCACTCTGTCCAATAAGCCACCATTTCTGTTGGCGTCATTTCGCGATTATCAGATTTTTTGAAGATATACATTCCTTTTTTCTCGTCCCAGAACTCGCTGGTGGCGGCATCCATAGCAATGTATATGTCTTTTCCTGGCTTAAAACCAGCAGCTTCAATGGCAGTTAAAACCGTTTCTATGGCTTCTTCATTTGATTGAATATTTGGTGCAAATCCGCCTTCATCGCCCACATTGGTGCTGTAACCTTTTTTCTTTAAAACAGCTTTTAGGTGGTGGAAAACCGAAGTACCCATTTGCAGGGCTTCGCTAAAACTATCTGCCTTGGTAGGCACAATCATAAATTCTTGAAAATCGATCGAATTATCTGCGTGTGAACCACCATTAAGGATATTCATTAAAGGAATAGGCAAGGTGTTTGCGTTTACTCCGCCAATGTATCTGTATAAAGGCATATTGGCTTCTATTGCAGCAGCTTTTGCGCAAGCCAAAGACACGGCTAAAATGGCATTTGCACCTAGGTTTCCCTTGTTCTCTGTGCCATCTAACTTAATCATTTTGCGGTCTATTTCGTTTTGCTCAAAAACATCTACACCTATTAATTTATCACATATTTCATCGTTTACATTTTTTACGGCTTTTAAAACGCCTTTTCCCATGTAAACATTTTTATCGCCATCGCGCAATTCAACTGCCTCATGAATGCCTGTGGAAGCTCCAGATGGAACTGCAGCGCGACCCATTACGCCTCCTTCGGTAATTACTTCAACCTCTACAGTGGGGTTTCCTCGTGAGTCTAAAATTTGCCTTGCGTGAATGTTAATGATTGAGCTCATAATTATTTTTGTTTAAATTTTATTTTATAAAAAATCCAAGTTATTTCAATTGTAATTGCTTGCAGCTTAGTTCATCATAGCCACAAAATCATCGAACAGGTATCTGCTATCTTCTGGTCCGGGTGCCGCTTCTGGATGATACTGAACCGAAAAAGCTTTTTTACCTTTAACGCGAATTCCTTCCACGGTATGATCGTTTAAGTTCACGTGGGTTAATTCAATGGCAGGGTGACTTAAAGTTTCTTCCATGCTTACCCCAAAGCCATGATTTTGCGAAGTAATTTCGCATTTTCCAGTGATAATATTCTTAACGGGGTGGTTTAATCCTCGGTGGCCATTAAACATTTTATAGGTTTTTAGCCCTTGAGATTCGGCCAACATTTGGTGACCCAAACAAATTCCAAATAAAGGAATGCCAGCATCTACAATTTGCTTAACGGTATCCACGGCATAAGGCATAACGGCAGGATCTCCAGGTCCATTGCTAATCATAAACCCATCTGGTTTAAAAGCCATCATCTCTTCAAAAGTGCTATTGCAATTAAATACGGCTAAGTAAGCATCGCGTTCAACCAAGCACCTCAAGATATTTTTTTTTACCCCTAAATCTAATACTGCAACCCGTTTTGAGGCATCCTTATTTCCCATATAATAGGTTTCTTTGCTAGACACGGTGCTCGATAGTTCCAAGCCTTCCATAGAAGGTACAGCGGCCAATTGTGCTTTTAATTCTTCAATGGTTTTACCTTCAGAAGAAATAATTGCATTCATAGCGCCCTTGCTGCGCACATGCCTTACTACCTCGCGGGTATCAACATCGGCTATGCCAACAATGTTATTTAAAGCAAAGTATTCCTGAACCGATGAATCTGCTTGTTTGCGCGAATAGGGCACATTGAAATTTTTACAAACCAATCCGGCAATTTTGATGCTATCCGATTCCTCCTCCAATTGATTAATTCCGTAGTTACCTATATGAACATTGGTTTGTAGCAGAATTTGCCCTGTATAACTGGGATCGGTAAAGATTTCCTGATAGCCCGTCATGCCGGTATTAAAACAAATTTCGCCTGTGGTGGAACCTATTTTGCCAATGGAAGTTCCCGAATAAACCGTACCATCTGCTAAGAGCAAAGTGGCAGGAAATTTATTAACTGTTTTATTCAAAGTAGTTTAGATTTGAGCAAAAGTAGGATTTGAATCTTACTCGTGCAAATGAAAGTATCCACTCTTTGGTGAATATCTAATTATTTGCCCATTCCCATAGCCTTTTCCATGTACTTAATTATGTATTGGTCTGAACCAATATCATGATAACTTACGCAATTGGTGCTTGGATTGAACCGATAATCTTTAGCCCATTCTTGGTGGTTATTGGCCATTTGAACGATGGAATCTCCCAATAATTCAATCTCCATATTACTTAAAGTTGGGTGAATGGAAGCCCTTATCCAGCCTGGCTTTTCGGCATAATTACCGGCATCTATCATATGGGTAATGTGTGCCGATTGACCTGGCTGCACATTGAGCAGATAATGGCCATAAGTGCCCGCGCAAGAACAACCCCCGCGGGTTTGAATGCCAAATTTATCATTAAGCAGTTTAACGCCAGTGTTATAATGCAAATCGTCGATGTAAAAAGAAACGATGCCCAACCTATGTTTTTGTTTTGGGGCAAGAATGTGTAAATTTTTTACCGGTTCTAATTTTTTAAAAAGAATTTCTAGCTGCTCTTCTTCTCTTTTAAGAATATTTTCGACGCCCATCTCATCTTTTAAATTGATGCAAAGCGCAGTTTTTATGGTTTGCAAAAATGCGGGAGTTCCGCCATCCTCGCGGGTTTCAATATCTTCATAATACCTTCTACCACCCCAAGGATTAGTCCACTCAACGGTACCACCACCTGCGTTATCTGGAATTTTGTTGTGGTAAAGCGCTTTGTTAAAAATCAAAACTCCTGCAGAACCTGGTCCGCCCAAAAATTTGTGTGGCGAAAAATAGATGGCATCCAAGTATTCTTCTGGATCTGCAGGGTGCATATTGATGTTTATATAAGGTGCACAACAGGCGAAATCCACAAAGCAAAGTCCGCCAGCTTGGTGTATCATTTTGGCAATTTGGTGGTAGGGAGTAAAGATGCCTGTTACATTTGAGCAAGAAGTAACTGCTGCAATTTTAAGTTTTCTATTGGCATGTTCATTCAATAGTTTACTAAAATTTTCTAAGGAAAATAAGCCCTCACTATCGGGATCAACCACCACCACATCGGCAATGGTTTCTAGCCAAGAAGTTTGATTTGAGTGGTGTTCCATGTGGGTGATAAACACAATGGGACGCTCGTTTATGGCAGGACTAACTTGATCTGCAAACTTTTCATGAATTTTTAGGCCCAGAATGCGTTGGAACTTATTTACCACACCTGTCATACCGCTATAGGAAGAAATAAGCACATCATTTTCGCTGGCATGAACATGCTTTTTGATAATTTTTTGAGCCAAGTGATACGCGTAAGTAAGGCCTTTTCCAGTTATATTGGTATCGGTATGCGTGTTGGCCACAAAGGGCATAATATCCTTTTGCAGCGTTTCTTCTATGGGCAGGTAACACCTACCACTGGCTGTCCAATCGGCGTATAAAATCTTGTGAATTTCACCTGTTGCACTTTCGAAATCTTGGTTCAGACCAATGATATTGTTTCTAAATTTTTCGAAATAGACTTCTAAATTCATAAGCAGTTTTTTTATATTTCTTCATCTTCCAAATTGGCTTCAGGGAGTTCCAAAGCCTTAATATCACCAATGGCGTTGCCAGCAATACCTTTAATAGAACCATACATGCCGATGGTATTTGTGATCACTTTTTCTATTTGCTTTTCCCTTGTTTTCCAAATTCTTTGCATGGCACGTTTTTCAGAATCTAGGTCTGATTGCATTTGACTAAAACCCTCTACAATGGCTTCAATTTGCAACCTAAACGTATTGCTTGTTAAAAAATCGTATAACAAACTCATTTTATCGCCCTTATTTTCTTGGGTAGCTAAGGCCGAATCTAACTGCACCACACTCTCTCTTAAAACCTTGCAAAGCCCTTTAAATTCTTCGTAGGTACAAATCCAAATGCCATCCTTTAAGCCCATTCGTTGCATATCTACAGGCATCACATCTGTAACTAGAACCCCAATATTAGCACCTTTTACCCTAATATCTGTTTTAAATTTTTCTATCCAAGTTGGTTGAAAATCTTTTGTGCGCTTACTTTCGTAGTAGATGGTGCCACAATTTTGTTTGGTACGCGTGTTTACTATTTGAACGCAATCGCCTCCCCTTGCGCCTTTTTTTATTTCGGCAATTATATCGAGCGGAAATTGCGCCATGAGGTATTCTTCGATGGCCAATTCTTGCACCTCACCTTGCAATTGCATGGAGCCTTGCTCCTGCTTTCGCTTCATTTCCTCGGTGAGTCGCTTTTGATCTTCTAGTTGCTTATTAAGCTCTTTTATGGTGAGTTCTGTTCTATCCTGCTCTAACTTTTTAATTTTGTCGCGTTCCTCGATAAGCCTTGAGGTGAGCGACTTTTCGGCCTCCATTAAGGTTTGCTCCTTAACCATATCCTTCTCTCGCTTGAGCTTCTCAATTTCGGCTTTGGTGCGATTCAATTCTTTAAGCTGTTCTTGTTTTTGGTTCAGCTCATTTTGCATTAATTTAATTTGGTCTTGCTGTTCGGTTTCGAGTTGTAGGCGCAGACGTTTTTCTATCAGTTCTTTTTCTTCTTTAACTTTTTGGGTTAATTTATCTTGAAAGAGTTCGTTTTCTTTTTTTCTTTTCTCTTCAAATTCGGCTTGTTGTTTTTGAAGGAGCTCCACTTCCTTGTTTAATTTTAGTCGCTCTTGAGCTTGTTTGGCATTGAATTCTTTTTTCAGTTCTGCCTCCATTTGGTGATAAACCAGGTCGTTTACATCTATAGTGAAGCCACAATTGGGGCAGTTAATATTGTTCTCCTTTTCCATATTTCAAATAAAGGTAAAAATTAGTTTTTAAAGAACTGTTAAATCAAAATTGTCTTGGGTAAAAATGTACTTCCATTTGGTCAATCTTCTTTCCATCCAACTTATGCATAAAATTATCTGGTTACCAATTTTTATTTATTGCAAATTTCTAATTACTGCAAGTTCATTGTCGATTTCCTTTATATTTAAGGAGAAGCGGTAACGGTCTGTGTAGGTTTTCAGGAGCATTAGGCGGCTGTAAGCCTAACCCTTGCAATAATAATAATTGCTGTTGCTTTTATTTTATATGATACGCTTATGCCGTCCCAAATTAAATACTCTGTAGGTTCCGTCATTAACATTTTTGAGTTCATCTGCTCTGTACATCTCAGGAATTGATGGAATCTCTTTCACCATATTTATTATTCTTGACTTAACTCTTTTTGTTTTAGTTGGTGAATCAATCCGAATAAAATCAAGTATTTCTATGAAATTTAAACTAGCTCTTTCATCTCCCTTATTTACCCTTATTTGCTTTCCCATTTATCAAGCAAAGCCTCTATTTCCTCCTGGGTTTTAAACTTACCTTCTTTAACTCTAGCAACAGCTTCGTCAAATTAAAGACTATAGCTATTGATGATATCATCGTTAGCTTTATCAAAAGAAAGCGCAAGCACTTTTATCTTGTTTAGCAGACCTTCTTTTTTGGATATTTAATACCCTATCAGCGATTTTTTTTCTTTCAGCCACAGTTATCATCTAATTGTTTTTTTACAATTCGAATTTAAGAGAAATTCGACAATAAATCAACCAATTGAATTTAATACTGAAAGCATATTTGTTTCATTTTTCTAAACAGCTATTGCATTGGCATAATACGGGAAATTTTTAGGTCTGAACCAAAAATTAAACAGCTACATTATATTCTCTTAATGCATTGTTGAGGCTGGTCTTTAAATCGGTGCTGGCTTTGCGCTGACCAATTATTAAGGCACATGGAACTTGAAATGAACCGGCGGCAAATTGCTTGGTATAGGAACCCGGAATAACCACCGAACGTGCTGGTACCCTACCTTTGTATTCTATTGGTTCAGGCCCGGTAACATCTATTATTTTTGTGCTCATGGTAAGCGTTACACCTGCACCCAAAACAGCTTCTCGTTCAATATGCACACCTTCTACCACTATGCATCTTGAACCTATAAAGCAATTGTCTTCAATGATTACTGGAGCAGCTTGAACGGGCTCCAATACACCCCCAATGCCAACGCCGCCGCTCAAGTGTACATGCTTGCCAATTTGCGCACAACTGCCCACCGTGGCCCAAGTATCTACCATAGTACCTTCGTCTACATAAGCGCCAATGTTTACATAGCTGGGCATCAAAATGGTGCCTTTACTTAAGTATGCTCCATAACGTGCAACGGCGTTGGGCACTACGCGCACGCCAAGTTCGGCATAATTGGTTTTAAGCGCCATCTTATCGTGGTACTCCATTGGCCCTACCGAATAAGTTTCCATTTTGCGAATAGGGAAGTATAAAATCACGGCCTTCTTGATCCAATCATTCACCTTCCACCCCCCGTCAATTGGTTCAGCCACCCTTAAAATACCCTTGTCTAATTTCTCTATAACTTCATTAATGGCCTGCTGAGTTGCCGCATCTGTTAGCAACGAACGATTATCCCACGCTTTTTCTATTATTGATTGATGATCCATTTGGCAATAATACAACTCATCTTTCATTCCCAATAGAAAGTGAATAAAATTTACCACAGAATTAAATTGTGGAGGGAAAGAAAATTGTTGCATGTGTTGTTAAAAATATGAAAAATTAGTAAATTCGGATGCTTTGATAAAATTAACATTTTCTATAATTCTCTTTTCTATCTATCAAACAAATTTGTTTGGTCAAGTTTTTATTAAACCAAAGCAGGTATATTATTTTGCCGATACTATTCCCAATTCATATTATATTCAATCGATTTTTGTTGATGCCATTTCTCCAGATTCAATGGCTTACCAATTAAATAAATTCCCTAACGAAAGTTGGCCAGATTACTCTTGTATGGGCATGAAAGAAGGGGTAATGGGAACAACTGTTTTAAACCAAGGCAATAAACATTATATAATTACTGCTCTTTTAGATACTTTTTGCATTGATTATGGCGCTAAAGATACTTTTCTTATTTCAAGAAATAGCCTTGCTGGATTGAAGGTCTATGGCATTCCAACTGTTAAACAATACAATTATTTATTGAATACATGGGACAGCATTTGGGAGATTTCCTTATTCACCACCGACTTAAATAACAATCCAATAAAGGGTAATCCAATTAATCAATTGTATTGGCGATTTTCTGATTTTTTTGGGGTAATTGCTTTTCCTAATTTAAAGGGCTTTTATAATAAATTACAACAAAACAGACAACTTCATCTTATTGGGGTTTTAACCTATGAAAAAAGGTGTTTTGGTATTACAAATTTGAACCCGCAAGAGCTTGTTTCTCGATATATTGACCTTAATATTGGCGATGAATTACATGAACAGATGGTTGATTATAGTTCTCAATATTCAGAAACTACAGAAACCATCAGGAAAATTACACATAGAACGGATTCACCCAATTACATTATTTATACAGAAAAGCATTTTCAATATTATAGATACTTTAAAAGAAATGATGATAACAAGGATACAATTTATGAAGTAAATAGAATTTTTGAAAGGGGATTTTGGGTCTATAAATTTGATACTAATTATACCTACTTTGACCCCAAAAGTCAATTTACATTATTACCAGGCTATGTAAATACAACACCTTTTTATTATGAACGAAATAAGAATCTTTGGGTTTATATAGGTAGTTCTCCTTATTTTTTCATAAATTATTATTTCGAAGAAATCGATTCTTGTTGGAAAAGACGCCAACACTCTGTAGAACCTGCTGTAGAGTCTATTTTTTACAAAGGAATTGGAGGCCCTTATTACCATTTTTCATCGGGCTATTACAACAATTTATTGTATTATAAAATAAATAACCAGGTTTGGGGTACACCATTAATAAGTGGCATAGACAAACCTAATCCGAAATTAAAATTTAATATTTTCCCCAATCCAGCAAATCAAATACTTTGGGTGGAAGTGCCAATTGGAACAAAGGGAAATTTCAACTTAATAGAAGCTAGCGGAGTAAATTTGCTAAATCATAAATTCACTAAAAATTTTAACCTTAACCTAGGCAATTATAAAGCTGGTTTATATTTCGGATTGATTACAGATGAAGATGGAAACATGCTAGAAATAAAGAAAATTATTATTTCTCATGTCGATTAATCTTTATTTTTTTTAGGCACAAATCACAAAACTTATTTTAGACTTTTTTATACATAAGTTTAAAAATACAACACATAAAATTGGAGCAATTAAATGAATTTTACTTAGAGGATTCTTGGAAGCAAGCAATGAGTGAAGCCTTTGCTAAACCAAGTTTTACAGCCTTACAACATTTTTTAAATGCGGAGTATAAAAACAATACATTATTCTACCCTCCTGTTTCAAAAATATTTGAGGCCTTTAATCGAACCCAATTTCATCAGGTAAAAATAGTATTGCTTGGTCAAGATCCTTATCACGGTTTGAACCAAGCGCATGGTTTAAGTTTTTCGGTGAACGAAGGCGTACCCTTTCCTCCTTCTTTGAAAAACATCTTTAAAGGTTTGCAGGTAGATTATCCTGATTATAAAATTCCTATTAATGGCAACTTAAGCAATTGGGCCAATCAGGGGGTATTGTTGTTGAATGCTACTTTAACCGTTAGGGCTGGCGAAGCCGGTAGTCACCAAAAAAAAGGTTGGGAGGAATTTACCGATGAAGCCATAAAGCAATTAAGCCTACAAAGGGAGCATTTGGTGTTTTTACTTTGGGGAAATTATGCGCAAAGTAAGTCGGACTTAATAAACACAAAAAAACATTTAACCCTGCAAGCCCCTCACCCATCGCCACTTTCGGCCCACCGAGGTTTTTTTAATTGCAAGCATTTTAGCCAAGCAAATGCCTATTTAATAAGCCATCAAATTAGTCCAATTAATTGGTAAGAGAATTTTAACAATTGAAATTTTTAATTAGACCAAAGGTATTTAAAGATTTCACAAGGGTAAATAAAACAAAACTACCGCATAAGAAAGCAAAATCTAAATTGCACCATATTTTCGGCATTACTCCTCTTCGTAAAAATCTATTAGCGACCCCATATACTCGGCCGTCCAACCGTCGGCAATGTCATTGTACTCATCGTCGGGAATATTGGTGTGGCGCACTTCTAAGCTAGTTCCTTGGTTATGCGGGTGCAACTTTAGGGTAACAATACTGGGTGATTCGGTTTCTTCCTCGCCAAAATACCATTGTTGCACAATTTTTTTATTGGGTTCAAGCTCCAAGTTTTTGCCCAATATGCTACCATCCCACATAGAAAATTCTGCCCCAACCTCTGCCACAAAACTAGCTTGATCGCCAGTCCACAGCATCATGGTTGACTCATTGGTTAATGCCAAATAAACATCTTCTGGCGGTGCCGGAATGATGTAATACTTCTTTAAATCTTTCACGCCAGAAAGATAGGTGTTTCGCAATTATTATTTAACAAGCGCTAAGCCTTCTAATGCAGAAGCATCGTCGGGCTTATTATTAAGCACATGCTGAAACAAATTTTTCGCTTCCACTTTGTTGCCCAAGTAATAATAACTCCAGCCTAATAACAACCCAGCTTCCCTATCGAATGGATATAAATTATACACTTCCTGCAAATATTTTTTAGCATTTGCATAATCCTTCCGGTAAAAATAAATGGAACCCAAATAGTAATTCGCCTTCGAATTTTTACCGTCCAATTTAAGAATGTTTTTGTAAGCTTGTTCTACCGAATTCCATTTTTCTTGCGCAATCAATGGGTAAATTAGTCCCCAAAGCGGCTCGGTTGCCGTTGGTTTAAGCACCATGGCTTTTTGGTAATAGGTAACAGATTCGCTGTGTTTTTTTGAACTGTAATACAACCAACCCAATCGCAAATTTACTTCATAAACGGCAACATGCGTCTGGGCTTGCATGGCATTAATGGCTTCTGTATAACTACCTATTTTCTCTGCGGCATAACTCTTGGCAAACAGATCGCTGAGGTTTTGTGCTTGTAATTGCGCGCTGCCAATTAGCAGTAGGGCAAATAAGATTTTCTTTAAAGCTGACATTTGATGGTAATAAAAAATAAATGGTTGTAATAATTATAAGTTTGATACGAAAAGGTATTGATTCCATTTTCTAGGGTATATCCACTTTCGCGCATTTGATATCGGTAACCTGGCGCAAGGGTATACCTGTTTTTTCGCAATGAAATATCCAATCCAGTCGACCATTTTAATGGGTCAAAAGTGTTTAGGGTTAAGAACCCAAGACGACCCATATAATTATTTAAACTACCTGCCATATAACTGGCCTCAATGATCCAATTGGCATTGGGGGCAAATCCAATTTTTTGTTGGTAAACAAAATTGTTCTGTCCATTAAGAATCGATAAACTGGCACTTGAATACCCAAATAGTTTGGAGTTGCCTAAAGGAAAATAAGTTATACCTGCCTCGGTCTGAATCCTAGGTAAAAAATCAAAATTTCCATAATTCAAAAACAAAATAGGCTCAATGTATTTGCTGCGTTTAGAAACATACATGCTTATAGAAATTGAATTGGTTTTTTCGCTGGTATCCATAATTGGAGCATTAGGCGGCGTAGGATTTATATTGCTATTGATGTATGGGTGCGTAAAATTTTGATGATAGTATGCCATGCCAAATCCTGATCCCCATCCGTCTTTAAAATTCTTAGTCAAGCCTAAATTCAATTGCACATTCAAGGTACTGTAATTTTTTTCCAAATCAGTTGCAAAGAATTGCAATTTAGAAAGTTGATTTGATTGGTACAAATTTCCACCCACATGCAAACGGGTATCTGGCGCAAGCAGCACCTCAAAATAAGCCCTAATATAATCCATGCCAGAGAAAAAATCGCCTGCAGCATACGGTCCTTGTTTCCTTAGGTTTACCCCATTAAAACTGCTTTCATTGTTGGTTAAAATTGCCCCACCTTCCAATTCAAAATTACTTAAACCTTTATGCAAAGCAATATGGTCTGAACCAATTTGCGGATGCAAAATCAAAAACATATTTGCCCTTTGAAATTGGGCAGTTTTTAACAAACATTGATAGGTATAAGTAAGCACATATTCTTCGGAAGGATTCATCTCTACGGCCTTATTAAAATGCATATACGCCGCTTCAAAATTACCCAACCTAAAATATGCAATTCCCAATCGAACACGCAAATAGTAGAAATCAATCTGTTCTTTCAAAGCTTGCTTTCCTATTCGAATTAGCGCCGCATTTTCTAAGTTATTAAAGTATTGATGCGAAAGGGAATCAACCTTTGCATAGCTAAGCTCTTGCGCATTAACGGCGCTTTGGTTCAGACCGAAAAAAAACAGGAACAAACTTAAAATTAAGAAGCGCATATCCAACGCTCCTTTCTCTTGCCTTCTTGCAAAATAATTTCTTCCAAACCCTTTTCTCCTATATAAATTTGATAGCTATAATTTCTAAAAAGATACCCAAATATGCGTGCCTGCAAATGGGTGGTTAAATGCAATTTTGTGGCGTCTTTTATGGCATTGAGCTGGTTGTTAAATTTGGCCTCGGTAAACAAATAAAATGGCGCAAGCATATCTTGTAACCAAATAAAAACAGGGTAATTAAAATGTATCAAAGGCAATTGATCTTTTATATGAATATTGGAATAAGCGCCTAGCAAAACCGAATAACAACTCATATAAAAGTGAAACAAATCACTGTTGCGACTCCCTTCAAAATCGGTGAAATAAAATCGGGTACCATCGTTTACAAAATAGGCGTAACTTTTACTCTTCTTCTCATACAAATAACTGCGGTTATAAGCATCTGTAAAAACCTCCCACTCAATTAACTCTTTGCTATTTTCTTTGTAAAAGCGCAGCACTTTGCCTGGAGGCAAATCAAAGGCTTGCAACAAAATTTGATTGGGTTCCACATTGCAAATAATTGCCTGTTCTTTGGGCACTTCAAATATTTTTAAGGCAATATGCTTGTCGTTTTCTTTTTCAATAAAATAAGAGATGGGATAAGCTTGGGTAATGGCGCCAATTTCTGGCGAAAATTGCATTTGAAAATGCACATGCGGCTCTGGCGAACGTCCGCTATTGCCGCAATTTGCCAGCATACTACCCTTTAACACATAATCGCCCACTGCCACTTTAAAAGAGTCTTTTTTGATGTGACTAATTTGAGAAAATAAGCCATCTAAATGATTAAGCACAAGTGTATTTCCCCAATTTTTATGGGTGTCTACGGCACCAACATCATTGTCGTCTATGTGGTTCACAATTTCGTAAACATACCCATCGGCTGGAGCCAAAATAGGTTTGTTATACCCATAAAAATCGCTCACCTGCAAGCCTGGTTCTTGATAGGTTTTTTTCTGTTGGTCTACTATCACAAAATCGAGGGCTTTGCTCCAATCGCCCAGGTGCGTTATGGTGCCATCATAACCCTGACTCACCTGCCAATCGCCCCAAAAAGGCAAGGATATTTTCTTGAGGTGCCATTGGTTGAACCGAGACAAAGCATTGAGGTATTTATACACCGTTTTCTCTGCAGAATAATATTGAATGGTAACCAAGTGCAAGAATTGATGCAACCAACGTTGGTGCAAGGCATATAAAAATACGGTGGTTAATACACTAAATCCTAAAGTAAAGGTCTTTACATTAAGTCCTAAAAACAACCTATCAAATGCTATTTGAAGCAGCATTAAAACAGGTATCATCATAAAACTAATGAGGTAAGAATAGGTATTGGGAATTAAATAAAATCCGCCAATGGCAATGGCAAAAAAGATGTAGTTTGACCCAACCAAATTTTGTGACAATAGACTAATGTTGGCACCAAAAAAACCATATACCCAAAAGGCCGTTGCAAAGCCCAAAAATGCGAGGGTAAAAGTTATCCTAGAAAACAAAAATAAACCTATGGCAATGAGCATGCCCCCCAAGACTGAGTTCTGAAAAAACGTGGCCGCAAGGGTTCTAAAAAACACCCTTAAAAGCTCAGGCATTTCGGTTTCATCTAATAGATGCGGCAAGGCACTTGGATTGAGCATTGGTTCAGCCCTCACGAGCTGATTTAACTCAGAAGAAGCCAACATAACAATCCAATAACAGACTAAAAAAGGAAAGCTTAAAAAGGGCAAACTTACCTTACTAAATGCACCTTGAAAAACGGCAGTTAATACCAACAAACTCACGTTGGCAATTACAAACAAAGCTATAAATGGCAAGTTTACTGTAAACGTAAAGGCCATAGCCAAGCCAAAAAGCAAGGCGTTAAAACCAAAAATTCCTTCTTGAATGTCCTTTCTTTTAAAGCCAAAAACGTGGGCCAAAACATTGACAAAAAGCACTGCCAAGAGTCCAAAAACTCCTATTTCTGGTGCAAAGAAACTCACCAATAAAATAATGCCTGCAAAAAGTTTGTTTAATGAAAAGAAAATTTGGCTATAGCTATTCAACATAGCATCTAGCCAATAATTCCAAGTATTTTCTTTTTTCATTTAAACTTTCTACAAATCAATCTTACTAAGATGAGCAGGCATTTCTTCGTAACGCAACATGGTTTCTAAAGATTCCTTGTTGCGAATTAAGTGTACTTTTTGATGCGCATCTATCATCACCACATTAGGCCGCATTTGAATAAATTGCATCCACTGTGTCATGTTATACGCGCCAACTTTATGCACCACCACTTGATCGCCCTTGCTTAATAGCGGCAAGTTAACACTTTCTCTAATACAATCAATATTCATGCACAAAGGGCCGTAAACCACCATGTCTTCTGTGTGGTGCGAGAACTCTTGCGCAGGCGAAATCTTGTGGTTATACCAAAAAGCAGTAAACAATAGGTTCACCCCAAAATCCATAATGGTTGCCCTTCTACCATCGCTTAACCGTTTGGTGGCAATCACAGAACCCAATAAATACCCTGCATCGTCTATCAAAGCCCTGCCTGTTTCTAAATACAAAGTTGGCAATTCATTCTGTTTGAACCCAAAATTTAAAATGGTGGTAGAAATTGCTTCGGCGTAATCTTCCATACTCGGAATAATATCTGGCCCTTGTAAATAACTTCCCTTTAAAGTATTGGCCGATGCAAACCCGCCACCCAAATCGAGGTATTGAATGGCTTTGCTCCACTTATTTTTGATGTTCATAGCCAAATCGCACAGCTTCCAAGCAGCAGTAGCGTATGCACCCGCGCTTAACATATAAGTTCCAATATGGCTGTGCAGTCCGTTTAACGCTAACAAAGGTTCACTCATTATTTTGTTAATGGCGTTCCAAGCCTGACCATTTTCATAATTGAAACCAAAGCGATCCCACATAGGGTAAACACCCACATCCATGTTAACACGAATGGCAACAGAGGCCTTCATTTTAAGCTTTTGAACCACTTCAATAAGCATGTATAATTCGTCGAAATGATCAATGTGAATCATCGATTTATTTTGCACCGCCAAGCTTAAATCTTCTTCCGATTTATCGGGCCCATTAAAAATAATTTTGTTTCCCGGAACCCCGTTTCCTAGGGCTTTTTTATATTCAAATATTGAAACCACTTCGGCCCATGCGCCCTCTTGGTGAAATACATTACACACCGCATTGAGGTAATTGGTTTTATAACTCCAGGCAAACTGCACCTTTGGATAACGTGTTTTAAACGCCCTTAATGCATTTTGGTAGTTTCTTCTAATTTGCTGTTCGCTAATTACAAATAAGGGCGAACCATAATCTTTTAATAACTCTTTTACGGCTACACCTTCAATATGCGTAACAGGTGCATACTCTGTGCGTGTGCCGAATTTATTCATGGTGCCGGTATTTAACTTTTGAATTACCGGTCTTTCGTATGTAAGTTTTGGCATGTTAGAAATTTTATTTTTTATTATGAGTAGGCAAATTCATTCTTAATTTATTAGCTATTTATCCTTGCAGAATTATTACAATTCGCCTAGCGTCGAAATTTTTTCATATTCAGAAATATTTACTATTTGATCAAAAGAATAACGCACAAATAGTTTACCATTTTCATAAGATTCAAAGGGCTTTACTTCTAGTCCCAAGGCCAATTTTACCAAAGCTTCTGGGTGATTCTGACCACAACCTACTGCTAAATAAACCCAAGCCGGAAAACGCGGATTCATCTCCAATAAATAGTAATCATTGTCTTTGGTTTTAATAAACTCGAGCTCACAACCACCACGCCATTTAGAATTAGCAATTACCCTATTGGTTATATCAATAAGCTCTTCGTCGAGCAAAGAAACACCCGCCCAAGCTTTACCTTTATCGGTAATATACAATTTTCGCATGGGTACGGCCCCAATGCAATTGCCTTTTCCATCTCCAATGGCAGTAACATTTACCTCATTGCCAGAAACAAATTCTTGCAGAATAATGGGCAATCCCCACTTGTTAGAAATCTTGTGAAAGTAATTTACTGCTTGCTCGGGTGTGGCGGCAATGCTGGCATCATAGTACTTGCCTTTTACCACCAAAGGATAACCCAACTCATTGCCCACCTTATTAATTTCTATGGGCGAATAAATCATTTTTGCCTTAGGCACCTTTACCCCATTCTTCTCGCCAAATTCGTATAAAACAGATTTGTGCCTCGACTCAAAAGTTTCCAAATCGGGCATAAAAGTACCTATTCCATATTCGGCTTTTAGGATCGAACCTAATTTAATAAAGCTATGCAACTCGGCATCAAAATTGGGTATAATTACATCCAATTTTTCTACCCCATGAATATAAGCCAAACGCTGCAACAAACTGTCCATGCCGCTCGATGGCAAGGGAATGGAATACGATTTATCTACTAAATTGTGCATGTACAAACCGGGCTCCAAGTTCTCGTAGCTAAGTCCTATAATGCGCACCTCAAATTCTTGGCTCTCTTTGAGCGCCCTTATAACCGGAATTCCTGGTCCGGGACTGTCAATATTATTTAGTCCAGAAACCGCAACGGTAATGCTGCGTTTAGTCATGACTTAAAAGCAATTGGTATGAACCTAAAACTTGAAAGAAATCATTTAAATCCTTCTCAATGGTAGCCTCATCGGCCTCATATTTTTTGCTAATGCTTGCCACAATTTCTGCTTTGCTTTTATCTTCTTTTAGCAAACGCACAATTTCTTGTCCCAAAGGATTAGTAGAAAAAGAATCTCCACTAAGTGGATTAAAGATAAAGCCGCTTTCGCTAACGGCAATGTTTTTATTTAATTTCATATAAAGCGGATAACAAAATTTTTTATATTAAAGTCAAACCTATTAATTAATCATGGTTAAAAATATGATTTATATTCTAAGACGGTGAAACCCAACAAAACCCTCACATTTTGGAAAATGATGTTTATTGATTTCATTTGCTATAGATATGAGTAAAATAGAAAGGTTTAAAGCCGAAGCTAAAAATATTTCGAGCACGCTAATAGAAATAAGAAGGCATTTGCACAGCCATCCAGAACTTTCTTTTGAAGAGTATAACACGGTTGCATTTGTAAAAGAGCAATTGTTAGCAATGGGCATCACCAAAATTAAGTCTTTGGCAAAAACGGGCTTGGAGGTGCTTATAGAAGGGCGCAACCCACAAAAGAAAGTGGTT
Source organism: bacterium (assembly GCA_034439755.1). Taxonomy (GTDB): domain Bacteria; phylum Bacteroidota; class Bacteroidia; order UKL13-3; family UKL13-3; genus B1. Next base: position 29,095 of record JAWXAZ010000103.1, read on the forward strand.
GCCTTGCGCGCCGATATGGATGCATTGCCTATTGTGGAGGCAAATGATGTTCCTTATAAATCGCAAAATATTGGCGTAATGCATGCCTGCGGTCACGATGTGCATACCACCTGTTTGCTAGGTGCGGCACTTTTGCTCAACCAATACAAAGATTCTTTTGAAGGTACCATTAAGCTAATTTTTCAACCAGGCGAAGAGAAACTACCCGGCGGTGCATCGCTCATGATTAAAGAAGGCGTATTAGAAAATCCCGCTGTCAACGCCATATTGGGTCAGCACGTAATGCCTTTAATACCCGTAGGAAAAATTGGATTTAGAAGCGGTTTATACATGGCCAGTACCGATGAATTGTACGTAAAAGTAATTGGCAAAGGCGGTCACGGAGCCATGCCACATTTATGCATAGACCCTGTGGCTGTAAGCGCGCAGCTTATAACGGCCCTGCAACAATTGGTGAGCAGAAGGGCCAATCCCATTATTCCAAGTGTATTGAGTTTTGGAAAAGTGATTGCCAACGGCGCCACCAATATAATACCCAACGAGGTGTACATGGAAGGCACTTTTAGAACCTTAGACGAAGCATGGAGAACCCAAGCACATGCCTTATTGTTAAGCACCGCACAAGGTATTGCAGATAGTTTTGGCGCTAAAATAGCGTTTGAAATTAGAAAAGGATATCCTTTTTTAAAGAATGATCCAGAGGTTACGGTTCGAACCAAAGCCGCTGCGACTGCTTATGTGGGCGCAGAGAATATTGTTGATTTGGATATCTGGATGGCAGCAGAAGATTTTGCATATTATTCTCAAGTTGCGCCTGCTTGTTTTTATAGGCTAGGAACCCGCAACGAAGCGCGTGGCATCATTTCAGGCGTACACACACCAACCTTCGATATAGATGAACAAGCTTTGGAAATTGGTGCTGGATTAATGGCCTATTTGGCTGTTGAAGAATTGGGTAATGGGTAATATAAACAACATGAAATACAGGCTAATTTTATTTTTACTAATTAATTTTGGAGCACTTGCTTTGGGCGGATTCTTTACTGGCAAGGGCGTTACTTCAGAGTGGTATAATGGTTTGTTAAAAGCGCCATGGACTCCGCCAGGTTGGGTATTTGGTTTTGCATGGACCACCATTATGATTTGCTTTAGTGTTTACATGGCATTTTTATGGCCCTCAATAGATAATAAGACCTTTATTGTTGCCGTATACGGTATTCAATGGATATTAAATGTGGCTTGGAATCCTGCCTTCTTTTATTTTCATCATGTTTCTTTAGGACTGATCATAATTTCTGCATTAACAATGCTTGTAGGCTATTTTCTAGTTTCATTTTGGCCGCAGTTAAAATATAAATCATGGCTCATAGTTCCATACTTTTTATGGCTCATCATTGCCACCTCTTTAAATGGCTATATATTTTTAAATAATTGAGGCATCAATAGTTGGCGCAAACATCGGAAATAAAAAAATAAGTTAGAAAAAGCTGTCGTTATGGCAATAACTGTTTTTGCACATTGAGAAGTTAAGAATAAAACTAAGATTTAAGTAAATGACAACAAACAAAATTACCATAGAAGCCATTGTTATGGCCAATCCAAAGAAAGTATGGGATTATTATTTCCAGCCAAATTAGATTACACAATGGAACTTTGCCAATCCCAGTTGGCATTGCCTAAGAGCAGAAAATGACCTTACAATTGGAGGTAAATACTTGGCAAGAATGGAGGCAAAAGATGGCAGTTTTGGGTTTAATTTCGACTTCACATACGCCGAATTGGCCTTTGGCGAGAAATTTACTTATACCATGTCTCATAATAGAGAAGTGAAAGTAAGTTTGCCTTAATTATTTTTCTCATTTCAATCATGTCAAAAACAGTCAATACAGCTATAAAAAGAATCAGAAAAAGCATCTGGCTTGGGCTAATTTTATTGCTTGTTTTTGCCTGTCAGAAACAAAAAAGCACTCCAATAACAACGCCTCCATCTAGCTTTGCCAAAGGTGCCGCCATTAGCTGGGTGAGCGAGATGGAAGAATAAGGCATACAATTTTATAACCAAGCTGGCGCAAAGCAAGACCTTATAAGCATCCTTAAAAACTTAGGCATGCATACCATTCGCATAAGAGCTTGGGTCGACCCGAAAAATGGCTATAACGATACTGCAGATTTGCTAAAAAAGCCCTAAAAGCAAAAGCATTGGGCATGCGTATTCCTATTTGCATTCATTATAGCGATGCCTGTGCCCACCCAGGAAACCAAACCAGAGCCTTGGCAGGGTTTAACCTTAAACGCACTAAACGATTCTTTAAAAAACTTTACCCTTAATTTAATGCAAGCGCTAAAAGCTGCGGAGATAGAACCAGAGTGGGTGCAAATAGGTAACGAAACCAACGATAGATTTCTTTGGCCAGGTGGAAGCCCACAACAACTGGAACGGCTATACTTTGGGAGCTTTTAACAATATAGGTAAACCAACGGCTGCCCTACATGCTTTTTATTAATTTATCGCAAAATAGAACGTAATATTGATCCTCATAAAAAAAGGCGAAAATTATGAAAGAAATAAAACCCATCAACATCCAAGAAAAATTTTCTTTATTCAACAAGGTCTGGACACCTCATATCATTGGCGAATTAAACGGTCAATATGTAAAACTTTGCAAGCTAAAAAACGAATTTGTGTGGCATAGTCACCAACATGAAGACGAACTTTTTATGGTATTTAAAGGCACCCTTCTGATGGACTTTAGAGATGGCAAAACTGTAGAAGTGAAAGAAGGCGAAATTTTAATTGTACCCAAGGGTGTTGAGCACAGACCGCATACCAATGGAGAAATAGTGTTTAATTTATTGTTTGAACCAAAAGACACGCAGCATACCGGTGATACAAAAAGCGACCTAACCAATAATGACCAAGATTGGATTTAAGTTACTTTGTAGGCGTTAAAAAAAAAGAGTCCATCTTTACCCGCCAAGTGCCGGCAGAGTGCATTATCATAAATAAACTAGCCAAAAGCGAAAGGGCTTTCAGCTAAGCATTTTTTATAAAAATTAATTCAATATTCAATGGGAAAAACTTTTAACCATACTTGTTGTTGTTTGAAGAGATTACAACAAAATTGCAATGGAAAGAAATGTTATAATGAATATTATAACAATGGTGAAGGCAGGTAACCAATTCTGTAAAAATAAACAATAAGCTATAAAATAATTAAATAAACATGCAATTCTACGATTTAAACGCCCTCGATATTCATGGAAATAAAGTAGAAATGAGTCAGTTTAAAGGTAAGGTTATTCTGGTTGTAAACACCGCAACCCAATGCGGGTTAACGCCACAGTTAACTGGATTAGAATATCTACACAAAAAATACCAGGATAAAGGTCTCATCATTTTGGGGTTTCCTTGCAATCAATTTGGTTCGCAAGAGCCAGGAGAAAATAAGGACATCAATCAAACTTGTCAAATAAATTATGGTGTTAGCTTTCTGCTTTTTGCCAAAATAAATGTGAACGGCAAACTTACACACCCTGTTTTTGCTTATTTAAAAAAACAACTTGGCGGACTAATCACCAATGATCTTAAGTGGAACTTTACCAAATTTTTGATAGACAAAAACGGCAAACCCATTAAAAGATTTGCCCCAACTAAGAAACCAATTAGCATAGAACCATACTTAGTTAAGCTTTTAGGGTAATACCCATTGTAATACACATGCTAATTGTTTACAATTAATTGGGATTTATTCTTCTTATGTTTTAAGTTCGAAACATGAGTAATCGCATTCGTATTGGTATCTTTTTTGGCGGTAATAGCAGAGAAAGAGAAGTGTCATTTGCTGGCGGCAGAACCGTTTTTGATAACCTAGACAAAACCCTGTTCGAACCTATTCCCATTTTTGTGGATAGCTTCAATAATTTCATTTTGCTCGATTGGCACTTTATTTACAAAGGCTCAATCCGCGATTTTTATCCTTCAGTTGAGTTTCTTAAAGGCGCAAAACACGATGTTCAAGTATATGCCGAAAACCTAAAATTGGCTTATAAAGACAAAGGCAAAACCATGGCACGCAAGATTGGGCGCTTGGTTGAGACCCAAGAATTAAAAGATATAATAGACTTTGCTTTTCTTGCTTTGCACGGAAATTTTGGCGAAGACGGCACCATACAAGGCTTGCTAGAATGGAACGGAATTCCCTACTCGGGCTCGGGCATTTTGCCTTCTGCCATTGGCATGAACAAGCGCTTACAAAAACAATGGATGCAGGCAGCAGGCATGAGGGTACCCAAATATATTAGCTTCCCAAAATCTGGTTTGAACCAACTGGGCGACTTATATAAAAAAGCAAAGGATTTAGTAGGTTTGCCTTTTGTGGTGAAACCCGCCAACCAAGGCAGTTCTGTAGGAGTTAGCGTGGTACAAAAAGACGATGAAGCCGCTTTTAAAGATGCCGTGCACAAAGCCTTTTTTATACAAACCATTCATGCCCGCGAATGGCTTGGTAAGAGCAATTTAGAACGCACTCAATTTATACAAAAAATTACCGATATAAAAGAAGGAATTGGCTTACCAGCAAAAACCAAAGATCTAATAATATACCACCCAGATGAGTTGTGGGCCCATTTCACCAAGAACCTTAAAGGCAAAAACAGCATTCAATTAGAGAGCGTTTATTCCGAAACAGAATGCTTAATAGAATCGTTTATTGAAGGCAGAGAGTTCTCATGTATTGTGCTTAGAAATGAAGATGGTTCTGCCGTTGCCTTGCCTCCTACCGAAATTGTGAAGGGCGCAGAAGTTTATGATTACCGCAGCAAATACTTGCCTGGTTTAAGTAGAAAAATAACGCCAATAGATTTAGAAGAAAGTAAAATTGAAGCCATCAGAAAAGCTTGTGGCGAATTGTTTACTTACTTTAATTTTCATGTGTACGCACGCATAGATGGCTTCATAAGCAAGGATGGCGAAATCTTGTTAAATGATCCAAACACCACCTCGGGCATGATGCCTTCTTCTTTCTTTTTTCACCAAGCGGCCGAAATAGGATTAAACCCTTCTCAGTTTTTAACTTATATCATTCGCACCTCCATTAAAGAAAGAATTAGCAGCATTAGCAACAACCAAAACTACCAAAAATTATTGTTGCGTTTAGACGCTCAAATGACCATCAACAAAAGCAAAAAAAGCAATAAAAAAAGGGTGGCGGTTTTAATGGGTGGCTACAGCACAGAGCGCCATATCTCTGTAGAAAGTGGCAGAAATGTATACGAAAAATTGGCCTCATCTGAGAAGTATCAACCCTTCCCCGTTTTTGTGACAGGCAACGCGTTTGTACACGAATTATACGCCTTGCCTATACAAGTAATGCTTAAAGACAATGCCGATGATATTAAGGAAAAAGTATTGAATTACCACCGACCTAATATCATGAATAAAATTGCCAAAGATTGCCAAGCCATCCTCCACAAATACAGCAATACCGTTCTGTTTGAACCAAAGAAAATAACCTATGCCGATTTAAAAAAACAGGCCGATTGTGTGTTCATTGCCCTGCACGGCAGACCAGGCGAAGATGGTACCATTCAGCAAGAACTGCATAAAATTAAATTGCCTTTTAATGGCTCCGATGTGGCCAGCTCACAAATCACCATCAATAAATTTGATACCAACGAACTCTTGAAAAAGAAAGGTTACTTGGTAGCAGAACATATATTGGTTCAGGAAAAAGAATACCGCAAAAACGAAAAACAGGTAATTGCCAATATAGAAAAAATTGGATATCCTTTAATTGCAAAACCTGCCGACGATGGTTGTAGCAGTGCAGTGAAGAAGATAAAAAATAGAACCCAATTGCTGGCCTTTATAAATGGTATGTTTAGGGCAAACATAGATTTATCGGATGCCATGCGCCATAGCCTCAACTTAGGTTTAAAAGAAGAGTTTCCTAAGAAGGACTTTTTCTTGGTAGAAAAGTTTGTAGATAAAGGCAAGGCCAAACACTTTTTAGAAGTTACCGGTGGCATGCTTACACACTATAAAAAAGGAAAATTATTATACGAAACTTTTGAGCCCAGCGAAACCCTGGCAGAGAGTGAAATATTAAGTTTAGAAGAAAAATTCTTAGCTGGTCAAGGGCAAAATATTACCCCAGCACGTTTTGCAAAAACACCCTTAGGCAATAGAAATATTAGCAAGATAGTTCAAGAACAATTGAAAGGTGCCGCCATAGTTTTGGGCATTGAAGGCTATTGCAGAATCGATGCTTTTGTTCGAATTTTTAGTCCGAGCAAGGTAGAAGTAATTATCATTGAAGCCAATTCATTGCCAGGAATGACGCCTGCTACAGCCATTTTTCACCAGTGTGCCTTAAACAATTATAAGCCTTATGAGTTCATCGATAAAATTTTAGAATTTGGCGAAGAACGTTTGGCAATTAAGAAAAGTAAAGAAGCAATTGTAGTTAAAAGGAAGGTAAAATAATGCCGAAAATTTTTTATTTTCTGCATAAAGTGGAATAGCCTTTTATAAAAGATTTAAAATTGAAATTGGCCTATATTTTCTATTTTCGGCTTAAAATAGAATAGCTATTTTATTAAAGAAATAAATTTAAAATGATGAAAAAATTATTGTTATTAACCTTAATGCCTTTGATGGGCTTGGCGCAAAATAAAATGGAAATTGAAACCCTTTGGAGTTTTGGTAGAATAAGCGAACACATGGTTTCGCCCAGTGGCAAGCATGCAATTTATGCGGTAAAAAATTACGATTTAAAAGCCAATAAAGGCAGCAATATTATTTATACAAAATCTATTGTTAAGCCAAATGAAACTGCTAAGGAAATTATTGGGGCTAGCGTAAATGCATTCTCTGCTCGCTACACGCCAGACGGCACAAAAATATCGTATTTAAGTGCAGAGAGTGGCGATGTGCAGTTGTATGAGTGCAACTTAATTGGTTCGAACCGAAAACAAATAACAAGCTTTAAGGGCGGCATAAATGGGTATAAATATGCACCCACCATGAAACACATTGCATTTGTAATGGATGTAAAATTGGACCAGGAGGTGAAGGAAATTTATCCCGATTTAGATAAAACCAATGCCCGCATTATAGATGCTTTATATTACCGGCATTGGGATGCATGGCACAATTATGCTTATAGCCATTTGTTTATTCAATTGTATGGAAATGGGGCTTTGGTTGGCGCACCGTTGGACTTAATGTTGAATGAAAAATTTGATTGTCCTGTGCCACCACATGGCGGCGATGATGCGTATAATTGGAGTGCCGATGGAAGCAAAATTGCCTATGACTGCAAGAAGCTACAAGGCACGGCCAACGCGGTTTCTACCAATAGCGACATTTATGTTTACGACTTAAATACGCGGGTAACCATGAACATTTCTGAGGCCAATGAAGGCTATGATAAGAACCCACAATTTTCGCCCGATGGAACAAAAATTGCGTGGTTAAGCATGGAAGAACCCGGCAATGAAAGTGATAGAAACACCCTGGTGATGTTCGATTATTTGCAACCAAAAAAGAGTGCGCCAAGTGACGGAAATAAACAAGCGGCCATTTATATGATGCCTACTATAATTGCCCTAACCAATCAATTTGATTTTACGCTCGAGAACTTTATTTGGCTAGACAACCAACGTTTGGCTTTTACAACAGTGGTGGCAGGCACTAAACAAATTGGTTTGTTTAATCCAAAATTAAAAAGCATGAGCAGGGTGGTTTTGCTAACAGAAGGCATGCATGATTATGTGGGTATATGTGCTGTTCCCAAAGCGGCAAAGCCTACTTTATTGGCTGCAAAAATGAGCATGAGTGAGCCCACCGAATTGTACTTGGTTGAAATAGGCAACAAAAAAACGCAGGCGTTTACTGCAGTTAACAAAGCTATTTTGGATAAGACCACTCTTGGAAAAGTTGAAAAAAGAATGGTTAAAACTACCGATAACAAAGACATGTTGGTATGGGTTATTTATCCACCAGATTTTGATGCCAGCAAATCCTACCCTACTTTATTGTATTGCCAAGGCGGACCACAAAGTCCGGTTTCGCAATTCTTTAGCTACCGTTGGAACTTTCAATTAATGGCCGCAAAAGGCTATATCATTGTGGCCCCAAACAGACGCGGATTGCCAGGCTTTGGCAGCGAATGGAACGATGCCATTACCAATGATTATGGCGGCCAATGCATGAAAGATTATTTGAGTGCCATAGACGAAATGGCCAAAGAACCCTATGTAAACAAAGATAAATTGGGTGCTGTGGGTGCTAGTTTTGGAGGCTTTAGCGTATATTGGTTGGCAGGCAACCACAACAAGCGCTTTAAGACTTTCATTTCGCATTGCGGCATGTTTAACATGGAGAGTTGGTATGGCACCACCGAAGAAATGTTCTTTGCTAATAACGACAATGGCGGCCCATATTGGGATCAAAAAATATCGCCCAATAACTTTGATGCATCGCCGCATAAGTTTGTTAAAAATTGGGATACTCCTATTTTGATAATTCACAACGAAAAAGATTTTAGGGTGCCTTTAAACCAAGGCATGGAAGCGTTTACGGCGGCACAGTTAAAAGGAATTCAAAGTAGGTTTCTGTATTTTCCAGACGAAAATCATTGGGTTACCAAGCCACAAAATAGCGTTTTATGGCAACGCGTTTTCTTTGACTGGTTGAACCAAACCTTAAAATAAATAGGGTTAACTGGATTAAACTGCCCTCGGTTTCTTGCATAAGAAATTTGCTTTCACTTACTTTGAATTTCAATTCAAAGACCTATGCAAAAAGCTACCCCAACTTTCGCAAAGGACACCCTTGTGGTGTACTTTTGTATGTGTTACAAATTATTTGGTTCAGCCAAAAACTTATTAGCAAAGAGCGCCTTTACGTTTTGCTATTGTTTGTTTTTTAGATTATTTGAGACTAAAATCTATTTGGCAAATAAGGCTCGTTCTTTTTATTTTTTTGTGTGTTCTAGATTATTTGAGACTAAAATCTATTTGGCAAATAAGGTTCGTTCTTTTTGCTTTTTTGTGTGTTCTAGATTATTTGAGACTAAAATCTATTTGGCAAATAAGGCTTGTTCTTTTTGCTTTTTTGTGTGTTCTAGATTATTTGAGACTAAAATCTATTTGGCAAATAAGGCTCGTTCTTTTTGCTTTTTTGTGTGTTCTAGATTAATTGAGACTAACAAAATCTTATTAGCAAAAAGCGCCTTAATGGTATGCTTTTGTTTGTTTGTTAGCTTTTTTGGATCAGCCCAAATATTAACCGAATCATTTTCATATGGCGCCCTGCCCGACTCTCTCACTGGAGCCACAGCTAATTGGTCGGTTCAAAGCAGCAGTTTGGGCAACAAAGTCCAATACATTAATAGCGGACTTAGTTCCCCCTTAGGATTTCCTACACAAAGCGGCGGAGCAGCCACATTTGCTGGTGGTAGCGGAAGTCGGGAAGATTTAATTAGAAGCATTGGCACTCAAAATACGGGCAGTGTATATGCCGCTGCTTTGGTAAAAATATCTTCAACTGGGGCAGATTATTTCTTTCATTTCTTTAGCGGCTCCTTTGTAGCAAGAGTTTATACCGGCAACTCACCTGGCAAATTGCGTTTTGGTGTTAGCAAAACTGCCACAACCGGAAGTTCTAACCTTGCTAGCACACTTTTTAATTACAACAGCATTTACCTTATGGTGCTTAAATATACCTTTAATAGCGGAAGCAGCACAAACGACATTGCTTCTTTATGGATTCTGTCTGAACCAAGCGCGACTGAGTTGAGCGCAGGTGCCGCTTTATCGGTGGACACTGCAGGCAATGACGCCAGTTCCTTGACGCATATTGCCATTAGACAAGGCACCAGTTCTGCTGTTGGAATAATTGACGAGATAAGGGTTGCCACCACTTGGGAAGAAGCCATTGGCACAAATGTTTGGAACGGCAGCGCTTGGAGTTTGGGTACGCCCGATTCAAATTCCAATGTTTCCATTGCAGCAAATTTAAGTTTAGGAAACAACTTTAGTGCTTATAAAATGGACATTGCCAATGGAAAAAATTTAACTATTAATTCCAATGAATTGTCCTTGTTTGGCTTGCTAACTGGTGGCGGATTAATTGCTGGCAGCGCGGCATCCAATTTGGATATTGAAGGAAACGTGGGTACCATTAATTTTGCTTCTGGGTCTCAGGAATTACACAATCTAAACTTGGGCAAAAATGCAATAGCAAGCTTAGGAACGCCTTTGAAATTATGTGCTGGCAGTAATTTTGGTAGCTTAATTTTAGACAGTCTTTCTGTATTAAACACGAATGGGAACTTATGCTTTGCTTCTAATGAAGATGGAACCGCTAGGCTTGCCACGGTGCCAATTGGCGCAACATTAAATGGTGAAATAAGTGTGGAAAGGTATATACCAGCAACCAGGGCTTTTAGGTTTGTTAGTTGTCCGGTAAGCACCAATACCGGCCTCGATGATGCTTGGCAATTGGGCACGCACATAACGGGGAATGGACCTGGATTTGATTCAACTGGTTCACAAACTCCTTCTCTTTTTATCTTAAACGAGGCCAACCAAATATGGGTTCCCTTTAATAATACACAAACCCAAAACTTACAACAAAACATTGGCTACAGAATATTAGTAAGGGGCGATAGAAGCATTGATTTAGGCAGCTCGAGTGCCACCCCCACAAGCACTATTTTAAAAGCAAAAGGCCAGCATATAACGGGCGATAAAATTTTTAACACAAGCAGCAATCCAGCATTGAGCGCTACCACAAACAATTTTTCCTTAATAGGAAACCCATTCCCTTCTTCCATTGATTGGAGTCAAATTACCAAAACAGATATTTCTTCTACGTATTATATTTGGCGCGCCCAAGGTGGCAGCAACAACAAAGGTGCTTACATCAATTACAATGCAAGTGGCAATATCAGTTCCGATGGCAATATCAATAACTTAATTGGCTCTGGTTCTGCATTTATGGTTAAGACAATTGGTGCTACACCAAATATTAGCATAAAAGAAACAGATAAAGTCAGCGGCAACCAAGGGTCTTTTATTTTGGGCAAAAGCAACGGCAAACAATTGCGTATTTCTATAGTAGAATCGGATTCTGTTTTAAGCGATGCTTTGGTGATATATGAGCATGCGCAAGCCACATCTAAAGTAGATGAGTTTGATTCGGAAAAATGGAATAATCCCGGACTAACATTTTATAGCAAAGATTCTTTGGGTAATAGGTTTTCAATTCAGGCTTTGACAGATTTCACCTTGGATCAAACCATTTATTTTGGCATGGATAGAACAGAGAAAAAAGCTTACCAAATGAAGTTTGATAAAATAAACTTTGAAGGCAAAGGTTGGCATTTACATGATCAATTTACCAAGCAGGAAATAAGCTTAGAAACTAACTTTAATTATTCCTTTCAAGTTTCGGCCGATAGCCTTAGCTTTTGGGCAAACCGGTTTTTCTTAAGAAAAGGTCAAGTCACAACATTACTAGGTGAATCTAAGCCCGACTTTACCTTTTCAATTTGGCCACAACCCTGCTCAGACCATATTCAAATTGGCTTCAACCATCAAGGAGTAGCAAAGATACATTATGAGGTAATTAACATGATGGGGCAGGCTATTTTAAAAGGACAAATAGAGCCCAATCAAACCATAGAAATGCAGCATCTATCGCGTGGTATGTATTTATTGAAACTATCCATAAATGATAAAAGCCATATCAAAAAATTCTTCAAACTTTAATTTCCCAAGCATGATACCGCAAGCCATGAAAACCCAAAAGACAATAACTCTGGTAACCTCCCAAAATAGGTTAACCCAAAAGACTAACCAAAACAAGATACCGCAAGCCATGAAAACCCAAAAGATAATAACTCTAGTAACCTCCCAAAATAGGGTAACCCAAAAGACTAACCAAAACAAGGTACCGCAAGCCATGAAAACCCAAAAGATAATAACTTTGGTAACCACCCAAAATAGGGTAACTCAGGAGAACACCCATAATAGAATAACAAAAAAAATTAGCCTGTTAATTTTGCTTTTTCTAAACACCTTGGCCACCTTTGCGCAACCCGAGTTTGACGACGATATTGTAGATACGCCCGTCGATGGCATTACAAGATTACTCCTATTAAGCGCAATAAGTTATGGTGCAAGAAAAATAAAAAAGAGGCAAAATAATAGAAGTCAAGCTACTTCAACAAACCTTTAAGCCTTTTCTTTGCCTCATCTTCAGCCTGCTTTTTAAGCTTATCAGACTCGGCTTTGGCCTTGGCTTCTGCTTCCATTTTAAGTCGGTTAGCTTCAGATTTCGCCTTGGCTTCAGCCTCCTTTTTAATGCGATCCGATTCGGCCTTAATCTTTGCTTCGGCCTCTTTTTGGGCTTTATCCAATTCTGCTTTAGCTTGGTTGGTTAATTCGTCCTTCTTTTGCTTAGCAGCATTTAATGCTTGGTCGGTTATAGAGGTAACTTCCGACTTTGCCAAATCTGTTAAGTTAGTTGTAATTACAGGTGAAGTAAAAGTACCACCCACCCCCAATTTCAAAGGCAATGTTTCGTTCATTTTAAGGGAAGTACCTGCCTTCTTATTTAATTCGGCAAGCGCATCTGTCATGGCCTTATCTGCTGTTCCCAAATCCTTGCGCGGCACATTAATTAAACCAGTATAATCAATGCTTTGATCCAACCCTGTTGACCCACTTAAACTCATTACCTGCCGACCAACTTTTACATCAAAAGGCTGCGTAAATATTCTACCATTTTCAACCTTATAAGCTATTTTGGCATTGGATAATCCCACTTGCTTATATTCTGGTTTCTTAATTAAATCGGTAATTTTATCGATGGTTGTAATTCCTTTAATCTCTGCCGATGGCACCAATAACAAACCCTCCGCAAACAAAGTACTATAAATAGGTTGCATGTTTTCGGTTAAATCGGTTTTCATTTTAAAGGTAGTAGAAAATGTACCAAATACATGCTCTGCGGCTGGCGCCAATTTTTTTACGGTGTTAAAGGTTTTAAACGCCTCTTGTATGTTCAAATTCGTAATGCCAAAATCAATATCTACAGTTGGTTTTTTAACATTCTTGGTCTCATAGAAACCTTTCATGGTTATGTCTGAACCCAATGTTGAAAGCGACATATTCTGGAAAATCAATTGTTGATTCACCACCCTAATATTGCCCACAAAACGCGTAATCTCCATATTGGTATATAACAATTTACCAATCTTGCTATTCAAAGTAAAATCAATATTGGCAGGAACCTCAAAAACAGTCATTAAGCTGGTATCTGCTACAACTTCAGAACCGGCAGCAGGCTCTTTTGTTAAGTATTCATTGGCATTAAACACATTGCTGTTAAAGTTTAACTTACCCCCCAAAACACCCTTTCCAAAATAATACGGAAGAAAATTTGCAATGGCACCATCCATGCGCATATCGCTGTTGCCAATTTTTGCATCAAAATCTTTTAAGACAATTTCCTTTGGCGTAAAGGACATTTCACTGTGTTTTACCTCAAATGGTTTTGGCAAATCGGCCGAAGCATAATAAATGTTCTCACAAATCATATTTCCTGATGCCTCAAAGGCCTCATAATTCTCCTTTTCTAAAGTGCTTACCTTACCCTTTGCAAGCAAGTTTAGCTTAATTAATCCGCGTAAAGTTGTACCAGCAGGAATTGGAGCTAACTTAATAATATTGTCTAAATTTATAACGCCATTGGCTTTGGCATCCACAAATGGATCAGACAAGGGCGTTCTAGCCAACAACTTGGCGTCAAAAGCATCGCCTTGCAATTCAAAGTGTAATTTATTTAAATCAATTTCGGTATGATCCAAATCGCCATCTAAATTTTTCACGTTAAGCAAAATAGCCACATTTTCAACAGCAGTTGGTAAAGACGAGTATTTAAACCAACCCTTTTCTACGCTTAGGTTCAGACCAAAACCAGGCATTTGTTTTTCATTGTAAGTACCCTTTACAAAACCACTAAATGCCAACTTTCCTTTTGCTTGAAGGCTGGCAAAATCGTTGGCATACAAGGCCGGAATTAACGATAAAAAGTTTTTGAATTCATTTTGTTTGGCAGCATATTTAATGTCCATCACCATATCGTTGCCAGGCATTGCAAAGGTTCCGTTAAAGCCAAAGGCCAACTGATTTAACGAAAATTCATTGTTCTTAAACACAAATTTCATGTTATTCATATCGGCCTCAATTTCTGCCGTGGCCGTGGCTTGCACCTTCGATAAATAAGTTAAACCATCCATGGCAACTGTAAAAGAAGCAATGTTCATTTTGTTAACCATGGTAAACAAAACATCAGAAAAATCGCCTTCCAAGGTATAATTCACCCCTTTCATTTCGCTGTACATATTGCCTTCTTTATCGTTGTAAACAATATATCCATTCACAATTTCTAAACTTTTTAACTTAATGTTAAACTTAGAACTGCCCGTATCTGCAGGCGTTTTAGACGCGCTGGTATCTACTTTTGCTATATCCCAATTGTATCTTCCGTCTTTTAACACATAAGCCATTATGCGTGGCTGATCCAATAATAATTTTCTGATTTGAATTTGCTCTCCTTTGATTACGCTCATCAAATCTAGGCTCAATGAAGTCTCTGCTGCCCAAAATAAAGTATCTCCATTAAAGGGCTCTATGCCTGAAACCGACAAATTTTTGATGCCCAAACTCAGTTGTGGAAAATTGCTTATAAGGCTTAAATCAATGTCCTCATCAAAATTTATAACCGCATTTACATTTGCATTTGCCTGCTCTTTAATTAAATTAACAATTTTGCCCTTAAACAAAAATGGAGCAACCAATAATAAGCCAATGATCACCACAAGGCCAATAAGGAAATATTTCAAAAATTTCATGGCGCGAAGTTAAGGTTTGTAAATGAAAGAGAGATTGTATCTTGCAAAAAAAATGTTATGAAATTGCTTGGTTTGCGTTTAAATAAATTCATCAGTGATACTGGATTGTGCTCTAGAAGAGAAGCAGATAAGTATATTGAAAACGGACATGTCTTTATAAATGGCAAAAGAGCAACAGTTGGCCAACAGGTGAAAATTGGCGACAGGGTGCGGGTAAATGGCCACGAATTGGAGCCAAGAGAGGGCAACGATTTGGTGTTTATTGCTTTAAACAAACCCATTGGCGTTACTTCTACCACAGAAGAGGGTGTGCCAGATAACATTGTACAATTTGTAAACCACAGCAAAAGAATTTTTCCCATTGGCAGGTTAGATAAGGATTCTCAAGGATTAATTTTCTTAACCAATAACGGCGATTTGGTGAATAAAATTTTACGTGCCGGTAATCAACACGAAAAAGAATACCTCGTAACCGTTAATAAACCCCTAACCGAAGCCATTGTTAAAGAAATGTGTGAGGGCGTTCCCATGCTTGGGGTAACCACCAAGAAATGCAAAATAATTTTGGAGACGCCATTTGTTTTTAAAATCACCCTCATTCAAGGATTAAACAGGCAAATTAGGCGCATGTGCGCGCATTTTGGTTACGATGTAAAAAAGCTTGAACGCACACGTATCATGAACATTGGCCTAAAAGGGTTGCCCCTTGGCGATTGGCGCGACTTGTCTGCTACCGAGCTAGAGGGACTTTTTAAAATGTTGGAAAAATCGGAATCGAATGCGCCAGCCAAACCTAAAAGCAAAGCAAAAGAAACCAAGGCTTCTGCCTCAAAACCTAATCTGGCAGCTAAAAAAGGAACGGCCAGCAAACGACCTCACAGTGATTCTCGCAAAAACTACTCAGGCACTGGAGCAAGTAAAGGAAAGTCAAATTCTGCACGTAGACCAAAGCAAAACAAACCAAGCAACAACCGAAGAGGAAAAAGATAAACTTATTTACTTGGCATAATTATTTCAAAAGAGGTGCCTTGGTTCAGCTTAGAATCTACATCAATACTTGCACCTAATTTATCGAGCGCGTGTTTGGCATTGTATAAACCTATGCCCGATCCTACCCCTACGGCAGATGCCCTAAAAAACATCTCAAATATCTTGTGAATATAATCTGGGTCGATGCCAATTCCATTGTCTTCAACCCTAATAATTACAGAACCGCGATTGACTTTTACTTTAAAATTGATAAACTTATCTGTATTATCTTCCTTTTGATATTTAATGGCGTTAGAAAGCAAATTTTGCAAGGCAACCAAAATAACCAAAGGATCGCTGCTAAATCGCTCGTTTTGCTCAACCACAACATTGATATGTATATTTTTGCTCTTGGCATCCGACTCATAAATCTCAATTAGATTTTCTAGCAAAACAGCAAAATCAATTTCTTTTATGGTTAGTTCTCCGCGCTTAATTTTATAATATTCTAGCAGGTTATGAATAAACTCATCTAAGCGGTTTACGTTTTTATTAATTAAATCGGCGTACTCATATACCTCATTAAAATTCTGACTTTTGGCCAATAAATTTGATACCGCCAAAATACCCATGAGAGGCGACCTTAAATCATGAGAAACACTATAAACAAATCGGTCTAAATCCTTGTAGGCTTCTATCAGTTCTTTGTTTCTAATTTCAAGCTCATTCTTGGTAAAATAATACTCAAAACCCTCTTTCACAACCTTCTTAACCTCCGTTTCAACCCAAGGCTTTTTAATATACCTAAAAACTTGACCTTTGTTAATGGCATCGGTTAAAGATTGTAAATCACTGTAAGCTGTTAATAGAACCCTAAGCGGACGAGGATATAAAACGCGAACCTTTTCAAAAAGTTCAACGCCTGTCATTTTAGGCATTCTAAAATCGGATATGATAATTTGAGGGTCACATTCCTGCAGCATCTCCAGGGCCTCTTCGGGTGATGAGGCAAGCTTTATATCAAAGTCTAACCTAAAGGCAGCTTTAAAAGCTATTAGGTTGTTCTTTTCATCATCCACATATAAAACCAAGGGTTTTGTTGATTGTTGATCTATCATTGTGAATTTTCTATAATATATGATTTAATTTTAATTTTAACTCGGCCACCGTACCAATTCCTTTTTTTGAACGCATATTAATATCTCCTTTATGCATTTCTATAGTTTTATAAACAATAGACATCCCAAGCCCTGTCCCTTGTCCAACAGGCTTAGTAGTAAAAAATGGTTCAAATATTTTCTTCATCATTTCATCGTCCATTCCAGACCCATTATCTTCAAAGCTAATATAAACATATTCATTTTCCAACCTTGCTCCAATTGTTATCTCTCCGCCGTTCTGATTCGAGAACTTTTCATTCACAGCAAAAATGGAATTGCTTAATAAATTTAAAAACACCTGATTTAATTTCCCAGGATAACAGTCTATGTTTATACTCTTTTGATAATTCTTTATGATTTTTATTTTCCCAAATTGATTGTTTAAAATGACCAAAGTAGATTCTATTCCTTCAATGATATCGGCATGAATAATGGTATCCTCATCATTTCTGGCAAAAATCCTTAGTCCTTTTACAATTTCAGCAGTCCTATGCGCCCCCTCATCAATTCCCTTTAACAAAAAATCCATCTCTTCTTTTAAATATTCATAATCGAGCTCCACTTTTAATCGCTCAATTTCTTTGAATTTAAAATCCAATGGCTTATCCATTAAACAAAGTTCTTCTATCTTAACCATTAATTCTTCTATCATTCCAATATCCCTTTTCAGCGGATTAATATTGGACGTTACAAAATTAATAGGGTTGTTTATTTCGTGCGCAATACCCGCTGTTAATTGTCCTAAAGAAGCCATTTTTTCTTGCTCCACCAATTGAGATTGGGTTGCCTTTAAATCGTCTAATGCATTTGTTAATTGCGAATTTGATTTGGTTAAATCCAGTGTCTTTTCCTTCACCTTTTGCTCAAGCATGATGTTCTGCTCTTTAATTAAACGCTCATTTTCCAAAGCAGCAAAAAGCACCTCCTTCTCCTTTTCTTGCTTTTGCTTTTGCAGGATATTAATTTTATCGGCCAAGGCAAACGAAAGCAAAGCCACCTCTAAGGCTGCTCCCAGAGGTAAGGTATAGGTTGTAAACCAATTAAAGGGTAAAATACCTAAATTTCTAAACACAAAAAGAACAACCCCAAATATGAAAATAAACCAAGCTCCAATAAAGTATTTGGCAGAAGTAAACCCCTTATTATAAACCTTAAAGGCCATAATGAAAACCACAATAGCACCAGGTAAACCAATAACATCCATCATTCTGGCACTTATTTGATCATATCCCAATACCCTCACAACCCCCGACAAACCATAAATTACAGCAACCCCGCTAAGCAAATTATTTAACTTGGGTTCATACATTTTTCCATTCAAAAAATGTTGAATAAAGACCACAGCAAAAATTCCAGAACAGGCGGGTAAAACAACAATGGCATATTTATATAACAGGGGATATTGGTTCAGAACGTACTCAAACATATGTCCACTTAAGGAAATTTGGCCCAATCCTATAAAGAAAATATACAGCACATAATATAAATAGTTGGTATCCCTTGTTGAAGCAAAAACAAATAAGTTGTATAACAACATCACCATAATTACGCCTATAAAGGCACCATAAATCATGTCTCTTAAATCATTGTTAGAAAAAGCAAAAAGGTCTGTCGATAATTTTATGGGCAACACCATTTGCTCTGTGCTCCTCACACAAAAGTAAAGTTCCACCTTTTCATTGTAAGCGGCGTTAACTAAGAATTTCTGGTAGGTGCCATTGTATTTTCTCTTCAAAAAACCATCTCCAAGAAAGTTATAATCCATTGGCGTTTCTGTTAAAGTATCTCTATAAATGGATATCGAATCTATTAAAGGATTCTCAAAAACAACCATCAATGAATGGCTTTTAGACCTGTTTATGAATTCCAATTTTACCCACACAGGGTGCTTTACATAAGCTAGGTCTAACTTGGCGGGCATTGCTTTGCCTTGCTGCATGGCCAATCTTACCTCACCAAAACCCTGCACTCCTGAGCTGTCAATATAAATTGAAGCATGTTTTACAATCAGTTCGCTCCCCCCACTAAACACAAATGGATTTTGTGCCAATGCGCCTTGCATAGTGAAAATAAATAAAAAAATTAGCCCTATCCTATTTCTCATTCGCTATATGTAAATCGTATTTAAAATCCATTTCCCCTTTCGGACCTTTCTCATGCGAGGTGCCCATCAGATTCTCGCGTATGCGCCAAATAGCATCTTGCTCAATTGGATTTGCCGAAGGTATTTCTTTTAAATTATTAATTATTAATGCCGTTGCCGTAAGGTCTTCTTTTGGGTAATAAAACGTACCATTATTACCCAACTCCCTAATTACCTCAAAGCCAACCTTTAAGCAGTTTCGCAAAGTACCAGGAGAACACAACGCCGTTAAATATTGAATATTTAATTGATCTGCAATGGCTACACCAACCCTGCCCATATAAATACTGCCTATTCCAAAGCCTGCTGCCTCCTTCGAATTCCACAAACCACAAAACTCAGCCACATTATTATGGCCCAAATTATCGGCATAGGTGTAAATTTTATCATCCAAAATCGCAATCGCATCCTCCATTGGCATCCTCAATTTCTTGCTCTTTATTTGAATTCGCCCGCCTCCATAAACTTTTTTACCATCCTCCGATTCAACTATTATGGCGTAAGTATTTGGGTCATCAATCCAATCTGCATTTAATGAGGTTACCTTGGTAACGCCATAAGATTCTAAAACTAAATGATGCCCCTTTATATACCGCAAACATGCTAAATGATCTTCGGTAACCTTAAATGCCCTAATATTTATCATTGGTTTATATCAAAAATTATTTTGTTTGTAGTGCGACGTAAGGACCTTTTTGCTGGCGCCTTTTCTTTTGCAATTCTAAATATAAAAACAATTTCTTGCGACAATAATTCTGGTAAAATTTTGTAAAAATTTTCGCCCATCACTTTTAGCCTTTCGCAATAATCTTGGTCAAATCCCACTCCATTTCCATGGTTTAATCGGGCCATTAAGAAACTAAATTGAGTTACTGGCTGAACCGACAAATTTAACAAATTAGCCTCTAGCCACACCTTCTCTAAAAATTCACCCGCATGCAAATAAGCCTCCAAACTATGAAAAGGCATGCTAATTAATCCCAATGCAGATGAATTGGCCACTGCTTTTTTTGTCGTTTTCTTAAAGGCATCGCCTCCACCAATTCGCCTTAAATATTCCATGGCCATTCGACTATTCGCAATTCTTAAAGCAATTTTTTCTGCCTTGCTTAAATTCAACGTATCAATATCTAACCCATCGCCACTTTCCAAAATTTCCTTGGCATCAAACCGCAGCTCTTTTGTAAAGATATCTTCGTGCCCTTGGGGATGCAACAACAACATCATTTCGGCTGTTGACAATATCTCAGCCATGGCATTCATTTTATCCAAATCTTCCACCAAATGCAATTTGCCATGAACCTGGTTGATTGAGATATTGAGCAAGCTGTTTCGCTCCACATCGCTCAACAAAAGCCTGCTGCCAATGTCTCTATTGGTAACCCGACTAAATATTGCAGAAGTTCTTTTATCAATAATTGGTTCAGACAGCTTTTCAAAATAACAAGATGCCACCAACAATGGCTCTTCTGTGGCAGGAAAATAAGTAACTTGCGTGGCAAAACCCAATTCGCCAGCGGCCAATCTTATATTCTCAACCATGGCGCCAAATGCCACATAAGTGCCCAAATTATTAAAATCTAACAGCGATTCAGAATAATATTTATCGTGGATTAAACACAAATAACCCTTGGTAAAAGTAATTCGCCAAGGTTGACAATTTCCTCCAGATGGCGCGGCAATTGCGGCTTTTATGATAGCCGCCTTTTCCTCTTTTGTTAAATTTTCTTTTTTCGGTTCGAACCAAAATGCATTTAAAATTTTAGTGATTTCATCGTTGCTTAGAGGATGGTCAATTACCTGCAAACTTTGCGCTTTTACGCTTTCTGGTTCTGGTACTAATTTATCTAAATCGATATAAAACCGCCCCGAAACAGTAGATTGGTTCAGCAATATTTTCCTAGATAATTCTGCTGCAACCCCGCCTCCTAATGTAACCGCAGATGCCAATTGAGGCCAACTTACAATGGTATTTTGAACCTCCAACATACTTGCCTTCATGCGCTCCGATAGGGCATTTAGTCCAACCATAGGCAACAAATATTCTATCTTATCTTCCTGACTAAGTCCCTTTAACTTTTTGGGATCCAAGTTGCCCACCAAGCCATGCAAAATGGGTCTGTTACTTTCCAAATCAAATCGCTCAATGTCTAACAAGCCCCTATCACTGGTTTCCATTAATACCGGAATGCCCATTTCCTTTGCTTTATACCTTGCAAGTATTTTTATGTCTAAACCATCGCACTCTTCTATCAATAAGTCTAATTTTCCATTTGGATTCAAAAAGGCATCAATATTATCTTCATTAATACCATCGTTGTAAATAAAAACTTTTAGAAATGGGTCTAACTCCACAATTTCTCTGGCACAGATAAGCGTTTTGGCTTCGCCAATTTGAAAAATCTTACCCCTAAGTCTATTCAAATTACTGAGGTCTAATAAATCAAAATCGGCCAAGTGAATTTCTCCAAAACTGCGCTCCATGGCCATGGTCATGGCAACCGACTGACCCACACTTAAACCAATAACGCCCACCTTCTTTTTGCTTAAAAGAGATTGTTCTTCGGGGGTAATTTTATATTGATTTCGATTGGTGCGCAGTTCAATAAATTCAGCTTCGGGCAATGTATGCACCAAATGCTTATTCCAAGGATAAAACACCCAAGTTCCATAAGAAACTGGATCAACCCCATTTAAATATTCTTTAACTTTTTCTTGAATATTATCGGGTTTAATTTGCTGCTTCGGATGCCTACATTTTACCAACTCGGCTAATTGCGCCAAAATGGTATCGTGCAAATAAAGATCCTCTAAATTAGAATGATTATTAATAAAATAATCAACATCGGAGATGGTTTTAAAATGATAAAACTCAGGGGTTATGCGCATATTACTCTTACCATTTAAAAAGAAATTAAGCAATTAAAATTATTTTTAGCGCAATATAAATAGAATTAATTAAATTTGCCAGAGTAAAGTTATAAACACCAATGGAGAATAAAATCAAAATTCTTTATGTAGACGATGAAGAAAACAACCTTGTATCTTTTAAGGCCTGTTTTAGAATAAAGTATGAAGTTCATGTGGCAATTAGCGCCACTGTGGCTTTAGAAATTCTAGACAAGCATCAAGACATGCAGGTAGTGATTACAGATCAAAGAATGCCAGAAATTACGGGGGTCGAATTTCTGAAAATTTTGATTGAGAAACACCCCAATCCAATTAGAATTATGCTCACTGGTTTTGCCAATTTTGCAGATACGGTAGATGCTGTTAATTTGGGTAAAATATTTAATTACCTCAATAAACCTTGGGAAGAAAAGTCGTTAGATGAAACCATTCAGAAGGCCATCGAAAAATTTAAGGAAGAGGATTTAATTAGAAACAAAGCACAGCAAACAGAAAGGGCCGAAAGGGTTGCAGATCAAATGGAATTTATCCTTAGACAAGAACTGCTTTCTTAATAATTATTTGAGTTTAACCAAGGTGGCTCCCCCACCAAATTGCAATATATCTGCATCTTCAAATGACCCTACCACTTCTGGGTGCTTGCCTAAGTAGGTGCGTATTTTATTTTTAAGGTAGGCATTGCCCACTCCGTGAATGAACACAATTTCTGGCATGTGGCTAACAAAGGCAGATTCCAATGTTTTAGTAAAAACATCCATTTGAAAGGCGGTAATATCATTGGAACTTCCATATCCATTGCGTTGCAAGGCCTCGTAATGTAAATCGATGATACGCGATGGCTTTGCTTTCAAATCAATTGGTTCGGCCAGAATCTTTTCTGAAAAATCGTGCGACTTAAGGGCTTGCAAATTCAATTTCTCTAATTTTTCATCTAGCCTAAAAACATAGGCTTGCTTGCTTAAGAAAAAGCAATGTTTCCAGTACTGATGAAAAGTCTTGGCCGTAAAATTTAGTGTGGCCGAAATACTGGTAGCTACAATTACACTGATAGGTTCAATGGGCAACAAAACAAAATGATAGCTAGGCCATTGCTCAAAGCTATTGAGCGTGTTCTTTCCTATAATTTTGGTTTCATCGCGCTCCAATTTTAGCGATTGATTTAGATGATAAACGCCTTGTATCTTGTGGTAAACCAAAATCACCACAGAATCGCTTAAATTATTATGAAGATAGGCGTTAAGATTGGTGTCGCCTTCGCGCTCAAAAGCTAGAAAAATACCAAGTGGATTGTTGCTTGCGGCACGAAAAGGTTTAGCACCAGGGGCTTCGTTATTTCCAGCTTTTTCTTCAAACTTTATCTTTACTACTTCCGAAATAAGCACAGGAATTTCAAAATCACTGTCAACCGTTACGCCTATTTGCGATTTGCCTAATATTGAGGTGACAATTCCTTCCATGTTTTCATTCAGGAACCTAACCTTATCACCTAATTGTATCATTTTTATACGTTAAATTTAAAGTGCATTACATCACCATCTTGAACCAAATATTCTTTGCCTTCCATGCTTAATTTCCCAACCTCACGGCAAGCAGATTCGCTACCATATTGAACATAATCGGCATAATGAATCACCTCTGCCTTTATAAAACCGCGCTCAAAATCGGTGTGAATTACCCCAGCAGCTTGAGGTGCCTTAAAACCTCTATGAATGGTCCAAGCTCTTACCTCTTGCACGCCTGCTGTAAAATAGGTAATTAGGTTTAGCAAACTGTAAGCCGCATGAATCAATTTAGCCACACCCGATTCTTCCAAACCTAAGTCACTTAAAAAGGCTGTTCTGTCCTCAAAACTGTCGAGTAAGGTAATTTCTGCCTCAATAGCAGCACTAATCACCAACACTTCAGCCTTTTCATTTTTAATAGCTTCCTTCACCTTTTCTACGTGCACATTTCCTTTAACCACGCTAGCCTCATCCACATTACATACATATAAAACGGGCTTTAAAGTAAGCAAACACAAATCGGCCACTTGCTCTAATTCGTCTTCAGTAGCTACTAGCGTACGTGCATTTAAGCCATTCTCTAAATGGTCCTTAAATTTATTTAAAACTATTTCTGTTTTAACCGCCTCCTTATCGCCTGTCTTTGCAGCACGCGCGGTTTTCATTAATTTTTTCTCTATTGAATCAATATCCTTTAATTGCAATTCGGTATCAATTACATCCTTATCGCGCAATGGATTTACATTGCCATCCACATGAATAATATTATCGTCCTCGAAACAACGCAATACATGTATAATGGCATCTGTTTCTCTAATATTTCCCAAAAATTGATTGCCTAAACCTTCTCCTTTGCTCGCTCCTTTTACCAACCCAGCAATGTCTACAATCTCAATGGTGGTTGGCACCATTCTGTTTGGCTTTACAAACTCGGCCAACTTGTTCATCCTGGCATCTGGTACAGTTATTACGCCAACATTGGGCTCAATGGTACAAAAAGGAAAGTTTGCTGCCTGTGCTTTTGCATTGCTTAAACAATTAAATAAAGTCGATTTTCCTACATTGGGCAAGCCCACTATTCCACACTGTAATGCCATTTTATTTTAGAATTTTTAGGTTATTATGTTAATCTATTATTATGATTTTATGAATTGCTTCATGTCCGAAATAAGTTTTTCGGCCAAACTATTGGCGGTTGTTTCACTCTTACTTTCGGCATAAATACGAATAATGGGCTCGGTGTTCGACCTGCGCAAATGAACCCATTCTGTATCGAATTCAATCTTTAAACCATCCACCTCATTGATAGGCTGCTTTTTGTATTTCTCTTTAACCTGACTCATTAACCTGTCGATATCAATTTCTGGCGTAAGTTCTATTTTCTTCTTTGCAATGGTATAATCTGGGTAATTTTCCCTAAGCATAGAGCAGATTTTACCAAATTTTGCTAAATGCGATAAAAATAAAGCTATTCCAACCATTGCATCTCTACCATAATGCAATTCTGGAAAAATGATTCCGCCATTGCCTTCTCCGCCAATTACAGCCTGCGTGTCCTTCATCATTTTAACCACATTTACCTCGCCCACTGCACTTGCTTGGTAACTGCCCTTATTTTTCTCTGTAATGTCTCTCAAAGCACGGGTAGAAGAAAGATTCGATACCGTGTTTTTCTTATAACCCAATCGGGCTAATTTCTCCTCGCTGGTGTTTTTTAACACATAATCAGCAATGGCTACCAAGGTATATTCTTCCCCAAACATGCTGCCATCTTCGCTCACCAATGCCAACCTATCTACATCTGGATCAACCACAATGCCCAAATCTGCCTTGTTGCGCTTTACTTCACCCGAAATAGCCGTTAAATTCTCTGGTAATGGCTCTGGGTTATGCGGAAACTTGCCATCTGGCGTACAATACAATTCAACCACATCATCCACACCCAAGGCACTTAACAACATGGGCAAAGCAATGCCACCAGTTGAATTTACCGCATCTATAACTACCTTAAATTTCTTTGCCTTTATAGCCGCCACATCCACCAAATCAATGGCCAAAATAGCATCAATATGCTTTTGAATATAATCGTTGCGCTCAACACGTTTACCTAATTTGTCTACCTCCGCAAACTCAATTTTATTGCTATCGGCAATGGATAAAACTTCTCTGCCTATTTCATCAGAAATGAATTCACCTTTATCGTTTAGCAACTTTAAAGCATTCCATTGCTTGGGATTGTGACTGGCAGTTAATATTATTCCACCTTGTGCGCCTTCCATCACCACAGCCATTTCTACTGTTGGCGTGGTGCTTAAGCCCAAATCAATTACATCAATTCCCAAACCCATCAGGGTTCCGCAAACCAATGAATTCACCATTTCACCCGAAATACGGGCATCTCTACCAACCACAATTTTAGCGTGGCTCTGGTTTTGCTTCATTAAATATCCAAATGCAGCTGTGAATTTTACAATGTCTGTAGGGGTTAATGCTTCTCCGGCTTTTCCGCCAATGGTACCTCTGATACCTGAAATCGATTTTATTAGGGTCAAAACGTATATTTTTAGGGCTGCAAAAATACGGTTAATGTCAGTATTTAACAGACTTTACTTATGAATATCTGCATAATCTACTCATTATTAATATGTTTAATTAAAATACCACTGCCTTATCCACATGGCAACCAATAAAAAATACAACTAAAAGTCGTAGTTGCGTGGCACAATATTTAACCGAATACCTATGGTAAAATACTTGGTCTCACTTTTAAAGATAGCCATCTCCGACAAGGTGCGCCTATACCCAAATTTGGCATCCACAAACAAATTGTGTTTTGGCATGTAACTCACCGTAAAATCAGTCATCAAAAGCTTAGTTTCAATACCCTGACCAATATAATTTCCATAAACACCAGACGAATGAGTGTTATAACTCTTGCGAATATCCTTTCCAAAATTGCTGCCATTGGTATCGTTGCCATATAAAGCATAAATAATTTTAGCACAAATATTCACCCTATTCAATGGCTGATAACGCAAAATACCAATCCCTTCGTAAAAATTTGCGCCCAAAGGATGTGCCATAAATTGCCTCATGTTACTAAAAGATTGAGCAGCACTGTAACTGGTATATTGAAACGGTCGCGCTATGTTCAGTTCGCCTTGCAAATCAAGGTTTTTCACCCCTGCTACATCAATGTATTTTATTCCGGTTTGAACCGAAAACTTATTATGCATCCACCCATTGCCCGCCATAATTTCCTTTAACACAAACTCCGATATCACAAATTGACCGTACAAGGAAAAATGGTTTAAAAAATTATACTTATAGTTCATGCCAATTATGGCCTTATCGGTACTGTTCAACCCATTCTCAACCGATTTATAAAATATAATTGGGTTCAAATAATTTGGATCAAACCCCGTATTTACATAACCACTGTCTCTGCGAAACAAAATGGTTTCAAAAATCCCAATATTAAATCGCTTTGTTAGGTTCAAACTTAAATGATGGGTAGCCATGTAATGCCTCGGCTGCGCTGCATATCCTACTGGATTAGGATCGCGTAACTCTGCCCAAATATTGGTATAATTCATTTTCCAAATCCGCGTATTCAAGCGCATCGACAAATACTCGGGTTGCATGTTTCCCATAATAAAGGTTCGGTATCCATCCCCAATAAAATTGCGGTAATGGCCAAACTGCAAATCCATGTATTTATTTAATGAACCCGTTACATATCCACTCGATAAAAAGTAACTATAATAAGTGCCATAACCCTTTACAAAATTGGCATATAAAAGCGTGCCATCTCTTTGGTAATATTCTCCCACCCAACTATATGGCTTTAATATTTCATCGCTAATTTGGGTGTAAAACCCAATGCGCGACCCCACATTTCCACGTATTTCAACGCCTCTGTTGTTAATCAAAGCACGCTCCCCATTCCATTGGTTGGTCGACATTTGATAGTATAACACAGGATTTACTACCAAATTAAAATCTTCTATTTGTGCACTATATATAGCAGCTTTGCGTGTGTACAAGGATTTTAAAAACGGCTTCTTGCTTTGGCTGTGTTCACTTTTACTCCATTCAAAATTATCATCAATTAAATAGCCCATGTTAAAATAATCTCGCCTCGACAATCCAACGCGATTCACAGGAAAACTATCAATATAATTGGCAATAGACATGCGCCTATAACTTTTACCCGAGCTGTGAAAATAATCATTAGCCAACTCACCAGATTTTATCTCTAGGCGATCCAAAATATGCTCACTTAAGCTACCTTGAGGCACATATGTATGTTGCCCAAAAACCTTAATGCCAGCAAAAAGACAGAGGAAAATACACAGGTGTATATGCCTATAAAGCTTTATACAACTTCTTTTTTTAAAACTACAGGTCTTTTCCATGTCTCAAATGTGCATATTAAATTATTAAAAACATTATTCAGGATCAAGACCCAACTCGTGAAAATCTGCCAAGGGCGGCTCTCCCAAAGAATACAAAATTTTGAGAATCTCTTGTTGCTTAAAAGGCTTTTTTAACTTCTCATACGATGAAGCCAAATTTCTGAGGATGCGTTTGATCATATCCAAATTGCTACACGGATTCAGAAAATCGGTTTTAGTTTCAATGTGAATTTGGGTGAGAAATTGCTCTAAATTGCCTTTTGTAAAAATGGTTCCACCATTAAAGGCATTGATATAAAACAAAATTTTCCCGCTTTGGTTCAGTATTTCCTCTATATCATTGAACCGCATTTCTACATTGCTCTTACCAAATTCCTCCATGTAAGCCATCACAAAATGCTGCGGTAAGTTAACCCCAAAAATAGGAATGTTGAGGCGTTGTGCCACTAGCAAATAAATGGCCGCTAATAAAATTGGATTGCCCTTTTTGGTCTCTAAAACTTGGTTAATAAACGAGTTGGCTGGATCGTGGTAATTGTCTACATTGCCCTTAAAACCATGCACTTGATAAATAATATAATTGATAATTCGCACCTTTTCATACGCGCTCAATTCATAGTTCATTTCCAACCAAACATCCAACCTCAATTTCTCAATAGCACTCACCAAATTTTGCTTTGGATAATCCGGAAATCGATATTTACAAACCAAGAAAAGACCTTCCAATAAGTCTTGATCTTTGCTTTTATGCCAAATCTCAAACTCAGAAAACAACGCATTAAATTGAAGTTGATGAATGATGTTTTCCAATCGCTGCTGTTGCACCATGTCCTTCAACTCGCCCCAAACCTCCTCTAAAAAAGGAATCACTCCTACGCCATAAGACAACAACCGCTCCTCAATATGCTGGAAAACCTCTGGATCTTCATCGTCCAATAAAGCAACTAAAGACTTTAATTCAACTTCATTCATCGCTAAAAAAAACTTCTTAAAAAACTATTTAGTAGCCTTTTTAACTGCTTTTTTCTTTGCTGCCGTTTTCTTTACCGCCGTTTTTTTAGTTGGCGTAACAGCCTTAGGTGCCGCTTTTTTACCTGCGGGCTTTGCCTCTGCAGCAATTATTCCAGCAACAATTTCATAGGTTAATTCTTCAACCTTTTGAGTTTTTGCCAAGCGATAATTGTCTTTTCCCTTAGCAATATATGGGCCCCAACGACCCATTAGCACTTTAATGTCAGCATCTTCCTCAAATGTTTTCAATAATTTATTGGCATCAGAAATACGCTTTCCCTCAATCAATTCAACCGCCCTAGCCTCATCTATGGCAAAAACATCATCCGTTTTAGGGATACTTATGAACTTACTATCATGCATTAAATATGGTCCGAACCTACCTATGGCTGCCTTAATATTCTTTCCTTCAAATTCGCCCACAACCCGCGGCAATTTAAATAATTCTAATGCCTCTTCTACCGTAATCGTTTCGGTTAACTGTCCTGCCCTAAGGCTTGCATACCTTGGCTTTTCCTTCTCATCATCAGAATTTTCGCCTATTTGAGCATACGGGCCATATCTACCAACTTTTACGTAAATCGTTTTTCCGCTTTCTGGATCTGTTCCCAAAGTCCTTTCTGCATTCTGCCTTTCAGCTGTTTCATTCGTATTCGTTACCGTAGCATGAAAAGGTCCATAAAACTTCTCAATCATTTTATTCCACACCAAATGCCCACGGGCAATCTTATCAAATTCCTCTTCCACACTGGCGGTAAAACCAAAGTCCATTATCTGCTCAAAATGCTTACCCAAGAAATCGGTCACAATCATTCCAATATCACTTGGAAACAATTTAGACTTTTCACTCGCATACTTCTCTACCCGCGCATCCCTTTGAATGTGTTCTTTCTCCAACGTTAATTGAACAAAGTTTCGCTCCTTACCTTCTCTATCTTCTTTTAGCACATAGCCACGCTTTTGAATAGTCGAAATGGTTGGCGCATAAGTAGAAGGCCTTCCTATTCCCAATTCCTCCAACCGCTTTACCAAACTCGCCTCTGTATACCTGGGTGCAGGGCGGGTAAACTTCTCTGTTGCTTGTACCTGAATAATATTCAATTGCTCACCAATGCTTAAGGGAGGCAACATTTTGCTGCCTTCATCCTCCTGCTCATCATCGGTACTCTCTAAATATACTTTTAAAAATCCATCAAATTTCAATACTTCACCTGTGGCAACCAATTGCTCTGGTATGCCAGAAATTGAAATAGTTGCTACCGTTTTTTCAATCTGAGCTTTAGACATTTGAGAGGCAATGGCTCGTTTATAAATAAGATCGTATAAGCGCTTTTCTTGCGGCGACCCCTCAACCTCTACATTTTCAAAATATGTGGGTCTAATAGCCTCGTGCGCCTCTTGCGCACTATCATTCTTAGTGGTATAGCGCATTGGCCTGCTGTATTGCGGACCAAAGTTCTCGCTTATATAACTTATGGCACTAGATATAGCCGTTTCAGATAAGTTCACACTATCTGTACGCATATATGTAATTAACCCGCTTTCATATAATTTTTGAGCAACACTCATGGTGGTACTCACGCCAAAACCCATCTTTCTACTGGCTTCCTGTTGCAAGGTAGAAGTGGTAAACGGTGGCGCTGGAGATTTCTCACTAGGCTTTACCTCCAAATTTTTAATGGTAAAACTAGCGCCTCTGCACTTTTCTAAAAAGGCCATTGCCTCCGCTTCTGTCTCATAACGCTTGCCCAATTCGGCATCCATTTGTTTTCCACCAACAGAAAATTTAGCAATTACCCTAAAAGCAGAGTGGTAATTAAATTGGTTAATCTCCCTTTCTCTATCTACAATTAACCTAACTGATACAGATTGAACCCTACCAGCACTTAAATTCGACTTAACCTTTTTCCACAATACCGGCGATAATTCAAATCCCACTAGCCTATCTAAAACCCTACGGGCTTGCTGTGCATCCACCAAATTCTTATCAATTCCTCTAGGATTCTCTATTGCCTTTAAGATAGCAGGCTTGGTAATTTCATGAAAAACGATGCGCCGTGTTTTCTTTTCATCCAAATTCAACACTTCACTTAAATGCCAGCTAATGGCCTCCCCCTCACGGTCCTCATCGGAAGCCAACCAAACCAATTCGGCATCCTTAGATAATCTTTTTAATTCGGCTACAATTGCCTTCTTATCCTCACTTACCTCATAGCGTGGAGAAAAATCACCTTTAACATCTATGGCATCATCTCCTTTAGCAAGATCTCGAATATGCCCAAAACAACTCTTC
Source organism: bacterium (assembly GCA_034439755.1). Taxonomy (GTDB): domain Bacteria; phylum Bacteroidota; class Bacteroidia; order UKL13-3; family UKL13-3; genus B1. Next base: position 60,428 of record JAWXAZ010000103.1, read on the forward strand.
ACAGTATAGTCATTACCAAGAAATTTCTCTATGGTTTTTGCCTTGGCCGGTGACTCAACAATTACTAAATTCTTACTCATCTTTTCTGCTTTCTCTTTTTAATCAGAATGCTAAATTTCACATGAAGCAACATTCTTTGTGGGGCACAATATCCGAATTACAATCCTTAAAAAAAATAAAAAGCCGCTAAATAGCGGCTTTTTATCATACTTTTAAGATTTTAATCAACCATTAGTTTGTGAACAAACGCGCCTCGGTTAGTCTTTACCTGAACCAAATATATTCCTGACTCCAAGCTATTTACATCGATTACAGCGCTCTGATTTCCTTCTCCAAATTCCCCCGAAACCACATCCATACATTTCTTACCCTGCAGGTCTATTAAAGTGATTTCAATGGATTGTTTTACCGGATTTTGGAATATAATGGTCGAAATATCACTGCTTGGGTTTGGAAATACACTAAAATTCATTTCGCTTTTCAACCACTCATTTACACTTGTTGGTTCAGAAATACTAAAATCGTCGAAGTAAATATTGTTTCCCCTCAATGATTGTAACTCAAACCTAATTTTACAATTGGTATAGGATTTATAAGGTGTTAAATCAACCGTAAATCTCTTCCATTGATTTCCGTCTGGAACAAATGACGAAGTGGAAACACCGCCTGTTGCCAACTCGGTAGATAAAATCGTTTTAATTAATATTTCGGATCGGCCATAACTATTAGAAATAAAAATCTTAATGCGATCGCCACTTGCTGAGCTGCGCTTTGCATACGCCTCATAAAAACTCAATGTAGGCGATGATAAACTGCTAATATCAATATTTGGCGTGGTAAAAGCATTGCGAATATTGGTACGCCAATTCTTCAAATTCATGCTGGCCAAACAACCATTTCCTGATGCCCCAACACTCGCATTAACTTGCCAGCCGCTATCGCCCGGACTCATATAATTTTCTAAATTCCATCCAGAACCAGCAATGCTGCCGCTGTTAAAATTATAACTGTATGGCGCCTTAACCGCCGAAGCAGTTAAGGTTTTATAACTACCATCTGCATTCATTCCAATATTTGAAAGATTAGAGGTGCTATAAATATTAGCCCTATAACTTGGTAAAATAGCATTTACCCTTGCCTTCTGACCAGTTGTATACATATTTACACAATTTCCATTGGCATAATCCATGTAATTTTTAACCAAATCTGGCAAATCTGGAACATCGTTGGTACAAGAGTTTCTTGAAGTAGGACAGCCAGTTGTGGCAGTTGAAACAGGCGGTGTATCGCAAACTTGGTCGCCCTGGGTAGCACAGTTGCTTGCACTACCACCCACACATCCATTTTGAAACGGATGATACAATCCTACCCAATGTCCTGCCTCGTGCGTTACAGTTCTTCCTGCTTGAGAAACATCCACATTTTCTACCAACCCCACTTGATCGGCCCTTACAATAATACCATCTGTTGAAGTATTAGAATTAATCTGGAAAGGGAATTGCGCATAACCCAAAATCATACTACCTGGGTTACCCGTTGAATTATAAATTGAATTTACAACCCATACATTAAAGTACTTTCTAGCATCCCAATAACTTAAGCCCTTTTGAGGATCTTGTGCATTATCTGTTCCCAAATTATAAATTCGGTTCACCCCATTTGTTGGCAAACCATTTGGATCAAACTGAGCCAAACGAAACTCTATTTCCATATCTGCCGATAAGGCATCTGTACTCGTTCCACCATTGGTGCCAGCCACTTTCCTAAAATCCTCATTCATCACCCGCAAAGCATCATTAATCTGGGTTTGAGAAATATTCTCCAACCCATATTTATGAATTACATGAAATACAACAGGAATATATTTTATAGGTGCCTTCTTGTTCTGAACACCATTTTGCAAATTGGTTTGAGACATAGAAGCTATCAAAGATGCCCTTTGCTCCTCAAACTTAATTTCTGGATTAATCCTTACTTGCTCCAAATACACCTCATCGGTAAAACAACGAGTAATGTGCTGCGCCTCTGCTAAAAAAACCGACAAACAAAGACTAGCTGCTAAAAAAAGTTTCTTCATTAAAATAAATTATGTGAACCTAATTATATCTATAGACAACAAACTTAAGCAAAAGGTTTCAAATTCATGCCCTGCCACCTAAGATAATGATCTACCAACACCAAGGCCGCCATTGCCTCTACAATAGGCACAGCCCTTGGCACAACGCACGAATCATGCCTTCCCTCCACCAATATTTTTACACAATCATGATGTTTATCCACACTTTCCTGCGCAATTTTTATAGAGGCCACAGGCTTAAATGCTACCCTAAAATAAATATCCTCGCCATTCGAAAGGCCTCCCTGCACACCGCCACTCCTATTGGTTTTTGTTAAAACCTTGCCTTCTACATTTTCAAAAACATCGTTGTGCTCACTCCCTTTCATGCCAGCAGCCGCAAAACCAGATCCCAAATCAAACCCTTTTACCGCATTTATTCCCATCATGGCCTTAGCCAAATCTGCATGCAACTTATCAAATACGGGCTCTCCCAAACCTATGGGCACATTTTTTACCACACAAGTAATTACGCCGCCCAAAGAATCTCCAGCCAATTTTGCAGCCTCTATGGCAACTATCATTTTCTCAGAAACACCCTCGTCTGGGCATCTTACCAAGCTTTTTTCGGTTTGAACCAAATCCATTTGCGTGTAATCTTTTTGGCAAACTACTTGATGAATTTGAGAAACATAAGCCTGCACGCTTAACCCCAATTGCTGTAAAATCATTTTCGCAAAAGCCCCGCCAATTACCCTGGCAACAGTCTCCCTTGCCGATTGTCGACCTCCCCCACGATGATCTCTTATGCCATACTTTTTCTCATAAGTATAATCTGCATGCGAAGGCCTATACACATCCTTTAATGCATCATAGTCTTCGCTTCGCGTATCCTTGTTTCTAACCAAAATTGCAATTGGCGTACCCAAAGTCTTGCCCTCAAAAATGCCACTCAAAACCTCAAAATCCTCTGCCTCATTCCTCTGTGAACTCAACGCATTTTGACCAGGTTTTCTGCGAGCCAAATCGTACCGCAACAAATCAAAGTTTACCAGCATATTTGGCACACAACCATCTATAACCACCCCAATTCCTGCACCATGACTTTCACCAAATGTAGTAATCGAAAATGCCTTCCCAAATGTATTTCCTGTCATGATGGTTTTCTGTTATTTTGATTCAGTTTCCTTTGCCAATTTTCCTTTGGCAAAATCTGCCGCAAAATCAACGAAAACTTTATACGCTTGGGTAAACGAAAACTTGCCATCTCCATTCCGCTCAACAATATTTCTGCGGGCCAAAGTCCTAATAAAATCGCGCCTCGACTCACTGTTTCGTAATTGATTGTTCGATGCTATTAACTCGGCATAAGCACTGTTATCAAAATACGCATCTAACTTTTCATGCTCTATTTCTGCATACTGTATTTCTTCCAAAAAGTTCTTTCCATCCTTGTCCAATTCATAACAAAGTATGGCAAAAAACATACAAATATCCCTACTCAATTGCTCTGCGGTTTCATAACTCAACAAAAAAGCAAAATCACTTTTCACCTCCAATTCATACCCGAAACTTTCTTTAAAAAACTTTTCATAAAAAGGTACCTGCTCCTTTAAAGAAACAAACTTCTGGTCGCTGGCCAAGATGAATTTTCCATTCATCAAATCATTCACTATTTCTTTATGATATCTAGGATATTCCATATCGCGCTATTTTTAATTTTGGTACTCTCAATGTCATTTGACTGGTGTTAATCAATTGCCTTTCGGCCTGGTTATCCAGCTCTATCATTATGCCATCCTCGAAGAGTAAGGCCGTTAATGCAAAAAATTTATCTGTTTCTATCTCTTTGTAATCGCCCTTTAAAGTAAGGCCACACCACTCAAAAAAACTATCCAATGGAAGCTGATTCATCAACTTCGATTTATACAAATCTTTGTTAAAAACCCACTTGTCGCTCAACATCATTGGGTCCTCCAAAAAGATAGCCTCCTCTGTGGCAAATTGCTCCAAATATTCCTTGGCATTTAAATACATATCATTGCTATATGGATAGGTTCTTTCAACCCTAAATACTTTTGGCAAAGGCGATTTATTAGGCATTTTCAAGAATTCAATCCAACCCGTTAATATAATAGATTCTGTTCTTATCCTTTCAATCAAAGGCAACAACTCATTGGTTAATAATTTCGATTGGTGCAATAATTCATCGTTGGTCTGAACCAAAAAATTATAGGTTTTTTCGAACTGCAAACGAATAAGCTCATCGTCAAAATTGAGCCTTCTTACATTCACATAATTGGATATATCAAACAACTTATTGGTAATAGAATCTGCATGGCTTATATCCAAAATATTGTTCAAGGGTGTTATATAATAATCAATCCAAAAGCTTGCCTTCCTTACTTTCTCCTGATAATCCAATTTGTCTACATTCGACTTCAATTCCCTCGTTTCATTCAACAGCCTAATGGTATTCTTTTCAACTGCCTCCCTAAACTCTTTTACTTCATTATACAAGTCGCCAATTCTTTGTCCCAATATTAACCGGTCTTTAGAAATTCCTTCTCGTATGTTTTTAAACAAAGCAGAAATAGATTGCTCATACTTCTGAATGGTCTCTGGCAATAAGGGCCTAAACTCATTTAAGATAAACTCAAACAACTTATAATAGGTATCTCTAAATTCAAAATCATCGCCTAATTTCCGAACTATTTTATAATCTACTAACTGTGATAAAATGTCCTCCCCACGAAAGGATATCACTTCATTTAACCGTTCTTTTCTTATAATCCCTTCTTTCGATTGTATATCAAAAAGGTCTTTTATGCTATCAAAATAATTAGCTAAAAAGTTTAAAATGGTTTTTGGTTCAGCCTTAATCATTTCTTTCTTATCTTAATTAGCCGCAACACTTCTTTCTCCATACATGGCATTCACCTTCTCATTGATGTTTATTTTTCCAGCATTTGGATAGATAAAATAGTACTTGCCAAAACCCGCAACTGCATCTGGTGCCGCAAAAATGGGAATAAAATTATGCTCCTTGCAGAACCGCACCAACTCGGGCCGGTTTTGTTTATCAATGGTGGCAACCTCATCAATAAATAAGGCTATCCTATTTTCGTCATCAAATATGGCCAAGCGGTTAATAATGGTCATGATAATAATTAATCGAATCATTTTATCGGTACCGTCCGATTCAATTTGTTCGTTCAAATCAACCCGTTTGGTATTGCCTTTTCTGGTTAAATGCAAGGTAATATCGAACAAGTCATCAAACTCAATTTTCTTCCCACTATCTAAATATCCATCCAATACTTTTAAGTTCTCTGAATGGTCAAACTCAAACATTAATTGCCCACGCACTTGCTGAATTTGGCTAATCTTTTTCACCTCATCCACCAAGCGCTTGTTGTCTTCCAATTCAATGGTAAGCGATTCAATATCCGAGATACGCGCTTGCGACAATTTGCTGTTAAATTTATTATAAACAAACTCTTTAAACTCTTCGTATCTTTTTAAAAGGGTATAAGCCGGATTGGCAAATTGTGCCGATATATTTTCTAACAAAGCAGAGATAGACCTTTCTTTATCATCAATAAGCGCAATCTCTTCTTCTACATACTTTATAAAATCATGTTCATCGGCAAAAGTAGATTGTAACTTATCTCTCAACTTCTCAAACAACTTGTCTTTGTTCGCTTTTAAATCATGTCGATCCAATTGGTTGATTTGAATTTTCTTATACAAATTATCTAAGTCGTCTTGTGTCTCAAATTCTTCTCCTACCAAACCATACGCATCCAATGCTTGCTTATACTCTTGCAATTCTCGAATCCTGCGCTCTCGTTTGTCCTTATCTGCAACCAAATCTTGCACCTCAAGCTGACGTTTAGCAATGTCTTTTGCCAATTTAGCCTGCTCTGCCTCTATCTTTTGCTTCTCCTCATTAAAAGCCTTCAAATCCTCTTTTAACTTATCAATGGTTTTAACCAAGTTTGGCCTCGATTTAATTTTCTGAATCTTGAAACGTATCTCTTCTATTAAACCATTAATACGCAACAATTCTTGCTGAGATTTCTCTAAGTTTACGGCTACTTCAAAAAGCGCTTCCTGACTTTTTAACTCAGTTTTTGCGCCCGCCATCTCATCTTTAATTTCATCAACAGATTTAAAGTCCTTTATTTCAATGTTTTTGGACAAATCAATTTCACCATCAAAGATTTTCAATTTTTCAGTAACCTTGTGTATGGCTTTTAACACTTGATTGCCAGGCAAACTCTTAACCTGCTCACTTAAAATTCCATTTAAAAACCTTCTATTTTCTTTGTTTCCAGAAATCTTGTTAATTAATAAATCGCCATAGTTTTTTATCTGATTTTCTGATCGCAAAATTTGCTCATTTAACTGGGCAATCCTATGGTCTAACATGTTGCTATTCAACTTCTGAATTTCAACCATGGTAATGCGCGATTCAATTTCTTTGCGCTTCTTATCGTAATTGCCCAACTGCTCATTTAACAGTTCAATTGGGTCATAAGAATCAATTACCTTTAACTCAACTTCCTTCTCATTTAACAACTCTGCCTTCGAATTAATTTCTGTTTCTTTGTTGCCAATTTTCCTGTCAAAATCGGCCTTCTGCGGAATCAAATTCTCATTAATTTCGGTATTGATTTTGGCGATGTTTTGATTCCTTTCGGCTAACTGTATTTGAAGGTTAGGCAACGTACTATCAAAATTGGCATTAAATCCATAATACAACTGATTAATAATTCTAGCCTTAGCACTATACTGACTAACCACCTCTCTAAATTCATCAAATTCGTTTTTAACCGATTTTAAATTGCGAATTTCATTGTTAATTTTACGCAGGTCAATGATGTCCTTTTTGTTTTTCTGAGAAAAATTTAACACCTCATTTTCCCTGTTGTCTGCAACTATCAGCGCTTCCTTTAAGTTCTTGTTAGTAATAAGTTTTGTGTTGATTAAATACCTGTAAATTCTAGAAAAATTATTGCTTAGTCCTTCTGTTTTTACATTATCATCTAACCACACCACGCCATTGTTTCTGCGACCACGTTGGTAAACCGTATTAAACACTTCGCGCTTGTCTTTAAAGGCTTCCAAGGCAATGCCATCTTTAGCCATAGCTTCTTGAACTTCATCAAATTTGAGTAGCTTTTTACTGGAGTCAACAAAAAAATGCTCCTTGTATTCGCTATTAAACCTAAAATACTCAAGTTCAGAATCGCCATTGCGTTTAACCAAAATACAGTAATAAGATTTCTTAAAAATCTCGAATACAATATAACTCTGATTTGGGTTTGGAAAATAATGATGAAGTGTCTCTTTATCGCCACGGCGCTGACCACTAAAAGTCATCTTATTACCGTCGATGATAAATAAAAAATTTAGGGCGTAAATAAGGGTACTCTTACCAATATTATTCGGCCCAACCAATTGTAAACTATCACAATCGTTTAACCTAATTTCGGCCTTTCCGTAAACCTTTGAATTTAAAATAGTTAATGATGTCAACATGCTTTTTGCTGCAATTTAATGAGGCAAAATACACATCTATCACCACAAGAAACCCACACGAAATACACACTGAAAAAGCATAGCCAATTTTGCCCACTTTATACCCTTACTATTATTTAAATAAATCCAAAAGACAATTTAAATAAAGCTAGAATAAATGCACAAACACAAAAGGATAAGTTAAAACATTATTGAACAATTACCAATTGCGCATCGGTATTTGAACCTAATGAATAAAAGAGAAAACCCTTTTCCAGCGAATTTTTTCAAGAATATTGGCGCCATTTTTATCCCAACTCATCCAAACAAATAGGGCTTTTCCAACAATATTGGTTTCTGGCACAAATCCCCAGAACCTGCTATCGGCACTGTTATGGCGGTTATCGCCCATCATAAAATAATAATTATACTTAAATTGGTAAGAGTCTATTTCCTTTCCGCCCAAGATAAACTTGCCATTCTCCATTTTAAAATCTGGATTATTCTCATAAACCCTAATGGCACGCTCATAAAGCGAAAATTGAGTGCTATCCAATTTAACCACATCACCCGCTTTAGGAATATATATTGGTCCGTAAAAATCTACGCTCCAAGGCATGGAGGTATTATGGGGAAAAAGATACTCTTGGTACTCGCCATCATGACTAAACAAGGAATCCACTTTTAATACACCCCCTTCTTTTTCTAAAAGCTGTTTTGCAGCATAAGTCAGTGGAAAAGCAAAATCCAAGTTGCCATGTGGCAAATTTTCACCCTCCGAAATATCATACCTACGCAATGTCTTTTGGAAACTTTTCTCATTCCAAAACCCATCGTCGTTAAACTTAACAAAGTACTTAAACTGCATGTTTTCTGGGTTTTCTGCAGCAACATTGTTAATAAAAACCTGCCCATTAACCACTTTCAAACTGTCGCCAGCTATGCCTAAACACCTTTTAATATAATTCTCCTTTTTATCAAATGGCCTACCATCCTCAAAAGGATAATTGAACACCACCACATCGTTATTTTTTACTGGGGTAAATGCAGGCAATCTTTTATAAGGCATTTGCATAAACCTAAGAAAACTAGGCGTAGAATCTGTTAAAGGCAATACGTTATGTGAGAACGGAAATGACAAGGGCGTAACTGGTAAGCGGGTGCCAAAATGAAATTTGCTCACAAATAAAAAGTCGCCTACTAACAAAGATTTTTCCATGGAGGATGTTGGTATGGTGTAGGCTTCAATAAAGTACGACCTAATAACCGTGGCCGCCAAGGTGGCAAACCAAAGCGCATCACCCCACTCATAAACCATCTGATTGTCTGGCTTATTTACCAGTTTAACCAATGACAGTATAAAGAGAACACTGTAAATAATTGGCGATACTATAAAGGCCAATAGACGCGTAAAATAGAGGAAAATTAAGGCACAACCATAACCAAAGTTTAACAAGGCCATTCCCAAACTCGCACCAGCACTTAAATATAAGGCAAAAATAACTAGGTTTAAAAAACACCAAACCACCGCAATAATCCATTGCTTTTGCGAAAACTCTTTCGGACTTTTAAAATAATATTGGAAGGTTGCTTTTAAGTCAATAGCTGATTTTTGCTGCATAATTTTTTCTTTAGTGAACGCATGAATGTATAAACAGGTATATACCTTTAATTAACAATTCATTTAACGGTATTTGGAACAAATAAAAGGTTATTTATTAATAATTTCATCTAAATTTAGGATATCATCCATGGTATAAACACCCTTTTTTCCAACTATCCACTCTGCCGCCATCAAAGCGCCCTTGGCAAATCCATACCTCGATTTGGCATCATGGGTAATCTCAATTAAATCTATCATAGATTCATATTTTACTTTATGCAAACCGGTAACATCACCCTCACGAAACGATTCCACCAGCAATTCATGTGGCTTAGCACTTTGAGCGGGTTGGTCTTTCCCAAAAATTAAACGCTCGCGGATAATTGTTTTGCTCTTTATTTCATCCATAATATGGCCTGCCAAAGACAAAGCCGTTCCACTTGGATGATCCATTTTTGCCAAATGATGTACCTCTTCTATCATCACATCATACGTATCAAAATGTGCCATCATGGAAGCCATAATCTTGTTGAGCTTATAAAACAAATTCACCCCAATGCTATAATTGGTGCTATGAACCAAAGCCTGACCTTCCTTTAAACATTTGGCTGTTATTTCATCAAGTTGATCGTACCAACCTGTTGTACCCACCACAATAGGGGTGTTGCTTTCAAAACATTTAAGAATATTGTCAACCGCCGCCGTTGGCATACTAAAGTCAATGGCAACATCCACATTTCTTAAACTTACCGGCATAAAATCATAGGCATTTTCGAGATTTACCTTATAAACTATTTCATGTCCTTTAGCCAAAGCAACTTTCTCAATTGCCATGCCCATTTTGCCATAACCTAATAATGCAATTTTCATTTACAAATAGAATTTATTCTGTTGCTGAACCAATATTTAAGCAGGAACTTAATTTTCTTTCTAACATTAATTTTTCAACGCCATAAAGATAGTTTTTTCCAAATTCATTTAAAAATTCGTTTCCTTAAATTATCGTCTTTTATTTTAAGCGAAATTGTAGGTTCAGACCGGTATAAGTACCCGCATAACCAATACCATACTGAGGCTTCACTTTTAAAGTTAATTTATCACTTACATCAAACTCCTTTAAATGCGCATCTACCGCCGCATCTATTAAGTTAAAAGCATACCAACCTACCAAGCCAATAGCCGATAAATCTCTGCTTTTGCGGTAACTTTCACGTAAGGAATACAACATTTCTGTAGGCACATTCTGATACTCCAAATTGCTTACAGGCTCATTGTTTAAGCGCTGTATATAAGACAACCTTACCTCATTAAAGGCCTTGTTGTAAAATATAAATGAATACGTTAATACCCCAAAACCAACATAGATTACCGGCACTTTCCAATATCTTTCATTGTAAATCTGCCCGCCTCCAGGAACTAATGACAATAAAGTAGCCTTCTGCACCCTGCTCATTCCAGGCGGGTTTTCAACAGCATCTTTGCTGCTCTTTGTTTCTGATTGTTGCGCATTCACAACATTTAACGCAAACAAAATTAGGAAGGAAAAAAGGAAATGAATCCGCATTATAATAATTCAATAATTCTCTTTAAATCTTGCTGAGATTTAAAAGGAATACTAACCATCCCTCTGCCACGCTCATCTGCCTTAATTTTAACTTTTACCTCCAATTTGTTGCTCAAAGATTTTTGATATTCAATAAACCCATCAGGCAATTCTGATTTCTTTTTTGGCAATACCATTGGCTTGCTATCATCATCTTTGCGCTCTTGAGCAGCCTTTACCAAACCTTCAACTTCGCGCACAGATAAGCCTTCTTCCAACATTTTGTTAAAAAGGTATTGTTGCTCATCTTGGTTGTCTATATTAATAATGGCACGGGCATGACCCATAGAAATTTGTCCGTCTCTAATGGCAGCCTGAATATTATCTGGCAACCTTAATAAGCGCAAATAATTATTTACCGTAGAACGATTTTTACCCACTCGTTCGCCCAATTGCTCTTGATTTAAAGAACACTCATCTACCAATCTCTTATAACTAAAAGCAATCTCCATGGCATTTAATTCTTGTCTTTGAATATTCTCAATCAAAGCCATCTCTAACATGCCTTGGTCGTCGGCCAAGCGAATAAATGCAGGAATATTGGTTAATCCAGCCAAACGAGCAGCCCTCGTTCTGCGCTCACCGCTGATAATTTGGTAACTATCATAACCCAGTTTTCTAACCGTAATTGGTTGAATAATGCCATGAACCCTAATAGAATCGGCCAATTCATTTAAAGCAACTTCTTCAAACTCCTCGCGGGGTTGAAAAGGATTTGCCTGAACCTGACTAATTGGAATTTCGCTAATGGAATGTAATGGCTTCGATTCTGTTGCCGTAATATCTGTACTTGTATTCTCTAATAGGGCACTCAATCCCCTTCCCAATGCATTTCTTTGTTGTTTACTCATCTCTATATTTTTAACCGCCCAATTACTTAATTTAAATCATGTTTAGAATCCATCATGCTGGTTTTTGTTAAGCCATTTTTATGAAGCAATTCCTTGGCCAAGTTTAAATAATTTACAGCTCCCTTGCTTTCTGCATCATGTGTTATTACCGCCACGCCAAAACTTGGCGCTTCACTCAACTTCGTATTCCTTTGAATAATGGTATCAAATACCAAATCTTGAAAATGCATTTTCACCTCGTCAACCACTTGGTTACTCAAACGTAAACGCATATCATACATAGTTAACAACAAACCTTCAATTTGCAATTCTGTATTTAAATTATTTTGAATAATCTTTACGGTATTCAATAATTTACCCAATCCCTCCAAAGCAAAATACTCGCATTGAACCGGAATAATAACAGAATCACTTGCCACCAACGAATTGGTGGTAATCAAACCCAAGGAAGGTGAACAATCAATAATCACAAAATCGTACAGCTTAGTCACTTTCTCCAAAGCATACTTCATAATTCGCTCTCTGTTGGGCACATTTATTAACTCTATTTCGGCACCAACCAAATCAATATTCGAGGGCAAAATATCCAAATAAGCAAAGTCAGTTCCAATGATGGCATCCTTGGCAGGCACCTCATTTACCAATACCTCATACAAACCCGTACGAACATCTTTTGGATCAAACCCAAGACCCGAAGTTGTATTGGCCTGCGGATCGGCATCAATAATTAGTGTTTTAAATTCTAAAACAGCTAAACTAGCAGCTAAGTTAATGGCAGTGGTTGTTTTACCCACTCCTCCCTTTTGATTTACTATAGAAATTGTTTTACCCATATTCTTTTTAAACGGTGAATTTCTCACCAGATTTTAACAAAATTAAACTTATACCCTTTTCCTCAAACTCCTTTTTAGCCTGCACCGCATCTATCACAATATATCCAAAGGTATCATAATGCAAACCAACTACCCTTTTACAATTCAAATAACGACTCGCTGCATATGCCGCATCCTCGGCATCCATGGTAAAATTACCCCCAATTGGTAACAAAGCTAAATCAATATCATATCGCTCACCAGTAACCTTCATCTCCATATTTAAACCGGTATCGCCACTGTAATATAGCGTTTTTCCACTATATTTAATCACAAAACCCACCGCAGTACCTGCATAAGTTCCATCGGCCAAACTGCTGCTATGGGCCGCATATACCATGCTTAATTCACCAAAATCAAAATTACGCTTGCCACCAATGTTCATGGGGTGACAAAAACTAACTCCCTGTTTTTCTAACCAACACGTTATTTCCCAAGAAGCAATTACCAATGCGCCCGTCTTTTTGGCCAAATAAACCAAATCACCGGTATGGTCGGAATGACCATGGCTAACCAATATAAAATCGGCCTCCAGCGCATCAATATCAACCCCTTTAGCAAACTCATTGCCATTAATAAAAGGATCAAACAGCAGCTTTTTGCCTGCCACCTCCAGTAAAAAACAAGAATGTCCGTAATACGTAATGAGCATATTTTCCGTGAAACATAGATCCACCTTGTGTGAAACATTGTATCTCCTTCAAATAACGAAATTGAAATTGGCAACTAATACACCACATATCAACAGGGGTGTGGATTTCTTTACGGTCTGATCCAACGCCAGTTAAAACTATTGCTTGCGTATCTATAAAAAAAATCAGGCATGCGCGGCCAAAAGCAAATCAATGTCTTTCTGATAGATACTCAATCTTCTACCCAAATGCTGGTTGGTTAAATTTCCTTTGTAAATATACACCCCATTCCTTACTTCTGGGTTGGCATATAAGAAATCTGCCAAGTTTTTCGATTCAGAAATACGCAACAACAAAGGCGTTAAAATATTACTCAACGCATAACTCGCTGTTCTGCAAACATTGCTCGTAATATTAGGCACACAATAATGTATCACATCATGCTTCACAAATGTAGGCTTAGCATGCGTGGTTATTTCCGAGGTCTCAAAAACGCCCCCCTGATCTATGCTAATATCCAAAATCACACTGGCTTGCTTCATCTGTGAAACCAACTCTTCACTCACTATTACCGGGCTCCTTCCCTCTTCACTTCTAATACAGCCTATTGCCACATCGGCTGTTAACAAAGCCTTGTGCAAGATTTTTGGATGTATTAAAGAGGTAAAAATGGTCTGACCCAAATTCGATTGCAACCTCCTTAACTTGGCCAATGAATGATCGAACACCTTAATACTGGCCCCTTTTCCCAAAGCTGCTTTGGCAGCGTATTCACCCACTGTTCCAGCACCTATAATAAGCACCTCTGTAGGTGGAATACCAGAAACCCCTCCAAACATTTCGCCCTTACCTCCTCCACTTATACTCAACAAATCTGAAGCAATAGAAATGGCTGTTATGCCCGCAATCTCACTCAAGCTGCGAATAATTGGATATATGCCATCCACGTCCTTTAAATATTCAAATGCAATGGCATTGATCTTTTTCTGCATCATCGCCCTAATATAAGGCTCAGATTTTGCCCCATGTTGCAAAGCAGAAATCAAGAGTTTATCCATACTCAATAACTCAAGCTCTTCCATGGTGGGTGGTTCTACTTTTACAATTACCTCGGCCTTGTAAATCTCATTTCTATCATAACAAATTTTAGCCCCAGCTTCACTGTATTCTTTATCGGTAAAATTGGCAAGTTTTCCTGCATTGGTTTCAATCCAAACCTCATTTCCATTATTAACCAATTGTTGAACAGAGGAAGGTGTTATAGGCACACGATGTTCTTGCAAGGTGGTTTCCTTAGGAATACCAATATACAAAGCTTTGTGTGGAAAATTTACCTCCAATAAAGATTCTTTAGGTTGAAGACTCGCTTGCTTGGCAAGATCGCTAAAACCAAAAGATGAATGTTCGGCCATGATTGTATGATTGAGTGAACCCAAATATACATTTAAAAAAACTAATTACAAAAACAAAAATAGATCCCAAATATTACACCAAGCGTACCCGCCTATTTGTCTCATCCACCGAAATTTCAAAAGAAATAAATTCTTCAAAATCTAACAATTCTAAAATTTTATCTGGCCATTCTATCAGGCAAACATGGCCACTGTCAAAATACATTTCGTAACCAATATCATAAACTTCTTCAATATCTTTAATGCGATAAAAATCAAAATGATAAATCACCTCGCCACCTTTGGTAAGGTACTCATTTACCAAGGAAAAGGTTGGACTACTTACCTCCGAAACTACCTGTAATTCCTTGCAAATAGCAGCCACCAAAGTGGTTTTTCCAGCACCCATTTCCCCATCAAAACACCACAATTTTTGTGAGCCTGCCTGCCTAATTACCCATTTTGCCGCATCTGCTAAATTGGCTAGTGTATAGTCAAAATTGTCGGTCAAATTTCTACTTGGCATGGCTTCTTCTGCGCAATTCGGTCTTAACCAAACTCAATTCGCGACCAGCCTGACCTTGAACACTGGTATTTTCTTGGGCTCTACGAAATAAATAAGGCAAAACCGCTTTTACTGGTCCATATGGCAAGTACTTTGCCACACAATAACCAGCATGACCCAAATTATAGGTTAAATTGTCGCTCATACCAAAAAGCTGCGAAAAAAACACCCTTTGATCGTTTGGCGCCAAGCCCTTTTCCTTCATCAACCCAATCAGAAAATTACAGCTATCCTCATTGTGGGTTCCGCAACAAATTGCAACCCGCTCAACTTCTTTTATACAAAGTCCTAAAGCAGCATTATAATCCTTATCACTGCTGGGTTTATTAGGCTGAATTGGATTGGTATAACCCATTTCCGAAGCACGCATTGCTTCCTTTTCCATATAAGCACCTCGCACCAACTTAACGCCATAAAAATATCCTTTATCCTTGGCGTCCTCAATAGATTTTTCTAAATAAGCCAAGCGATCATGTCTGTAAAATTGAATGGTATTATATATAATGGCACGGTCCTTATTATAAGCAAGCATCATCTCGGTAACCATCTCATCAATGGCATCCTGAATCCAACTTTCCTCTGCATCTACAAATAACCTCACATTGCTTTGAAAAGCCGTTTCGCTAATTAACTTAAACCTACGTTTTACTTCCTCAAACTCCTTCTGCTCAATAGCACTTAACAACTCTTTGCTGTTGACTTTATTTAATAAATCAAATCGCGCAATCCCTGTTACCTTAAAAACACTAAAAGGAATGCTGCTATTTCCTTTGGCTTTCAAAATGGTTTTAATAATCTCCTGAGCAGTGGCCTCAAAAACTTCCTCCCGCTCCTCCCCTTCAACAGAATAATCTAATATGGTTCCAACATTCGACTGGTGCATCAATTGAATGGCTTTCTCACAATCCAAAATATTTTCACCACCACAAAATTGGTGAAAAACAGTTTTCTTTATTATGCCTTTTATAGGTAGGCCAATTGAGAATCCAAAGTCAACCAATTTAGGTCCAACCTGAACCAACCAGTTATAACTAATTGCCTTAAAAAGCATGTAGGAATTTCTTAACTCTTGGTTCGATTTTGTTTGAAAAGCAATTTGCGTATTTGAGAAATCAACGGGTGTGTGATTCATAATTTGTTAACATTAAATTGTAGCTGCCAATTTATAGCCTTATTTTGCAGCACAAAAGTATTATTAAAGCGCGTTTCATGAAAGAAATTATTCAAAAAGATTACGAAATTTTTTTCGGATCAGAAGTTCTAGAGAAACTAGCTGAAACACTGATAAATAAGGAATATTCCAAAATATTTGTGTTAATGGATACCAATACCCAAAACTACTGTTGGCCAATCCTTAGTCCCTACCTCGTAAACTACATTACCATCGTAATTCCAGCTGGCGAAGCCAATAAAACCCTACATTATGCCGAATCTGTTTGGTCAAAATTTCAAGAAAATTTTGCAGATAGAAAGGCCGTACTCATTAATTTAGGGGGCGGCGTGGTGAGTGATTTGGGCGGATTTTGTGCGGCAACTTATAAAAGAGGAATAGATTTCATCAATATCCCCACCACCCTGCTTTCTATGGTAGATGCCAGCATAGGAGGCAAATTGGGTGTCGATTTCAATGCCTATAAAAATGTAATTGGCGTCTTCCAACACCCTAAATACATTTTTATTAATCCCGAATTTCTAAGTACCCTAGCCCCAGAAGAAAGTCGCAATGGCTTGGCAGAGGTTTGCAAACATGCGCTCATAGAAGATAAATCACTGTTCGAAAAGCTAGAAACCCTGGCCATCAATGACTGGGAAAACGCCCGATCTTTAATTTTTCAATCCTTAAAGATTAAAGTCTCAATCGTTAAAAAAGATCCTTTGGAAAAGGATTTGCGTAAAACTCTTAACTTTGGACATACCATTGGCCATGCCATAGAAACCTATTCTATGCTCAATGATAAAATGCCCCTTAAACATGGTGAGGCCATTGCCATTGGTATAATTTGTGAAGCATTTATCAGTAAAAATATCCAAGGATTAAGCAATTCGGAACTCAGCAAAATCTCCAATTATATCATGCAACGTTTTCCAAAGTATAAAGGAAATTTGCCAGCCGCCACCCTTATTGAAATAATGAAAAACGACAAAAAAAACCACGAAGGTTTAATCAATTTTACCTTGCTTAAAAAAATAGGAAAAGCAAAAATTAACATCAATTGTCACGATGAGTTAATTGAAAAATCACTCGAGTATTACCGCAATTTAAACTTATGAGCATAATAAACCTCAATTTTTATTCCGAAAATTTAGTGGCAAGCAATTCCAATCGTTAAAAAAAATGAGCAAAATAAGCATCAATTCTCATTCCGAAAATTTAGTGGCAAGCAATTCCAATCGTTAAAAAAAATGAGCAAAATAAGCATCAATTCTTATTCCGAAAATTTAGTGGCAAGCAATTCCAATCGTTAAAAAAAATGAGCAAAATAAGCATCAATTCTCATTCCGAAAATCTAGTGGCAAGCATAGTGCTTCCTGCCTCAAAAAGCATTAGCAACAGGGCAGCCATTTTAAAGGAAGTCATTAAGCAAATTTCTAACAAAGATGTTAACTTGCAGAACCTTTCCAATGCAGAAGATACAAGCATAATATTGCAGGCTCTGGCCGAACCAAAAGGCTCAATTGATATAAAAAATGCAGGTACTTGTTTGCGTTTTTTAACAGCCTACTTTGCTGCCAGTGTAGGCACGGAGGTATGCCTTATAAGTAGCAATGAAAGAATGAAACAACGTCCCATTGCAAGCTTAGTAAGTGCACTTAAACAACTGGGAGCTGATATCACTTACTTAGAGCAAGAAGGCACGTTACCAATAGCCATAAAAGGCAAAAAATTAATTGGAGGTACCATACCAATTGAGGCAAATGAATCGAGCCAGTTTGCCTCTGCCCTTTTGCTTGTTTCTCCTTTAATGGAAAGTCCTTTAAGACTTGAGTTTGCCAATAAAGTGGTGAGTAAAAACTATATTCTCATGACGCAAATCATGATGAAACAGTTTGGATTTTCTTGCAAGGTTGCTGAAAACTTTGAATCGGTTCAGACCGAAAAAAATGAATACAAACATGCTCTAGAAAGCTACAAAATTGAGGCAGATTGGAGCAGCGCCGCCTTCTTTTACGAGGCAGCATTATTAGCAGAAAAAGCCGATATTTTGTTTCAGAATTTAAGCTTACAATCCATTCAAGGAGATGCAATTTTGGCCGCTTGGATGGAGCCTTTGGGCATAAAAAGCTTGCAAAAAGAAGAAGGCGTTTATATCTATAAAAGTAAGCCTTTGCTTGAATCTAAAATGGAACTAGATTTTACCCACCACCCAGATTTGGCACCCGCTTTTATTTGTGCCCTTGCCGCAGCAGGAATAGCTTGCAATGCCATTGGCCTAAACAGCCTTATTTTCAAAGAAAGCAACCGATTAAAGGCCCTAGAAAATACCTTAAAAAAACTTCATTTCAAGGTAGAAACAGATGAGAAAAGTTACCTTAAACACGACGGATTACAACATGCTTTCTATGCCAATGAAACCCTTCATACCGAGAGCGACCACCGCTTGGCAATGGCATACGCCATGTTATCCGTTCACTTTGCTAACATCAACCTAAGCGAAATTGATTCTGTTAAAAAATCCTTCCCAAACTTCTTTCAAGAAGCCGCAAAAATTGGCGTGAAAGCTTTAGTAAAAAAGCCTTAGTACGCAAAAGTTAATTCCATGCAACCCAATTTTACGGTGGAGTGACTATCTTTCAATTATCTTATGGCCATGAAGAAGTTAAAAGGTTTATCTTTTTGCGTATTTATTATATTGCTTTTAATGCTCCCAAAGTTGATTAGGGCGCAAGTTGATCCTGTTATTTGGAACCTCGATTCTTTGAAAACGCCTACTTGCTTGCGCAATCCAAATGGACTATTTTACTTTCAGGTTAAAGCAGATAGCGGAAATGCAACTCTTTTTGTAAAAAGCATATATGGCACTGTTAAAAGGGAGGAAGCTCCTTATACCATTCAAAATCTGCGTCCAACGAATTACCAAGCTTGGGTTTATTATGGCAAACTCAATTGGTATTCAGATACCCTACAAGTTACTTTATCCGATAGCCTATTGCTAACAAGCAGTGTAAGTATTTTAAACCTTCCAAGCTGTTTTAATGATTCAACCTTTTCATTTAAAGTAAATGCATCTGGTGGAGTTCCTCCTTATCGTTATCATTTATATAATTTCCCTAACATTTTCACCCAATATCAAGTTTCAGACACTTTTCAGCATATAAAATTTTCAAATTATTATGTTTATACGAACGACAATAAAAATTGTGATCACATAATTCAAATACCTGATAGCTTATTTATTCCATTGCGGATTAGTCCAAAATCTATTAAAAAAGTTAGCTGTAATGGTAAATCAGATGGAGTTATTGAAATGCAAATTTCAGGGGGTATTAAACCATATCAGATTCAATGGTTAAACTTTCCTGGGTATAGCCAATATAGCAAATCAAATTTGGCAAAAGGATGGTACAATTTTGCTGTGATAGACAGTATAAATTGTGTTCACGAGAATGGTGTTTCATTACCTGTGAGGTATATCAGTAATAAAATACAATTCTGCAATGCACAGCAAAAACCAGGAAGCAAGCATGTTGAACTTACCTGGTACACCAACGACCTTGAAGCCGCCGAGAAAATTTTATTATATAGATCCCGCTATTTTAATGGCTCAGAAGTATTGGTAAACAGTTTATCACCATACGATACCATGCAATACACAGACACCAGCGTATTGGCTGCGGATGGGCCATGGTATTATGGTTTAAAAGTAGTTGACAGTTGCGGAAACCAATCGGGATTTAGCAGTACAACAAGAGCTGCTCTTGGCACCGCCACCCGGATATCGGATGGCGTAAAGCTGAGTTGGATTCCTTATTTGGGTAGAGCAGGCGATTGGCAAGAAATTATATGCAGAACAAATCAAGGAAATTGGAAAAATATTGGCAAAGTTAGTCCCTTTATAACAGAATGGAAAGATACCACCCCATTTTCATCAGGCTTGCGCGAATATTTTATTAGCTGGAAATTTAAACAAATTTGCAACGACACCTTCCAGGAAAACAATAGCATGAGCAATATGATGACAATTGAATTCCCCTTGAGTTTATTTCAGAACCAAGAAAAAATTACCGTTAAATTATTTCCAAATCCAGTCGACAATGTATTACAATTATTGTTAGAAACTAAATATGAAGAATTAGAGTATGCCATTTACAATTCACATGGACAATTGATTGAACAGGCGCCATTGGATTCAAAGGGAACCATTGAAACCGCCAAATTTTCAACCGGAGTATATTATATTAAATTGAAGAATCAACAAGGTTACTTGATTACAAAACAATTCTTAATAATACATTAAACCCATGTAATAAAAACAATAAAATTTATGGGATATTTTAAGAATCAGACATTTTTCCCAAGCAATAATTGGCCTCTATTGAACAAATGTACTTTGAGTCTAACAGAGTATTAGATAGAAATTTAGTGATGCGCCTGGCCGATTGCACGTTCATCGCTAGGAAAGAGAATGTTTTAATTACCGGAAGCACAGGGATTGGCAAAAGCTACCTTGCATCTGCTTTGGGCTAACAGGCCTGCTCACCAGGCCAACGGGTTATTTACGCGAATGCAGGTAAATTGTTTTCAAAGCTCAAAATGGCCAAAGCCGATAACTCATATATGAGTGAAATTGCGAAAATGGAACGACAACAACTGGTAATTATTGATGACTTTGGCATACAACCTCTTGATGCGATAAGCCGCTCTATGTTCTTGGAAATCATTGTAGACAGAAATGGCAAAGGTTCAACAATCATAACTTCTAAGGTACCTGTTTTAAAATGGCATGAAGTGATTGGGGGAGCAAACAATAGCTAACGCGATTATGGATAGATTAATCCACAATGCACATAGATTAGACCTTAAAGAAGAATCCTTACGAAAAAGGCTAAATAATATAGAGGACGATCAATTAGAAAAAAACAACTAAACTAGTGGCATTGAAACAGCAAAAAAAACCTTCATTCAGAGACTTAACAATAGTGTGTCAATTTGCGCGGAATATCCAGCAAGTGGGGTTAAAATATTTTTTGAGTAAATCACTGTGTATCAATCTTTTGGTCCAGTCAAAGGAATAAAAAAGGGCAAAAAAAAAGCTTCAACCAAGGTTGAAGCTTTTTAAGAATCTGGCAACGACATACTTTCCCAGGTATTACCCAAGTATCATCTGCGCTGATGGGCTTAACTACTCTGTTCGGAAAGGGAAGAGGTGGAC
>JAWXAZ010000104.1:0-21367 GCA_034439755.1 bacterium
GAAGTAGTAATTGAGCCATAAATACAACTGTAAGGCATTTTGTTTTACGAACACCATCTCTGAACTATCCTGTTTATAACATAAGGCTTGGTTGTCTGAATTTAGCAGAATGTACTGGAAAAGCTTAAGCCAGCAGAACCTGCCGGTAACAATCAAGTACCCCGAAATGGTGGCCGAGGTATTCCCTTACTTCTCCACTGACAAACTACCAGACCACAGCAAGGAGAGCCTGTGGTTTTTGTAAAAACTTATTTATAATTATTCAATGCTTCTTTCAACCTATTTTTAATGGCCTTCGCAAGACTCAATGGTTGAATTACAGAAACACTATCTGCATAAGAAAGAATGAGCCTTTCCAATTCATAATTGATAATGAGTTGCAGTTTTACTTCAAGTGTTTGGTCATCTAACCATTTCGGTTTCTGTGAACCATGCAGCGGTTTTGTTTCCATATAATTTCCTGTCTTGCCGGTAAAATGTAACACTACATTTTCTACCCCAGCATCAATAGGTTTGGTTACCCCAATAATATCTTCAAAATACTCTTGCCAGTCAATTGTCGTGTTATTATGATATTTTCCTTTAATTTCCTTAATTGAAACGATTCGATCAATCGCAAGGTTCCAATCATATTTATTCTTCTCGGGATTATAGCCAAACAAAAACCAACGGTTGTTGTACTGTTTCAGAAAATACGGATGGATAACAATCTCGAAAGGCGTTTCATTCTCAAAAGGCCGATAGCTAATAGAAAGTGTTTTTTTGTAAAAAATGGCATTATACAAAGGGCCTAAATGTTCAATACCCTTCAGGTATTGGTTGCTGTCAAACTCCATAATGGTAGCAGAAGCTTCATCAGATGCAATCCCTTGCTTTAACTTGGGTACAAGTTCATTCACCCATTCAAATTGTGGCATACCCTTGAACTGAGAAAGTATATCTACCGCTGCCTTCAATTGATTAATCTCAACCTCATTTAGTGGCATATTGTTGATAGAAAAATTTGTGTCAGCATAATGGTAATACACTTTTTTTCCATCCCTTAATTTGGTCAGTTCAATTTCCCAGCCCTCTTTACTTTCCATGAAAGCAATATCTTCAAATATCTGTCTGCGACTAATACCGTTTGATTCCGGGTCAATTTCCACGAGGACCTTTTCACACTCATCAATCAGGTCTCCAATAAAATATCTTCTCCCTGGATTCCTGAAGCAGTTATCCAGTACTTTGTATCGTATGAGGGCATTTTTATTCGTTGCCATAGTCTTAACCTTTATGCTGTGCAGCTACACCGCATACTTAGCATTTTTATTTGCTCTTCAATTAACGGAGTCTCGCAGAGCACAAAGTTAATAGAAAACAATTACTTTTGTGCAGTTACATTGCACAGTTGGAATATTACTTTGCACATTGTTCTTTGAAAGCCTGCTGCACGATATTGAATTTTGCCAACTGGAAACTCTAGAAATAGTTTTTCAGATCGGTTGGTGTTCTAGAGTAATCTGGAATGAAGGTTTCTTGGTTATTGTTATCTAAATAGTTCTTTAAACTACAAACTGACAATTCTAATAAATCTTATTATTAATATAATTATGGATATAAGATAAGTTCATAAACAAAGAATAACGCAGCAGGCTTCATTGAACTTTTTTTAAAATTATGAAACTGGAACAAGCATATATCGACCAAATCAGAACTGCCTTTGAAAAAATGCAGTCTAGGGCAGATTTGCTTCATGTATTGAATGAAGCGAAACCGCTTGTTTATGGCGAAAAGGCTGTTCCTTTTGAATTAAAGCAGCTTACTTGGTATGCTAACCCAAAACTTGGAAGGAAGCGGTACGCTGAATTTAAAATTAAGAAAAAGTCGGGTGCAGAACGCTGCATAAATGCACCGGTTAAAGGGCTAAAATCTCTTCAAAAAACATTGAGTTTTGTATTGCAATGTGTTTACGAACCTCACAATGCTGTTATGGGCTTTGTAAGGGATAAATCTATTGTTGATAATGCCAAACTACATGTGGGCAGCAGGTATGTATATAATATTGACCTAAAAGATTTCTTCCCTTCGGTTGATCAGGCAAGAGTTTGGAAATGCATTCAGCTAAAACCGTTTAATCTAAATAAGGCATCGTCTGCTGAGCCACAATACATGAAGTGGGAAGATTTCAAAAGGGAATATCTTAAAACTGAAGGGCCTGTTAAATTTTTAAAGGGCAAAGGAAGGATGTTTACCAAAACACCATACGGAACCATATATGTTGCTAGTAATTACGACAAGGAAAAGGATAATTACATCCTGCTTGGCAGCAGCTCATTAAAAACAAAAACTGGCAAATCACTGGAAGGCACACTTTGGTTGGTAAATAAAATACCGGATACAAGTCGTTTAGATATAGCAAATATCATTGCATCATTGTGTTGTACCGAAATGGAGGTAGGACGCAAAACCGCATCGGGTGAATGGGAAAAGGTAAAGCGAAATGTTTTGCCACAAGGTGCTCCCACATCTCCAGTAATAACAAACATTGTATGCCAACGGCTTGATTATATACTAACGGGTGTAGTAAAAAGGTTTGGTCTTAAATATAGCCGTTATGCCGATGATATAACCTTTAGTTCAATGCATAATGTTTACCAGCCGGAAAGTGATTTCTTAAAGGAATTACATCGCATAATTGCTGAACAAGGTTTTCACATCAAAGAAAGCAAAACCCGCTTACAAAAAGATGGATACAGAAAAGAAGTAACAGGTCTTTTGGTGAATGAAAAAGCCAATGTTCAGAAGCGGTACATTAAGCAATTGCGGATGTGGCTCTATTACTGGGAAAGATATGGTTATGAAAGAGCCTCAGGTTTTTTTATAGAGCAATATGTTGCAGATAAAGGGCGTGTAATAAAAGGAAAACCGGATATGACAAATGTGATTGGGGGGAAACTCGATTTCTTGAAAATGGTAAAAGGGGCGGATAATGAATTGTATTTAAAGTTGAAGGGGCGGTTTGATAAACTAACAAATAAGCACAATAATTTCACATTTGAACCTATGTTAAATTCTAATATTGGTTCTAATATTGGCTTAAAAGAAATTGAAGACTTAGGGAACGGTGAAGAAACTAAAGAAATAGTTTCAAAAAATAACGACCGCGAGAATGATGTGGAGTTAATCTTAAGACCTATTGGCAAGAAATCATCATTAAAGCTTTTAGTGGAAATGAATATTCCAGAAGGCACAATTCTTCCTTATTCTGAATTATTTAATAATAAAGCTAAAAAACAAGTAGTCCTTTCAGAAAATCAAATCAGTTTACCACTTCATCATAATCCCAAACAACTTACTGATATATTAAAAGTTTTTTCGGATAATAATAACCCCTTAAAATATACAACGCACAGTTGGGAATATGGTCGATTTGAATCTTATGACCAATTTATAAATCAAATTTCAAAAGAGTGGAAGGATATCAAACAAAAATTAAGTATACTAAATAATAGACTTTCGGCAAAGATTTCTAATTTTTTATTCAACAAGAAATTAGGGATTATCAAAGATGGATATCCTCAAGTATGGGGTGAGCATAAATTAAAATTTGGGTGGGGAAGTCCTTTACTATCGGACTATTTAAAGACGGAAACGAAAGACCCATTCAATTTTCCAATTCCTAAAGAATTAAAAGATAAAGAAACATTAAGGAATCTTAATTATTTCAATGACTATGTAGATATTTTCAAGAATGAAATAGAAATTAGGGAAGATGGCAATCAACTTGAGAAAATATTTAATGATTTATGGTCTATTGATTTAACGTATGATTTTAATCTTACGCTTGAAAACTTAAAGGGTGTTTCATTTTATACTGACGTTCCTTGGCTCAAAGAATCGATAAAAATCATACTCAGATCTTTTAGGAAACGTACTGCTTTCAATGAAATAAAGATTTCATTGAAAAGAGATTTTGCCAATAATATAATTGAATTGCATCTGACACAAGTGGGTTCTGTTTGCACCAGATCGATAGAGGATCAAAAGATTTCAAACGTAAACAATGGTGATTTTTCTACATTATTTAAAAACTTTAAAAACCTATGTGATTGGTCCATTTGTGCTGAGTTTCCAGATAAAACACACAAACAAGTTAATTATTTAACTAGTATAAACGGTTTAGCTAATTGTACGTCACCAAACTTTAACTGTGAAGGATTCACGCATATTTTAACGTTTCATCTATGAAAAAAGGAATACTATTAATTGAGGATAGAGTAACAAGGCAGGAGATTTACTTGTCAAAGTTTAAGATTGACCTAGATAGTTTTGATTGTTTAGACAACATCAAGGGAGGGAAACGATTTATTGAAATAAAAAAAGATTTGTCAAATGCAAACAAGTTAGCACTTGAACCATATCGTTCAATTCTTGCCCATAGATCTGCATTAAATCAAATAGAAAGGGAGTTCCTTTACAATTATTGCAAAGCAGAGAAAAAACCGCTTGCTTTTTTTTCTGGAGGAATTTCATCGATTTCGTATTCAGATAATGAACAATTTCAGTTTTTGAGTATAAATGCAAATGACTTTTATAGCAATAAGTTGCCTTTTTTTTTGAATGAGGCAGGGAGTGGTAATTTAAAATTAGTACATCTTGCTTTTGGGCAACAATGGACTTTGAATTTACTATTAGCTTTCACCAATAAGCTCAACAGTATAAGGTATGAAAAGGAGATAGAAACGGAAAGAATTCCAACTCAAATACTAAAAAGTAAATTAGGTTTAGAAAATTCATCTTTACTTGAATTACTTAATTATTGGGATGCCTTACCTAATTGGCTTAATGATATAATGGTAATTAATCCAATTGAAAAAATAGAACTTCTGCAAAGGAAGATAAACGATGTTTTATTAAAAGTAACCTTATCATTATGAAAGCATTATTAATTGATTCGAATCAAAAATCTTATTCATATCTCACTGACTTAGATAACGTTTTTACAATCCAATTTCCGCCTTTCAGCGAATGGTTGTCGCAAGATGCCATTATAACAACCTTTATTAAGGATCAAATTGATTCCACTGAAGAGATAGATTTGTTTATAATTCCATTTTCCGTTACTGAGAATTATTTAGAGTTTTCAGGATTAAGACTTGCTCACCATATAAGACTCTCAAGCCGTTATTTTAAAAAACCAATATTGTTTATAGGTAATTTAGAGCCTTTTTCGGTTTATAAATTAAGCCCCCTTTCCGATATCTTATCTACGAAAAGTGTTTATTGGACAACTCCGTCAAAAACAGATATTGAGGCGTTCTTGATGAATTTCGATTTTATTGAATTAGATAATATTGATCAATATTTGTCCAGGGTAAATATTAGTCCACCATCTAATTACGAATCTCATCATAGTATAGTGAATGAACTAGCTCTTTTACAGTGGTCAGAATTTTTACAATGCGATCATGAAATTCCAGAAGTAAAAGAAAATATACAGAACTCTTTATATTTAAAATACATAAAAGCCCTTGATCAAGGCAGTGAAAATAGGGAAAATAAAATATATAAGATTCAAGGTAATTCAAAGATTCTATTAATTGATGATGAGGCCGAAAAGGGTTGGTACCAATTTTATAAATCGTTTCTACAATCTAGCCCCAACATCGAATTTGATTTTCTATCAATAGATTTCAAGTCTTTAACTCAAGAAGAAATTATATCTGAAGCAAATGCAAAAATTGAAGCCTTTGATCCTGATGTGGTTTTATTAGATTTAAGGTTGTGTGATAAAGATTTTGTAACACTACCTACAACTAAACCAGAAGAACTTACTGGAGTCCAAATATTGAAAAATATTAAGAGGTGCAATAAAGGTATCCAAGTTATAATCACGACTGCTTCAAATAAAGCATGGAATTATCAAGTAACCCTTAAAGAAGGTGCAAATGGTTTTGTTATTAAGGGTGAAGACTCAGATGCCGCACAAGCGATTGTAAAGCTATTGACAACCATTCAGCTAGGGACAGAAAAAGCGAGGTTTTTAAAGCCAATATATAAAGTCATAAAGGATTCGTTAAAAATTTGGGATAATTATAAAATACCCAAGAGAAAAAATGTAGAGGATCAATTTCATGATTCCTTATGGCACACTAGTACTAAAATGCACGTCAAAGATTTTTTCAACAATGCCTTCTCTACCATAAATAATGAGCAACTAGAAGAACGTTTTACTATTTCTGTGATACTTCTTTATAGAATTATTGAAATGGTTAATGAGTTTTTTATAATACAAAGTGGAGACTTTCGAAATAAAAATATTGCCTACCAATTTGATCAAGATGGTTCTTCTGTTCCAAAAATTATTTATAAGAACAACATGTATTCCGACCGAATTTTAAATAACGGAGAAACATTATCTAGTAAGGAAAAATGTTATGCAATTTATTATAAAAACACAAAATCCTTCGACAATGGACTCTTTAAAGATTTGCATTTGTTAACGGAGTATAGAAACAACGTTGCTATCCACCCCGAAAAAAGATTTAAAGAAGAATCATTAGAGTATCTATATGAAAACAACTTTCAAAGATTCAAGGATTTGATGGACAGTTATTATTCTGCAGTATCTAAATATTTAAACTCTTTCAATTGATTCATTTTATTTTTTTAAATCTGAAGATTTAAAAAAGAAGGCAAGGAAAATTAAAACTAATCAATAATAATAAATATTTCATAAATGATACATGTTCACTTTAAAAATATTCGTGCCGAAATATTACGAGAAATAAATAAAGCACAAAATGCAATCCAGGTTGCTGTTTATTGGTTTACGAACCAAGATCTGTTTGATATGCTTTACCAAAAACTGAAGGAGGGTATTGATGTGGAATTGATTATTCACAATGACTATATCAATAACCGAGATGCCGGCTTGCCATTTCAGCAATTTATTGATGCTGGTGGTAAATTCTACTTTTCAGATGATGATAATCCCATGCACAATAAATTTTGCATAATTGATAAGCAGGTTTTAATTAATGGCTCATATAACTGGACTTACTATGCTGAAAGTAAAAATCGTGAAAATGTTTTAATAATTAAGGAAGAAAAAGATGTTATAGAAGCTTTTGAAACCGAATTTTTACAATTAATTGAAATTTTAAAGCCATTACAATCAATCAATCGATTAACCAAATTTGAAGTTGAAGAGAATAACCTATTGAGAAATAGGGACTATTTGGCTCATGATATAATTTATCAAGCAAAAGCTTCTAATAAACCGGAAATGGTAAAGTCTGCTTTCGAAATAGCACCACAAAATTTAAGTGTCCAAAAAATTGCAAATGATTTGGGCTTGATTAAAAAATATAAATTGAAATCTTCTATTTGGGTAAGCATTGTCAATGATGCGGTTAAAGTAATAGCTTCAAGGGGTGCTTCAATACCTGCTACATTCACTACTGTAGTTAGGACTAGTTATGATAATCAAACTAAAAGTGTTACGGATATTGTTTATGGTGAATTTAATACAGCCTCTGCAAATGAGAAATTAGATACAATGAGCTTGGATGGGTTACCACAAAAACCTGCGGGAAAAGCTGAGGTTAAATTTACCTTTTCAGTTGATATTGAAGGAAATGTGAGAATTGAAAAGATGTCATTAGATACAGGAATTAAGAAAGTAGTATCAAAGGATGCAAAGTGGCTAATTGAAGAAAGTTAAAATTAAATTATTTTACTGTGTAGCATCACTGCACACATGCATTCAATATTTGCATTCTAATTAAACGTTATGAGCATATTCAATCACTTTAAACATTTAAACCTAAGCCCCGGACAGGAAAAGGCTCTCACAGAGCTCGAAGCTTTCTTGAATAGCCCAGTGCAAGTGTTTATGCTGAAAGGATATGCAGGAAGTGGTAAAACAACCATTTTAAAAGGTTTAGTGGAATACCTTAATGCCATAGAAAAAGATTTTGCATTAATGGCTCCAACAGGCAGAGCCGCAAAAGTAATAAGAGAAAGAACAGGTCAGGAAGCCTATACCATCCACAAATCAATATACAGCTATGAGGATATGGTGGAAATTGAAGAAGGCGATTCTTTCTACTACTATTACAAAATAAGGAATAATGTGGATGTGGCTGGCAAGATATTCATCGTGGATGAAGCTTCCATGTTATCGGATGCAAAAAGTGATGGTGAGTTTTTTCGTTTTGGTTCAAGCCATTTACTTTCTGATTTAATTACTTACAGCCGGGCTGCTCATGAAAATGTACATTCTAAAATTATTTTTGTAGGCGACCCATGCCAGTTGCCGCCTGTGGGGGATAATAGTTCAAAAGCCTTTGAAGCTACCTACCTTAAAGAGAAATTCAATCTTTCATCAGTTGACACTGAAATGAAAGAAGTGAAACGCCAGGGTGGAGAAAGTGGTATTCTAAAAGCCGCAGCTAAAATCCGAAAAAGCATATCTGCTGGTTTCTTCAATGATTTTAATTTACGTTCCAACGATAAAGATATTTTCAATCCTACCTATGAAGCATTTTTAGATACATGGCAAAATGCTGAAAGTCCAAAAATTATTATTGCAAGCAAAAACAAGACTTGCTTAGATCTAAACTTGCAAATAAGGGAACGCAGATTCGGCAATGCAGATTTGCCTGTTCAAAAAAGTGATATCGTTATCATGGGTGGCAACAATTACAGGAAAGGTATTTTCAACGGAGAATTTGCAGTGATTAATGAAGTAAGTGATATAGTTACGCAACGAAATATCGCATTAAGAGGCAAAAATCCTGTAACATTAACTTGGCGTAATGTCGAATTGGTTTTTCCTAATGCAGAAAGCAGTAACAAAGTTGTAAAAGGTAAAATGTTGGAAAATTTTCTTTATGGTGACAACTTTTTAAAGCCTGAAGAAACACAAGCGTTGTATGTAGATTTTACAACCCGACACAAAGGTTTGAAACCCAAAACTAAAGAATTTAAAGAAGCCATAATGCAGGATGAATACTTCAATTGCTTGCTAATGAAATATGGCTATGCGGTTACTTGCCATAAGGCACAAGGTGGTGAATGGGACAATGTATTTACCGTTTGGGATAATGACAATGAAGTAGGTTTTGATTGTTTTATTGATACACAAAGAAGAGCGGGCAAAACGAATCAAGATTTTTACCGTTGGGCCTATACAGCTATTACCAGGGCTTCAAAGAAATTGTTTGCACTTAATCCGCCATTCTTTAATTCCTATTCCGCTATGACATTTTTAGACGTAACCGTTTTAAATGCATTAAGCGAATTGACCGGGACAAAAATTCAAACTGAAGAAATCAGTTTGGATGATGAATTATTGCAACAGCTTTCCAATTTAAATTTATTAGAACAACACATTCCGCTACAAGATCATTTTATCAAAGTGCGTCATGCAGTTAGAAAGCAATACATTGAAGTAGTGGGCTGGGAGAAAATTGGGTATGAGATTCGATATGCATTTCAGAGAGAAAACGACAAGGCTGTATTCAGAACCTATGTAAATGGTCAAAATGAATTTAGAAAGCCAATTACATCAATGCCTAATCTTTCAGCGAATACTGAATTTAACCAAAAAATAGTTGAAACGTTGAATCAGTTACCTAATGTTTCAATTAAAAGAAATACTGCTGAAACCATTTTAGGCAAGATAGAATTTGACTTTGATTTAGAAGAGCAATTTCCTTTTACCAGAAGTTTGTTTGATGATATATCTACTTTATTGGAAAGCTCAGCCATACAAATTGACAATATTGAACATCAAAGATATAAAGAGAGATATACTTTTAATCGTAATCAAGAAATTGCAGTTATCGATTTTGAGTATAATGGGAATGGTGCTTTTGGTAGGGTTGTCCCTATTCAAAATCTGACCAATAGCCAGGCATTGGTTTCTGATATTCAAACGGCATTGCAAACTTTAAAACAAGAAGAATATGCCAGCTAAAGAAATAAAAGCACTCCGTCAGGCAGGTAAGTTAGAAGAAGCCTTGAATCTGGCAAAAGCTGAAATGGAAGCAGAGCCTGCAAACATTTGGCCGAAACGCAACATTAGTTGGGTGTATTATGATTATTTAAAACAGAATAGTTCACCAGAACATTTCGATTCATTCATTTCATGGTTAGATGAAATCAAAAACCTGCAATTACCTGTGGAGGAAAAAATGCTGTTTGAACAGCTTTGTTGGCAGATAGGCAAAATGGCTTTTGGTTTATTGAAAACAATTCCAGTTGATCTACATAAAAGTATTCGTCTATTTGAGTCCGTAGAATCTTTTCATTTTCCAAAGCCTTCTGAAGGTTATAGTTTTTTATTTAAGTCGTTACACAAAGCACTAAAAGAGACTGATAAGTATATATATTTTGCTGACTGGTGGAATTTTAAAAACTTTATGCCAGAAGATTATCAGAAAGAAAAAATGCCGAATGGAAAGGAAGTGATGGCAGTTGCAGAGCAGGCTTATATCGCTTACGCTAAACATTTGCTGCCAAAACAAAATCAATTTGGTGAAATGGTTTTTGATAGAGAGAAAGCAATGGCATTCCTACCAATTCTTTCCAATATAGTTGATACCTATCCTCAATTTCAGTATCCGGCATATTTTAATGCAAAGCTGTTATTGGCATTAGGAGATAAAGATCATATGTTATCTGCCTTATTGCCATTTGCAAAAAAGAAACGTAATGATTTTTGGGTATGGGAAATTCTTTCAGAAGCATTCTCTAATGACCCAGAAAAAGTATTTGCTTGTTACTGCAAAGCTCTTTCTTGTAAAAGTCCCGAAGAAATGTTGGTTAGTCTAAGGCAAAAAATGGCGGATTTATTAATTGCCAAGAAACTATATAACGAGGCAAAGACAGAAATAGACCTTTTAGTTCATACGAGAACTGAGCATGGATTTAGGATACCTATTGAAGTTATGAATTGGCAAGCTACCGAATGGTATAAAAATGCAATTGCATCAAAATCTAATTTTGGTTTTTATAAAGTACTATTAACCATTGCAGAAGGTCTTTTATTCAGTGATGTACCCGAGGAATTATTAATCGTTGAGTTTGTAAATACGGATAAGAAGATGCTTAATTTCATTGTATCCGAATCTAAGTTTGGCTTTTTCAAATATGACCGTTTTTTCTCGGAAGCTAAGGTTGGCGATATTTTAAAGGTAAGATTTCAGGGCGGAAGCAAAGCAGCAATGCATCAGATTTTTACTGCTGTTAAAGTGAATGATGAAGTGTTTAAAAGCCAATTTTTGAAAGAAGTTAATGGAGCTATAAAAATACCTGCCGGTAAACCATTTGGCTTTATTGAAGATGTTTTCATTCATCCTTCTTTAGTATCTAAACTGAAGCTAACTGATGGAATGTTATTCAAAGGAAAAACGATTAAATCATTCAACAAAGAAAAAAAGGAATGGAGCTGGAAGCTCATATAGTTATATCCCTATGGAATTAGAAGTAAAAAAATATAATAATTTAAAGACCCAGGCAGATGCTGTATTGTGTTTTTTGCAGAGTTTGGATATTGATATGGTCAGTGCTGTTTTAGAAGAAAACCGTACATATCAAGATTTTGAAAAGCATGTATTTATTCAGAAATTGGATTACACATTGGATGAATTTATTCATGCAGGGGATACCTATTTAAATCGTTATGATGGTTTTTGTAACGCTGAAACCTGTAATTATAAATGCAAAGGATTCACTTTTATAGGAAATAATTCCGGCCACTATTTTGACTTAATTATCGATATAAAAGATGGAGTTGTTCTTGATATTTATGAATGTACATTATTCAAATGCCTTGAAAATGGGCTTTCTAAAAACAACCGAATTGAGATTGATAAATCTTCGTTCCCTTTCTAACCAATATTAAAAGCGGTGCTCGTTCCTCACGAATTTAATAACGCACCCGGCTACACACAAGAGCGGCTTGTGCAGTGCCCTTACCACAAAGCCAACGCTTCAACTGCACTTGTGGTATAGCCGCCATTTTTAACTGCCATACTTTTTGTTTGGTGTGAGCCAACGCATACAGCACATTGCTATCCTCATTTCGCTAACGCTACATTGCGGTAGCAAAGAGCTGTGCCGACACACCACACCAAAAAAAAACGCTACACTCCTACCACCACCACCGTTTTGCTTATGCCAGTATAAAAACTGCCTGAAGCTAAATAACATAATGCAGT
This sequence comes from bacterium, assembly GCA_034439755.1. Lineage (GTDB taxonomy): Bacteria > Bacteroidota > Bacteroidia > UKL13-3 > UKL13-3 > B1. The sequence goes on from JAWXAZ010000104.1 coordinate 12,213, forward strand.
ATTATGTGTTCGCTACGCACAGCCACCCAACGATTATTCAAGCATCCCACCTCAGTGGCTGTCACATAATTTGCCATTACGTTAAATAGCCTATACCACTGATTATTTCGGATGAACTGCGCCACCCATTTCGGTTTCAACTGCGCCACTAGAATGAGATAAAAAATGCACTGCAACAATAGGATTATTTTCTATTGCTAAGTGAAGTGTAAACGGGAAATAAGAATACACAACTTTTGGCAATTGGGATGTAAGTAATGTCAATTGCCCAAACTTGGTTAATCCTTATGATTATTAATCCCCTTAACAGGTAAGTCCGAATGTACTTAGCTTGACCCAGCTTACTTAGGTTTATCCTCGGGTAGATGGCCATTAATCCCATCAGCCTCAGTAAACGTCTCACACGTTTTTCATTAACAATAAATCCCCGGCTCAGCAAGTGATCCTGCATTCGCAACACACCATAACTGGGATGTTCCATATAATGCTCATCCATCAAACGCATCATTGCTAGATTATCTTGATTCTCCCCAACTGCTTTATAAGTCAGGCTGTTTCTTAGAATCCTTAAAAGCAATCACTGGGATCGAATACTTATCTTGCTCTTTGGATCTTATAAGGATTTATTATCTGTTAAAGTCCGGCTTTCTTTAAAATTTTTTTTAAAAACGTCATTCTCCATTTCCAATTTTCCTATCTTGGAATAAAGCAAATCAACGTCTTCTGACGGTTCTTCCGTCGGTTGCTTTTTTGCGAAAACCTGTTTGGCCAAATCAATAAACTCTTGCTTCCATATACTTATCATCGTTGGGAGCAACTCATACTTTGTGGATAAGTTTGCAATCGTTTCACGTTCCCTGATAGCATCAATAGCCACTATCGCCTTAAATGCGGAAGTAAATTTCCTTCTGTTTTTTTTATTTTTACTGGTTTAAATGTAGTAACTTTTCATCTTAACTAGTGGCGCTAAATTTGGGGAGTAGCATACCCGCATTTACTCCCTTATTTACTCCCTCACTATAATCCCAACTAATCCATCCCCTACCCAATCCTACCCAATCCTCCTCAAACACTCCTCACTCACCAATTCAAAAAACTTGGTTAGGGTGGCACCGCCTTTCTTTACAATAAAATCATCCAATTCAAAATAGCTGAAGTTTGGATAGGGTTTTATTGCTTTCATAACGCGGTTTACATAAGGCTTACTCGATTGCCTTTCAAATGAAAAGGGTATGCTGCAAATGGCTTGAAAATCTTTTTTGTTTGCCTGAAGCCAAGGCACCAGCTGCTCCATAAAAAAGGTGCCTGTAAACCCGCCTAAACCTGCATATAAAACAAATTTCTCATCGGCTTCAAAAATGCGCCAAACTTGATCTGGTATAATTAACTTTCCAGACATATCTGTTGGGATACATATTTCCTTATTGGTGAAATGGGTAGCAATTATGGGTGGATGGTATTCGATGAACTCAATATCACTTGGCAAATTTGGCCTTGCGGGGCGACTAATACAGGTATATTTTGCCTCCACCCCATTGGCATGCACATATTCCAAAATATTGCAGCCAGCGCCTCCTAAACCAATAATATGGTGTGGCTTTTTAGGCCTAGGATTCGAAAATAATTGATTGGGAAAAGCAGACATCACGCCAATAACACCCAAACTTCTAATAGCTTCGCGTCTTTTCATTTAAATATATATTAATACCAATTAAAGGGTTTCAACAATTTCTATATCCATGAAACAAAGATCAAAAGACACTACGCCAAAATATGGCGTGGGAGATTCTGAAGCAATATAAAATCTCGAAAAAATCTACTTTTTATACAAATCTAAAGCCGATTTCAAGTGATTTTTCACTTCATTCCGCAATGAAGTTGGAGCCAGCACTTTTACCTGATTACCCATCATCAAAATCTTTTGGATTAGCTCATAATTTGGGATTAGGTTCAGCACAAAAACAACCGACTTACTTGTTTCTAACTCCACATATTGTGAAGCGTGAAGTGGCGCTGTTATTAGGTATTTAGATTGAAGGGGTGTAAGTTGTAACCGTACCGTTTGCATTTTATGATTGGAATAATTGAGGCCAATAATTTGTTCAAAGTTCTTTCGAACCTCCTTATTATTCTTAGCTGCAAAAGTTTTAATATCCACCTCCAAATCTGTTAGTCGGTCGAAACCAAATGTCCTATAGCTATCGTCATCCATTGCCCCAATCACATACCAGCGGTAAAGGTATTGTTTAAGCAATATCGGTTTGATCCAATAGGCTGAAGTTTTTTCTGTATGAAAGTTGACATGATTAAACTTGAGGTAACGCCTATTTTGAATAGCAAAAAGGAGGTCTTTGAGGTGCTCGATTCCGCGCAAGCGTTGGTTATAATCGAATTGAACCAATTGGCTCAGCGCTTGTCTGTTTTTTATGCCACCCAACTCAATGCCCGCAGATTGTGCCAACTGCATAAAGTTGAGAAAAACATCCACTTCACGCTCATCAGAATGTTGAAAAGAATAGCCTTTTTCTCCATTATCATATTTAATATCCAAGCCAAACTCATGACGCATTTGCTCAATATACCTCGAAATGGTTCGTTCTGATTTAGCCAAATCATGGGTTTCAAGAAACTCAACCAAATCCTTTAATGACGTATTCTTTTGCCTTCTCATTTTATCAATGATTAACGCATAAATGTGAAGAGTTGCATGTGTTGCCATTCTGCTAAATTACAAAAAAAAATAATGACCAGTAAAATATGTTGTAACAATTTTAACCAATTCACCACGACATAATTTGTCGCAGCAATGCATTAGCTTTGCCGTGAAGCTTAAATAATTATCACCTAAAACTTAACCCATGTACCCCATTTTATCGAAATCGACTTACCTATATGGTATGCAGTGTTACAAACGTTTGTGGTTGCACAAAAAGCACAAAGAATTGGCCGATCCAGAATCGGAGGAAACGCAAATGATTTTTGCGCGTGGTACAGATGTTGGGGTATTGGCTCAGGGCTTATTTTCTGGCGGCATTGATGCACAAGGTGAGGAAGAATATGCTAATCCCACTACCGCGCAACGTACGGCCGAATTAATGGCCTTGCAGACACCTATAATTTACGAAGCTGCATTTATTTATAAGGACGTTATCTGTGCTGTTGACATTCTTGTGCGGCATCAAAATGGCTATTTTGCCTACGAGGTAAAAAGCACCAATAGCTTAAAACCACAGCATATAAACGATGCTGCTTTGCAATATTGGGTGCTAACTGGCGCTGGCGTTAACCTAAGCGACTTTTTTGTGGTTCACTTCAATAGAGAATATGTGCGCATGGGAGCACTTTCCATTCAGGCACTTTTTGAACCAACATCGGTCTTAGGCGAAATATTTATGCAACAAGAAATGATTGGTTCAGACATTCAAATTCTTAAAAAGGTATTGCGACTAAAAAAGGAACCAGATATTTCAATTGGGAAACATTGCAGCAAGCCTTACCCATGCAATTTTAGCGTACATTGCAATAATTTGCTGGCAGATGACAACACCCAAATAGAAGAACTCGAAGCTAGCAATTTAACCCAAGTTTCAAACCCATTTGAAGCCATACAAATAAACCAAGAAGCATGGGATGAATTTGCAGATACTTTAGCATATCCATTATACTTTTTCGATTTTGAAACGGTGGTTTATGGGGTGCCAGTTTTTGATTATAGCAGGCCTTACCAGCAGATTCCATTTCAATACAGTTTGCACATAAAAACCGCTGCCAATTCGGAGTCGCACCACAAGGCATTTTTAGGAGATGGTTGGTCTGATCCAAGGCTGGCATTGGTTGAAAAGCTGCTGCAGGATGCGGGAGACAAGGGGAGCATTTTGGTTTGGAATGCTGTTTTTGAACGGTCGCGCATACATGAATTGATGAGAGATTTTCCGGACCATGAAGTTGGGTTATCGCTTTTATTAGAGCGCATGATAGACCTAGCCAATCCATTTAAAAGAAATGGGGCCATAGGAACAGCGCCTTTTGGCGGATCTTGGAGTTTAAAGGCTGTATTGCCTGTATTGGCGCCTCATTTAAGTTACGCCGAGCTAAACATAAGCAATGGAGGTGATGCAAGTTTTATCTATTCCGAACTAGCGGGAATGAACGAGGCCAGCTACCAACAAACAAGACAAGACCTATTAGATTATTGTTATTTAGACACCTGGGGCATGGTGGTAATATTAGAAAAGATTGAGAAGATTAAATAGAAATTTTAATCATTATCTTTTCCATCTAATAATACCAATTGTAAGTATAAAATAAACCAAAAGCTTTCTCGTATTATGCCAATGCAATGGCTGTTTAGGCAAATGAAATTGGGAAATCTTTACATAATAATACCTATCCGAAAGAGGTTTTTCCGCCAATTATTTCGTCATAAAAGTTTAGCCCTAAAACTTTTGCACTAAAACATTTGCTCCCTAAATATTATGCCATAAAACTTTTGCACTAACCATTTGTTCCCTAAATATTTACCTAAAACTTTTGCCCTAAACATTTGCCCTAAAACATTTGCCAAAACATTTGCCAAAACTTTTGCCCTAAAACATTTGTCCCCTAAATATTTGCCCTAAAACATTTGCCCTTTAAATATTATGTCCCCTAAAACATTTGCCTAAACATTTGCCCTAAACATTTGCCCTAAAACATTTGTCCCCTAAAACATTTGCCAAAACTTTTGCCCTAAACTTTTGCCCTAAACATTTGCCCTAAAACATTTGTCACCTAAACTTTTGCCCCCTAAATATTTTGTCCCCTAAATATTTTGTCCCCTAAACATTTGTCCCCTAAAACATTTGCCAAAACATTTGCCTAAACATTTGTCCCCTAAACATTTGCCCTCTAAATATTTTGTCCCCTAAAATATTTGTCCTAAACATTCGGTTACTCATAATTCTTTCATATTTAATTTAATAAAAGTATTTAAATACTTTTATTAAATTATTTTTATATCTTTGTGCCATATTTAACAAGTAATAAAATATAAAAATGAGTACGATTGTAGAAAACATCTTAAACGTAACCTTAATTGAGCCTAAGCTAAAACACCCAACTATCTTTGTTCGTTTTGATGAATTAAATGAGGGTGAAAACTTGATTATTCACAACGATCATGACCCAAAACCATTATATTATCAGCTATTGGGCGAAAGAGGAAATATTTTCACTTGGGAATACCTAGAGCAGGGTCCGGAATTATGGAAAGTAAAGATCTCGAAGCGTGTTTCGGGTGAGCAGGATGAAACTCTTGGGCAGATTGCTGCAAAGGATTTGCGCAAGACTGAAATTTTCAAAAAATATGGTCTCGACTTCTGTTGTGGAGGCAAAAAAACTGTAAAAGAGGCTTGTGCAGAAAAAGGCCTAGATGTGGCTCAGGTAGAGCAGGAATTGCTTCAAGCAGACAAAACTTTTATATCGCGACCTATTCCTTATAATGACTGGGCACTAGATTTCCTAGTCGATTATATTGTAAATACGCACCATAGCTATGTTAAGAAAACCTTACCCGAGCTAGTTGGATATGCAAGCAAAGTGGCTACTGTACATGGTCAACAGCACCCAGAATTATTTAAAATAAAGACTTTGGTAGATGCGGTAAACTCAGAGCTATTGTGGCACATGATAAAGGAAGAAAAGGAGCTTTTCCCTCATATAAAAGCAATTGTATTTGCCAATGAAAATGGCAGGGATTCAAATGCTGCACTTAAAGGAATTATAAAAAACCACATCGACACTATGGAAATAGAACACGAAATAGTGGGTAAATGCATGGACGAAATAAATGTATTGTCGAGTAATTATACAGTTCCAGCAGATGGTTGTGCTTCTTATAGCCTCTTGTATAATATGCTAGATGAATTTGAGAACGATTTGCACTTACACATCCATTTGGAGAACAATATTTTATTTCCAAAAGCCTCGGAAATGGAAAGCAAATTAAGCTAAAGAAATGTATCCAAACTTTCAGATAAAGTGCATTTATGATGAAACAAGTGAATCGTATGAATACACAAAAAAGTAATTGGTTCAGCCATAAATAAGAGCGCTTTATTGAATTTTCTAAACACTGTAATGCAGAATTTCTTCTTCAGTCACATAAATTAGATAGGCTTAGAAAGCTATCAAAAAAAGGGAAAGTAACTTTGCATTATGGTGTTAAAATAAACCATTAAATCAAGCATTAGACATATTAAAATACTTACACAAAATGACAGAAAATAATTATGATACTGTTTCGGAAGCCATTTCTGATTTAGCGAAAAGAGGCTATACTTATGACTTTTCATTGGCAGATGGGGAAGATTGTATTATCTGCCATAAGCATGAAATATCACTTTCGCCAGATGATTTTATAATTGATGAAGTTCACAGATTTGAGGGGCAAACCGACCCTGGTGATGAGATGATTCTTTATGCCATTGCCTCAAACAAATTAAACATTAAAGGAATAGTGCTCAATGCATTTGGCATGTATGCTGAGTCTTTGACGGCCGCCTTAATAGAGAAATTGGTGTTAAAAACAAAAGTTTCCACCTCGCCTATCAAACGCAGCAAGGCGCTAGTTCAATTTTCGAGAGAGCACCATTTTGGCTTGCTATTGGTTTGGAAAATTAGGCAAGGCCTTAAAAACAATATAGCCTTAGAAAGAATAAGCAACTATACTTTGTTTTCATACGACAATGAGTTAGCCGCTCATTTTAAGGAGGAAGAAAAGGACCTTTTTGTAAAGCTTCCGGCACAAGACGAGCTGCGCAAGCAAGCCTTTGCAGAGCATGAACAAATTTACAAACTAGTGGCCAGCATTAGAGAAGAAAAAACCAGCAGCAACCTTCTATCTACCTTTGCAGATAGCCTAGACAAGCATATTAGGTTTGAAGAAAGAATCCTTTTTAACCATTTGCAAAAGAATTTATCTATAGAAGAAATAAAAAAACTAGAAGAAAATCATAGTGCACGAGATGAAAAAGTTGACGACCAATGGGAAGATCAATTTTGGATTACCAAATAACTAAACGATGCACTTATCTGAATTAACGGAAAACAATTTACATTAACCTAAAATAGGTTACAAAAAAAACACAATGAAACCAATCAATGCTAATACAAAAATTGCCACACTAATAAAAGAGCATCCAGGTGCGTTAGAAGCAATCATTAGTCTATCTTCAAAATTTGAAAAGCTAAGAAACCCCATTTTACGTAAGCTAATGGCTGCAAGAACTTCCATACAAATGGCAAGTAAAATTGGGGGTGTTACCGCAGACGATTTTTTGAAAAAGCTAAAACCTTTGGGATTTATTATTGATAACGAAAATATTGAAGTTGAAAGTGTAAGCAAAAAATCAGTTCCAGTATTTTTTCAAAATATAAAAACAGCAAGCATATCAGAATTGGATGTAAGAAATGAAATAGAATTGGGCAGCGATCCACTTACTTTGATTTTAAGCGCAATAAAACATCTAAAACCTGGTCAGGTTTTAAAATTAATAAATAGTTTTGAACCTATTCCTCTAATATTGTTATTAGAAAAGCAAGGGTTTGAATCGCATACTGAAACCATCAATGATAACCTAATATTTACTTATTTTCACCAAAGCAAAGTTCTCCCAATTAAAGAAACTATTGACAAAAATGCCAATGAAGGTTGGGAAGAAATTTTAGCCAAGTTTAAAGATAAAATGGAAACGATAGATGTTCGCAATTTGGAAATGCCATTGCCCATGATAAGCATTCTTGAGGCATTAGACGAATTGCCCAATGGCAAAGCATTGCATGTAATTCATAAACGTATTCCGGTATTCCTCTTACCTGAATTAAGTGATAGAAAATTTGATTATCGTATAAAAGAAGAGGGAGAAAATGAAGTATACCTTTTAATATATAAAGACTAAATATGTTGGTTTCGAATACAAATTTTGAAATAAAAAACACCACTTATAAAGTTGTAGTGCCATTTTACATTTATGCTGCATTATCCTTTCTAGCAGCCATTTTGCTATTGGTAACGAACACAAGTGATTTTACAGGCCACTATTTTCAACCACATATTTTAGCAATTACGCATGCCATTGCATTAGGTTGGGGAACAATGATAATTTTGGGGGCAAGTCACCAATTAGTGCCCGTATTAATTGAAGCAAAACTTTATAGCAATACGCTGGCGTATCTTTCATTTTTGTCATTAGCAATTGGAATTCCTCTGTTAGTTTACGGATTCTATATTTTTAATATGGGTTGGCCAGCTCAAATAGGTGGCAGCCTAGTTGTTGTGTCCATCCTTTCATTTTTACTGAACCTAGTCATTAGTCTTTCTAAAAGTAAAAATGAAAACATACATGCCATTTTTGTTATTACAGCAACAATTTGGTTGCTTTTAACTACTCTTTTAGGACTCGCACAAGTATATAATTTCACAAATTTAATATTGCCATTAGACTCCCTTCATTACCTGAGTTTGCATGCGCATGCAGGCATTATAGGTTGGTTTTTATTGCTCATCATGGGTGTAGGATCGCGCTTAATTCCAATGTTTCTAATTTCTAAATACAGCAATGATAAACTATTGTGGTGGGTGTTTATTTTAATTAATATGGCTTTGGTAATTTTTACAGTACTTTTTATTTACCCTATCTTTCTAGCCCTCCTATTTCTTCCGATTATAGCCATATTTTTAGCCATTACCTTATTTATTTTTTATTGCTATTCTGCTTATAAACATAGAATACGAAAACAAGTAGATGAACAAATAAAGCTTTCCTTATTGTCTATATTCATGCTCATTATTCCCATGCTGCTTTTAACTACGGTAATTACATTTTTAGTCATAACAGAAGTAGAAAAAATTTCACTAATTCTCACCTATGGATTTCTAATTTTCTTCGGTTGGATAACAGCCATTATATTAGGCATGACATTTAAAACACTGCCATTTATCATCTGGAATAAAGTTTATCACCACCGCTCAGGGCAAGGCAAAACTCCTAATCCAAAAGATTTATTTAACAATACTATACTAAAGTTTCGGGGCAAATATCTTAACAATTATTTTTGATCATGCTACTGCCAATTCGGGCACTTCGGTTTGATCGTTATTTTTTAGGGCATTTAAA
>JAWXAZ010000105.1:0-6316 GCA_034439755.1 bacterium
ATATATTTTTGAACTATTACCTATTTCATATCGAGATTAGGGTTAAAAAGATAGACAAATATTATAAGAAAAAGGTTTACCCAGAATGAAAAAGAAATGAAAATATGACAATTAAAAACTGTTTAAACAAGCAATTTATACAAACCCAGGCGCACAATTTCTTGCCGAACCAACTCTGGCACTAGGTATTTGATAGACTTTGAGGCTTGAATGGTTTGCCTAATATACGTAGAAGAAATATTAAGCAAGGGCACTTCAAACAATTTTATGGAAGGGTGATTGGCAATATTTTGTTGCTCCACAATACCAGTACGTGCATAAACAAAAACCGCATGTTTTTCCAAAATCGATTCATAGTCTTTCCATTGATGAAAACTCTGCAAATTATCGCCACCAATAATTAAGGTAAAGGCATGATTTGGAAATTTAATGGAAATTTCTTCCAAGGTATTTGCCGTATAGGATGGTCGCGGTAAATTAAACTCAATATTACAGGTTTTAAACCTATCATCGCCGATAATAGCCAGTTCTAAAAGCGCCAAACGCTGGGCTTCAGGCAACAGTTCCTCTTTCGATTTAAACGGATTTTGCGGCGAAACCACAAACCAAATTTCATCCAAATGGGTATAATCTGCCATATAATTGGCAATGATTAAATGGCCGGTATGCACCGGATTAAACGACCCAAAAAACAAACCAATTTCTCCCATACGCTTAGGCATTTATAAAATTATGTACCAATATTTCGGCCTGAACCAATGCCTCTTTCAAATCGTTGTTCACCAATACCTCCTCAAATTTCGATTCAAAGGCCAATTCCTTCACCGATTTGTTTACCCTCATTTTTAAGGTTTCTTCTGTTTCGGTCGACCTAAATCTCAAACGCTCCTCCAAGGCCTCCACGCTCGGAGGTTTCACAAAAACAGCCAAAGCATGTTCGCCAAAATATTCCTTTATATTTAATCCACCCACCACATCTACATCAAACAAAACCACCTTGCCCAATGCCCAAATGCGGGCCACTTCCGATTTTAAAGTGCCATAAAAATTGCCCCCATACACCTCTTCATATTCTAAAAATTCACCCGCAGCTACCTTTGCTTTAAAGGCCTCTTGCGATAAAAAATAATAGTCCTTGCCATCTTCTTCACCCTCGCGCTTAGCACGTGTACAAGCAGAAACAGAAAACATAAAATCAGAATTCACGCTTAACAAATGCCGCACAATGGTGGTTTTACCCGAGCCAGAAGGCGCACAAAAAATCACTACTTTCCCTTTTTCCATGAAGGCCAATTTATAATACGTTGTTAATTTGCTCCTTTATTTTCTCCAACTCATCTTTCATCACCACCACGGTTCTTTGCATCAAATGGTGGTTACTTTTAGAACCAATCGTATTTATTTCCCTACCCATTTCTTGTGCAATAAAGCCCAGTTTTTTTCCGGTTGAACCAAGGCGAATGGTCTCTTCAAAAAAATCGCAGTGCTGTTTTAAGCGCACTTTCTCTTCACTGATATCCAACTTCTCTATATAATAAATCAACTCTTGTTCAAACCTATTCTTATCTACCTTCTCTTGATTTAAAGCAAGCAAATCGCGCTGAATGCGCTCCTTCACTGTACTTAATCGCTCTGCCTCATAAGGTTCCAAACCTTCCATATTGCTTAAGATTCGCGCACTCATTTTGCTCAACTCATTCTCTAATACCTTGCCTTCAATTAACCTAAATTCATCAAACTGTTCATAGGCCAATTTAACGGTATCAAAAATCTGCTTCCAATCATCCTCGTCGGGCGCATCATCATTGGGTTGCAATACATTCGGAATCAAAAATACATTGTTCAACAAATCACTGGCCTTCCAATTATTTTCAGTAGCAATTGTATTAACTTCATTTAAGTAGAAGCTGGCAATATCTTTGTTTAAAGGCGTAATACGGTCCTCTGCAAGTTTATACTGAATATTAATAGACAATTGCGCAGTACCACGCTCAAGCCATTTACTAACATCCTTGCGCAACTCCAACTCCTTGTGCTGCCAGTTGCGTGGCATGCGTATGCTAAGCTCCATGAACTTGCTGTTTAAGCTCTTCAATTCGGTCTTCACCGTAAAACGTTCTGTCTCTAATTCGGCTTGCCCAAAGCCCGTCATTGATCTTAACATAAAATAAAATAAGGAGCAAAAGTACACAAAAAGCCCAATATGCTTAGTCCAAATTACCCAATTGTTAAAATCACCATCGGTATTCGCTTAAAATAATTAAACACAATGCAAAAAACTTTTAAACACCACGTCTAATACCAATTGTAATATAGTTAAGAATTTCTACTCAAAATGGCTTGTATATTTAAAGCTCTTAAAATGTCGAAAACGTGGGTCCCCAATGAGGGTCGAATGTTAATTTTATCACTAAACCTCCAAGCATTTGATACCTTTTGCATCGTAAAACACTTAACTAAACAACATTGCTATATATTTTGTATAATCAGTATAAAAAACATGGCGAGCCTTAAACAAATTGGCTTATTTTTGCAGCCCTTTTATGAAAGCATACCAACGATATCTTCCGTACTTTAAACAAATACTAAGCCTTAGTTACCCAATTATCATTGGCCAATTGGGCATAGTGCTAATGGGCGTGGCAGATATTGTAATGATAGGAAAGCTCGACGCAATTAACCTGGCTGCAGCCTCCCTTGCCAATTCAATTTATTTTTTCATCTGCATTTTGGGCATAGGAACCTTAACGGCTGTATCGCCATTGGTGGCAAAAAGCAAAGGCGCCGGGCACCCAAACCAATGTGCTATTTTGTTTAATCAGTCTATTTGGGCGGCAATACTGCTTACCGTTTTTATCAGCGGCATACTTTTTATATTAACAGAAAACTTGCATTGGTTCAGACAGACAGAAAGGGTAACCGACCTTACAAAAAATTACCTTCATGTGCTTAATGTTGGCACTTTGCCCTTGCTACTTTTTATGGCCATTAAACAATACAGCGATGGCTTATCTTTTACCAAACCCTCTGCCGTTATTACGTTAATTGCCTTAATTTTAAATGTGTTTTTAAACTGGATTTTTATCTATGGCAAGTTTGGCATGCCCCGTTGGGAGCTGTTTGGCGCAGGTGTGGCCACCAGTTTATCGCGCTTTTTTATGGCCATTTGCATGTATGCCTACATCAGATTTACGTACTTTTACAAACCCTATTTGCACTTAAAAGAACACGAACACGACCGCAAATATTTATTACAAATATTTAAAATAGGCTTGCCTTCTGGCTTCCAATATTTCTTTGAAGTTGGCGCCTTTGCCTTTGCCGCCATCATGATTGGTTGGATAAATGAATTTGCCATGGCAGCCCACCAAGTGGCCATTAATGTGGCGTCGGTAACGTATATGATTGCCACTGGAATATCTGCCGGAGGCTCCATAGCCGTGGGTGATGCGTTAGGCAGAAAAAATAAAAAAGACCTCAACGAAGCGGGCAGGGCAGCGCTTATTATGGGCACCTTGTTTATGGGATTTTGCGCAATTATACTGGCTCTTTTTGCACCCCTCATTATTTCCTTTTATACCAACGACCCATTGGTTTCGGGCATGGCCGTTTCACTGCTATACATTGCGGCATTTTTTCAATTAAGCGATGGCATACAATGCGTGGGCTTGGGCATTTTGCGCGGCATTGGCGACACTAAAGTCCCCACCATTATAACCATTATTGCCTATTGGGTTATAGGCATTCCGTTTGGCTATTTCTTTGGCTTCTACCTAGATTGGAGCCTCTACGGCGTTTGGTTTGCACTTTTACTTGGCTTAACCCTTTCGGCCGCTTTACTTAGTACCCGATTTTTAAAAGAAAGCAGAGAACTCGATATGAGTTACCACTCTGCCCTCAACGATCAATTTCATGCGCACTAACCTAAAAGTTCACTTAGCACTTTTTGCTGTCTCACTCTTATACGCCGGAACTTTTAGCATTGCCAAAATGGCCATGCCCGAATACATAAAACCATTTGGATTTATTTTAATGCGCGTTTTTGTGGCCTTTATTTGCATCTTTTTCTTTCACCGATATTATGTAAAAGACTCCATTAAAGATAAAAAAGACCTACTTCCCTTAATAGTCTCGGCTGCTTTTGGCGTAGCTGCAAACATGTTATTATTCTTTAAAGGCCTATCTATTACCTCGCCCATCAATGCCTCGGTATTAATGCTCAATACACCCATTTTTGTAATTGTATTTGCCGCCATTATTCTCAAAGAAAAACTCACCTTAATAAAAGTATCTGGCATCCTCATTGCAGCCCTGGGTGCCCTGTTACTCATGGGTGGCAGCCGTTTTCAATTTAACCCAGAGACCGTTTGGGGCGATATTTTTGTAACCCTTAACGCCATCATTTTCGCCTTCTACTTAGTATATGCCAAACGCCTCATGGTAAAATACCACCCACTTACTGTTACCCTTTATTCCTTCTTCTTTGGCTTCTTTATGGTATTGCCATTTGGTTTGAACCAAGTGCTTGATATAGATTTTTTAAACCTGCCTGCCAAAATTTGGTGGGCCATTGGATTTGTTACCATTGGTTCAACTTTTTTAACATACGTATTAAACGCATTTGCCCTTAAACATGCCAGCTCTAGCCTAGTTGGTTCATACATTTATTTGCAACCCGTATTGGCCACCATCATTGCCATTACGCTAGGAAAAGACATGCTTACCACAGAAAAATTTATCTCCATGCTAGTAGTATTCGCTGGCGTTTACATTGCCGCTTTTAAACCCAAAATAGCGAATAATACCCTTACTTAAATTAAATTACACTTTGTACTAATTCAATTTAAGTAAGGGTAAATACCGAACGTGATTTGAAGCACAAAACTTCATTAACCGCAGAACCGCAAGAAAATTTCAGGTGTTGTTACCGTCTATTGCTTCCTCAGTTTATATCAATAGCTGTCAAATTAATTGCTTTGATTTTTACTTTTTTCACAGCTTTGCATGTCATTAAACTCTGTTCAAAGAATACAATATTGTTGCCTTCCCTATGTAAAGAACTTCTAAATCTTATTCCTTTTGCTCCAGTAAATACTTTAATATACTCGCAAATAAACTGCGTAGGTATATATTCTAATTCACTATCGTACCGTCTCATTGGTTTAGACAAGTCTTTACTAATCCTATCCCTTAATAGTTTCCCTTGTATCGTATCCTTTACATTGTAGGGCTGAAAGAGAGGAGAGTCTTTTGTAAAATCTACAATATCTACTGATGAAATGTCTTCATTTAATTGAAATGTTGCCAAACTTATTTCATCTAAATAAGAACCTCTAATTTCATATAATACAGTATTTTCATCTTCACTTAAATATAAAAACGGAATTCCAACGGGGTTGGCTCTACCGCCACTTGCAATTTCTTTTTTGGGACAACCCATTTCGCTATTTTCATAAACAGGTAACCCACTTTTATGATGAATTCTAGCACGAAATAATTCAATATTGTTGGTTAAATTAAATTGAGTATTAATATCACGCAAGAAAGCGTCCCAGTTAAATTCCCCTTTGCCAAGACGATGTATATCAATTACAAAACGATTTTTCCATTTAAGCTCATCTTTTAAGGTTTCCCAATGGCCAAAATTCGCAATTATTTCATTGGAATAATTCACGCAATCATCTGACGAAGTTATTTCTGTTTGAATTCTTGGTAGTACAAAATTCAAAACCTGATTAGAAATGTTATTTGAACTAAAAAAAGTCCAATCTGCTTGAATTTTAGAACTAAGAGTTAAACCATCCTCAACTAATCGAAAGTTGTCGATTAACTCTTGAAAAAAATCGTATAGTTCCGTTAAATCCAAAAGGTGCTGAGTATTGGAATTACAAACATTACAATCTCCAATTTCATTGCTCGTAAGAATAAAGCCCTTAAGTTCTTTGTCAGAAAAACAGTTTGCACAAACCTTCATAAAATTATCTATTTTGTATAAAGTGTTTTAATACCAATAAGTGGTTTTTAATAGATATTTTTTTCACTGTTCCGAGTCCAGGATAATGCTCATTGTCATAATAAGATTCTAGCTCAGTGGTTGCTGAATTAGCAAGTTCATTTTGTCTACAATAGTTTACTGCTTTAGCAGCAGCCTCTGCAAATTTACCCTGCACGTTTGCAACTGAGTCATTGGTTTCAGACGTGAAATGCCTGATCCAAATGTAAGCATTCGGTAAAGTCCGTATTGGTAAATTTAATTTGATTCGTTACGCAAAGTTTTCCATTTAGCAGGAAGGAGTTCATCTATGCGGTTTATTGA
>JAWXAZ010000106.1:0-4446 GCA_034439755.1 bacterium
GCGGGCTGCTGTAAATAAAAAAGGGCAGCATTCTAAGTTTTAAAATTCGTGTTTCAAACCTTTATATTTATTAGAATCGAATTATGAAAGAGGTCTAATCTGGATTGGCTTATTGAAATGCAAACTAAAAAATTTACGCTGAGACAGAATATCAGAAAAAAATTCAAAACTTTGTTGTCTGAATCGGAAATATGTGCTACTTTTGCCGTCCCAAAAAAATATCCACATACCAAAGTGAACGCATTAAGTTATAAAACAATTTCTGCAACAAAGCAAACCGTGAACAAAGCATGGTTTATTGTAGATGCAGAGGATCAAGTACTAGGACGTGTAAGTACACAGATAAGCAATGTTCTTCGTGGCAAGCACAAGACCGACTTTACCCCACACGTCGACTGTGGCGATAATGTGATAGTTATCAACGCTGAGAAAATAAAACTTACAGGCAAAAAAATGACTGAAAAAGTTTATACCCGCCACACTGGTTACCCAGGTGGACAGCGTTTTACCACTGCTCAGGAGATGATTGACAAGCACCCTACACGTGTAATAGAAAAAGCCGTAAAAGGAATGTTGCCCAAAACCAAACTTGGCAGTGCCATCTATGGTAACCTGTTTGTATACGCAGGTACCGAGCATCCACATGCTGCACAACAACCCAAAGCTCTCAAATTAATAACAAAAAAATAAGGTAAATGGAAAAACTTACCACCTCAGGACGCAGGAAAACAGCCGTAGCTAGGGCATTTATGTCAGTTGGTTCTGGCAGCCTAAGCATTAATGGCCGCACCCTCGAAAATTATTTTACCACTGGACCTCACCGTTACCAAGTGATGCTACCTTTTGAAACCACAAGTACTACTGGCCAATTTGATGTAATGATCAATGTGGACGGTGGTGGTGTATCAGGTCAAGCAGAAGCTGTGAGATTGGCAATTGCCAAAGCATTGGTGGAAAGTAACGAAGAATTTAGAACCTTGCTTCGTGCTAAAGATTTGCTCACCCGCGATTCACGTATGGTTGAACGCAAAAAACCAGGCCGCAAGAAAGCCCGTAAAAGGTTCCAATTCTCTAAACGTTAATATCACAGCTACAACAATAACAATATGTCAAGAGTTTCAACAGAACAATTGCTCGATGCAGGAGTTCACTTTGGTCACCTTACCCAAAAGTGGAATCCCAAAATGGCTCCCTACATTTTTATGGAGAAAAACGGTATTCACATTATCGACCTCAATAAAACACAAGCCAAGCTTGATGAAGCAAGCAATGCATTAAAAAATATCATCAAAAGTGGCCGTAAAGTAATGTATGTAGCCACTAAGAAACAAGCCAAAGAACTTGTTACCCTTGAGGCCAAGCGTGTTAATATGCCTTTTGTTACAGAGCGTTGGTTGGGCGGTATGCTTACCAATTTTCAAACCATTCGCAAATCTGTAAAAAAGATGCAGACTTTAGATAAAATGGCGACCGATGGTACTTATGCCAGCATCAATAAGAAAGAACGCTTGATGGTAGAACGCGAAAAGATAAAACTTGAGCGTTTGTTAGGCGGCATCTCCGATATGAACCGTTTGCCAGCAGCCCTTATTGTAGTGGACATTATGCGTGAGCATTTGGCCATTTCTGAAGCAAGAAGGCTTAATATCCCAACTTTTGCCATCGTAGATACCAATTCCGATCCCACGGATGTTGACTTTGCAATACCAGCAAATGATGATGCTGCCAAATCGATAGCCATTATAGTGGGTGCCCTTACCGATTCCATTGTGGAAGGTATGCAGGAACGTAAACGCGATCGTGAGGAAGAGCAAGACCAAGAAGCCGTAGTTGAGGCAAAAGCTGAAACCAAAGAGATAGACACAGCAGAGTAAAAACCCGCTTGTTAAAATATTTATGGGTTTAGCTGGAACGGTTAAGCCCATTTTTTTTATAAAATAAACCAAATTAAAAACAATAATTAATATAATACAATGAATATTACAGCAGCAGATGTAAACAAGCTACGCACCATGACAGGTGCAGGTATGATGGATTGCAAAAAAGCATTGACCGAGGCCAATGGCGATTTTGACGCAGCAGTAGACAACCTACGTAAAAAAGGAGCAAAAATTTCAGCAAGCCGCAGCGATAGAGATGCCAAAGAAGGTGCAGTAATTGCCCAAACCACTGCCGATGGTAAAACAGGCGTGATTGTTTCGCTTAACTGCGAAACCGATTTTGTGGCCAAAAACGAAGACTTCATAAGCTTTGCCAAAGAAATCACCACCCTAGCTTTGGTGAAACAACCCGATAATTTGGAAGCTTTGAAAGCTTTGGATTTGAACGGCCTGAGCATTGCCGACAGACTTACCGAACAGGTAGGAAAGATTGGTGAAAAAATAGATATCAATAGCTACGAAATTTTGCGTGGCGAAAGTGTGGTTCCTTATATACATGGCCAAAATAGAATGGGTGTATTGGTAGCCATGAACCAAGCAGTTACTGATGCTATTTCTGCAGCAGGTAAAGACGCCGCTATGCAAGTAGCAGCCATGAACCCACTTGCGGTTAATGCCGACGGCATAGACCAAGATACCATTAAACGTGAAATTGAAGTAGGCAAAGAACAAGCCCGTGCCGAAGGTAAGCCTGAAGAAATGCTTGAAAAAATTGCCCAAGGCAAACTGAACAAGTTTTATAAAGACAGCACCTTGCTTAACCAAGAGTTTGTAAAAGATGGTTCTAAAACCGTTGCCCAAATGCTTGATGCCAGCAGCAAAGGTTTAACGATTGTTGAATTTAAGAGAGTAGCTTTAGGTTAACCCTTCGACAAGCTCAGGGTGACAACACAGCTCAAAAGATATAAAACCCGACCAGAAATGGTTGGGTTTTTTTGTGGGGTAGTTCTTGGCAGGTAGTTCTGATAGCACCTCTAGAAACCCCTGTGGCTGTGTGCCTGACAAAAGACCGCGGCCGTTTTTAAAAAGATGGCAGGCTTTAGTACCAATTCTTAAACTATAATAGTTCTCCGCCTGTGGCGGATTTGGTTTGTAGAATGGTAATACCGAACTACATCCCGAATGCCCCCCTTAATCCCGATAATTATCGGGATGCGGGGGGATTAGTCCCTTTCTTTTGGGACTATTATATATTGAGTTTCGGTATAAATCAAATAACCTCGGTCTTTTTTTTAAATTGTCGTCTAAATTTAATATATTTGCAATGTATGCAAACAGTAATTCTAAATTTGATTAAACACCAAGGTAAGGAGGTGGTGCAAATTAAATTCCCCTTCGACCCGCAATTAATAAACGAAATAAAAAAACTTGAAAGCATAAACTGGAGCAATACGCAAAAGGCATGGTATATACCTTATCATGCTTCTGCAGTGAAAGAAATCAAGGAAATAATTGCACCTTTTGCCAATGTGGAAACAAAACTGTTTGATGAAAAGGAAAGCAAAAAAAATGCTGACCCGAAGAATAAGGAACTTGGGACCGAAGCACGGCAAAAAATAATTAAATTTAAAAACTGGATGCAATCCAAAAGGTATAGCGAAAGTACGATTAAGACGTATACAGAAGCTTTGAAGATATTTTTGTTGTATTACCAAAGCAAACCTCTTGCTGATATTACCAATGACGATTTGCTTAGATTTAATAACGATTATATTTTAAAGAAACAATTGTCATCATCTTATCAGAACCAGATAGTGAATTGCGTAAAATTGTTTTTTCAGACGGTAGAAAACACTAAGTTGAAGTTAGATTTGGTGCACAGGCCTAGGCGAGAAAAGAAGTTGCCGAATGTGTTGAGTAAGGAGGAGGTAAAGTTGATATTGTATGCTCTAACTAATACTAAACATCGGGTGATGTTATCATTGACCTATGGTTGTGGTTTGAGGAGAGGTGAGTTGCTTAATTTAAAACCGAAAGATATTGATTCAAAAAGAAACCTCATCACCATTAAACAAGCTAAGGGAAAGGAAGATCGTATTGTACCATTATCAGAAAAAATATTATTGATGTTGAGAGAATACTTTTTGGCTTATCAACCGAAGGTATGGTTGTTTGAAGGGCAAGTGGCAGGAATGCCCTATGATGAAAGAAGTTTAGCCAATGTGTTAAAACGAGCAGTAATGCAGGCGAAGCTAAACAAACCAATTTCTTTGCATTGGCTGAGACATAGCTATGCAACACATTTAGTAGAAAGTGGAACTGATTTGCGATATATACAAGAACTTCTAGGGCATAAAAGCAGCAAAACAACACAGATATATACCCATGTTAGCACGAAAAATTTACAGAATATAAAGAGTCCATTTGATGATTTATAAAAAATTCATGATTCTTCAAGCGAGATCAATTAATACCAATTCTTAAACTAAAATAGTTCTCCGCCTGTGGCGGATTTGGTTTGTAGAATGGTAATGCCGAACTACATCCCGAAAGCCCCGCTTAATCC
>JAWXAZ010000107.1:0-3537 GCA_034439755.1 bacterium
AATAATCATATTCATAAAACAAATGCCTTTTCAACGGCTTTTTACATATTATTAAAAATTTCCCGTTTTCACCCATTAATTTATCATGACCTGAAAATTAATCTTTTGCAAATTCAAACAAATTTTTTACCTTGTTGATTCAAGAAAATAATTTTTAGTCGTTCAAATTGAAACCCCTTAACTGAAAAAAATTTATGAGAGCCATTAAAATCGTCTTGGTTGAAGATTGCCCAATTGACAGAGCGATTTTAACTAAATCGTTCCAAGAAACGAATTGGTTAGAATTGGTGAATTCGTTTATGACGGGCGCCGATTTCCTCACCTATTATAACGATAACGACATAGATTTTGAACTTGCCATCATTGATTACCGCATGCCAGTGCTAAACGGAATGGATGCCTTTAGAAGCATGAATGCCAAAAATCAAAAAATAAAATTACTACTGGTTTCGCATGGATTTTATTCGCAAGTAATTAAAGAATTGATGTCTTTAGGTACGCAAAATTATTGCCGCAAAACAAGCGAAACCATCCTTCATATTATCCCTTTAATTATGGCGGGAACCCCTATTTGGTCGACTGGTGACGTTAACAGCGCGGATTGGGAAACCACTTCCATTCAGGATTCTCTAAAACAAAAGGACGAAAGCGCTTGGGTTTACCAAATTAGCCCCTTGGAGAAAAAAATTGTTTGCCTATTAGCCAAAGGCCATAACTCAGAAAACATTGCCATTAAACTGGGCTACGAAACTTCGAGCATAGAAAAATATAGAGGCATCATCCTAAAAAATCTCCACCTACATAATGCACAACAATTAGTTGCTTATGCCCTTTCCAACGGCGTAATTTCATCGTCTCATTTATTTTGCAACGAAACAGAAGAATCCTTGGAAATGCCTGACAATCTGGCCAAAGAAAACACCAAAAGAAAAAAATCACCCAAAGTAAAAAAGAAGAAAAAGTAGTGTGATTCCAATTGGGTATTTATTTTCAATAATTATTCAAATGAAGTCTAATCTTGAAGATTTTATTTTCAATAATCACTCAAATGAAGTCTAATAACTTTTAGTCCAAAACAGGCAACAAAATATATAATCTGTATCCCAAATCATTTAATAAAAATAGCCAAATCTCTTTTAAATAAACGGTCTGAACCAAATGACATAATACGTGATAATGGAATGATTTAGAAGATTGCTTATGGGTTATCACTAAGCCTTAATATTGAGCAAAGAATAATTAAACTGCCCATATAATTTAGATAAATTTCGCAAGCAAAAGCAGAATCCTGCGGGCAAACAAATATTTCTTTCCTATATTCGCATTTATATGAAAGTTGCATTAATTACTGGAATTACGGGTCAGGATGGCGCCTATTTAGCAGAATTTTTACTTAAAAAAGGATACATGGTGCATGGCATTAAGCGCCGCAGTTCTATGTTTAATACCGATAGAATTGACCACCTTTACCAAGATCCGCACGAAAAAAATGTAAACCTCAAATTGCATTATGGCGACCTAACCGATTCAACCAACCTCATCAGAATAATACAGGAAACACAACCCCACGAAATATACAACTTGGCGGCAATGAGTCATGTGCACGTGAGTTTTGAAACGCCCGAATACACGGCCAATGCAGATGGTATAGGCGCCTTGCGCATCTTAGAAGCAGTGCGCATGTTGGGCTTAACACATAAAACAAAAGTGTACCAAGCCTCCACTTCAGAATTATACGGATTGGTTCAGGCCGTGCCACAAAGCGAAACAACGCCTTTCTACCCGCGCTCTCCTTATGCCGTGGCAAAATTATACGGCTACTGGATTACTGTAAACTACCGCGAGGCTTATGGCATGTATGCCTGCAACGGCATCTTGTTTAACCACGAAAGTCCGGTACGCGGCGAGACCTTTGTAACACGCAAAATAACCCGCGCCGCAGCCAAAATTGCCTTGGGTTTACAAGACAAATTATTCCTTGGAAACCTTAATGCACAAAGGGATTGGGGACATGCAAAAGATTATGTTGAGGCCATGTGGCTGATCCTACAGCAAGAAAAACCAGAAGATTTTGTGATTGCTACCGGACAAACAACTTATGTAAGAGATTTTGTAAAAATGGCCTTCGCCGAAGCTGGCATCACGCTTCGTTTTGAGGGTGCCGAAGCAGATGAAGTGGGCATTGTGGATGCGCTCGATATAGAAAAAATGAAGTTTTTGGGCTTGGAAAATTCGCTTAAAATTGGCGAAGAAGTAGTGGCTGTCGACCCAAGATATTATCGCCCTACAGAGGTTGATTTATTGATTGGCGACCCTACCAAAGCGAATGAGCAATTGGGTTGGATACCGAAATATAATGTGCATACTTTGGTGGAGGATATGATGCGTTCTGACCTTGCACTTATGAAAAAAGATAAGTTCTTGAAGGACTCGGGGCATGCGATAATGAGGTATTTTGAGTAATTATGAATTATGAATTATGAATTATGAATTACCCCCTGCGTTGTGGCTTTTGATTTCTTAATTCATAATTCATAATTCATAATTCATAATTACCCCTACATTGTGGCTTTTGATTTCTTAATTCATAATTCAAAATTCATAATTCATAATTACGCCTACATTGTGGCTTTTGATTTCCTTCCCCAAATGCTATCTTGGAACGAAATGATATACCCTAGAGCCTGCATCTTCTTTTAACCACATTTCCTCTTCTTCTAATTTCAATATTTGGTAAACACCATCGGCAGCATTGTTATCAAAGTTGAAAGATAGTTTTTCATTGTTGCTCACAAATGCCCAAGTTCCATCGGTCGAAAATTCGAACGTATTGCCAAAAACCACATATTTGGCGGTAAGGTTTGCCTCGCTACCCTTTGTTAAGGTTAATTCGTATTTGTTATAATCGGATGTAACATCTTTTCCATCGTCTAAAACTTTTGAAACTTTCCAATTATTGGCAACACGTTCTGCTTTTGAACGAAGACTAATAACTGGTCCATCAGGATATTTTTTACACCCATTAAGGGTGAATAATAGAATGGCAATAGCCGAGTATAAAAATAATTGCTTTTTCATGTTTGCGTGTTTAAAATGTACTTTAATTAATACCCTACAAAGATGAGCCCGGCAAAGGCAATTCCTTTACAAGCCAACTACCACAAGTTATATAATTCACACCCAAATTTTAAGGAGCAAAAGCAGCCTCTCTATAACAAAAATTTTATGGAAGTCCTATTAGTATAACCTAATAAGGGCAATAGTATTTGCAACCCGCCTAATTTTAGACGTGCTAGTTAGTTGCCGTTTGCGAAACAGTAACTTCCTTTGCAACCCGCCTATTTAGACGTGCTAGTTAATTGCCGTTTGCGAAACAGTAACTTCCTTTGCAACCTGCCTATTTTAGACGTGTTAGTTAATTGCCGTTTGCGAAACAGTAACTTCCTTTGCAACCCGCCTATTTAGACGTGCTAGTTAGTTGCCGTTTGCGAAACAGTAACTTCCCTTGCAACCCGCCTATTTTAGACGTGCTAGTTA
>JAWXAZ010000108.1:0-25623 GCA_034439755.1 bacterium
CAACAGCTTATAAAACTCTTGCCAATTTAGTCGCCATTATTTTGGTCTGAACCAATTTGCAGCTTTGTAAACCAGAAAATTTGCAACTAAAAAATGCCTAGAAAAAAGCAAGCCTGAGCGCAATTAAAAGCTATTGAATTTGTCGAGCAATTATTAATGTTCTGCAACTATTTCAAAAAGATTTATCAGTGACGCATTAATTTGATGTACAACCATTACTTGCCAATTAATAGTTGCCCAAAGCCCTTACCATTGGTTATAACAGCTTTGTTTCTTCCAATGGTTGCCATTGAACCAAGGTCTTTTTATTCAAAGTTTGATGTTGGTTTGTTTTGCTCTAAGTTTTTCAAATTCTTCGCCAATAAAGTAGCCTGATTAATAGCAACATTGGCAAGTTGTGGATGTGCTTTAGGATAGAGAGGCGTTTCCATGTTAGCGAAATCACCAAGTGCAAATATTTTTTCGTTTTCAAAAACTTTGTTGATTCGATTTACTCTTATCCGATTTGTTGGTGTGATTATTTCGGGAGCGCAACCTTCAATTTTATTTCCTGTAACACCTGCTGCCCAAATAACAGTTTTTGTTTTTATTGCTTCGCTTGTATTGAGCGTAAGGATATTTCCGTCATAATTTTTTACAAATGTTTCGGTGCAAATGCTTCTGATAATTCAACACCTGTTGGCCCAGCAGCTACAATTACAAAGTGGAACAAACTTTCTTTTTCTTCTTCGCTGGCTGAAATTATATTTTCAAAAGTTTGCAGAATATAATTGCGAATGGTGATGACATCATAAGTAGATTTTAAGGTGAGTGAATTTTCTTCTTGATTGTGCTAGTCATTTTGCTATTTGCTTTTTTCAATTTAACTGCTTTCTTATCTGTTTAAATACCAAATAGAAATATTTAGAACAGTTGCAAATGATACCCAAATCAAATAAGGGATTTGAAGATAAGCGGCAACTGGTTTTATCTTTTTGAAAAGCGAAATCATGTAGATAATTAAAAACCACATTATCAGAAGTTTTGGGGGTGTTCCAAATTAGAAACAAAGACACACCCATGAGTATATACAATGCTGTCCAAACAAGCCCAAACAAATAACTTGGTGGATTAAATGAAGGCTTGTTCAGAGAAGCATACCATCCAGCTATTTCTTTAGTTGTGAATATTCCTGCTATGGAACCTAATCCTATTGGAATTATAAGTGATACTATAAGTTTGAATTTTTTTGCAAGGTCCATAATTAGTATTTTGGCACTAATTTTATTTTAACTTGTTTTTAAAAGTATATGTCAAACCAACAGAAGCGTAATGGAACAAAGAAAAATTATATACCTCATCATTGTCTGCTCCTCCTTCAAGAATTCTATAACCTAAACGAACCAAGAATTGTTCTGAAAATTTATATGGTCCAGCAAACAGAACATCTTCCGCTCGACCTTGTGGTGCTGCTAACGCATCCCCCTCAAAGAGTAAACCAATTTTATCATTTATTTTCCATTGAAGTCTGAAATTAATTATAGGAACAAACCCCACATTTTTTTTTGAAGCAGCCAATCCCTCACTATTAAGAGCTATTTCGGCATCTCTTATTTTTGCAGTAAAACCTAAACCAAATTCAACTTTTGACCTTTTTACAATATCATATCGGTAGGTTATCCTGTACGAATTAAACTTATAGCTTGCGTTCATAGCAGTATTCGAAGGGAAACTTACCCCTTCGAAATCAATTTGC
This sequence comes from bacterium, assembly GCA_034439755.1. Taxonomy (GTDB): domain Bacteria; phylum Bacteroidota; class Bacteroidia; order UKL13-3; family UKL13-3; genus B1. The sequence goes on from JAWXAZ010000108.1 coordinate 1,736, forward strand.
TTAGTTGTTAATCCATTAGATTTCACAATTAAAGGAGCATATAGAAGAGATATGGTATGTCTAGACTTTATTGTATATCCTGCTCTAATGCGAATAAAAGCGTTTGGTTTGGCATTCAAATCATTTTTCAAGGAAAATAATGTTCCAGCATCACCTGGAATTCTAACATTATTGTAACCAGTAAAAACAGCACCGGACTCTAAATCAATATTAACTTGAGCATTTACGTGTGATGTAACGCTAAAAAAAATAATTGTAAATAATGTTGATAATAAAAGAAATTTGTTTTTCATTATAATAGATTTAATTTTAATATTTTTATATTCATTTACAAATTCCCCAATTCATTAGAAACAGAATCTAAAGAATCTAAAAAATTACGTAAATATTTATTGAACTCTTCGGGTTGTTCAAGATTGGAAACATGTCCGGCATTATCTATAATTTTCAAATTCGAACCTTCAATATGCTCATGCATAAATTGAGATTGCATGAGTGGTGTTACTGAATCTTCTCTGCCGCAAATAATAAGTGTTGGAATGCGAATAGCACTTAAGCTAGAACAGGTTTCGAAACGCCCAGCCAAAGCAGTTATGCCTGCGATAATTATCTCTTTAGAATTTGTAAACACAACGCTACTAAGGTTTTCTACTAATTCCGTTTTATGCGTTAACGAATTTGGATGGAAAACGCTTTTAATAAATTTTTCATTAAACTTAATTACGCCATCTTGGTTAATTTGGTCAATTGCCTTGTAGCGATTTTCTTTTACTTCTGTTGTGTCGGCAATGCATTGGGTGTCGCACAAGATCAACGCTTCAAATCGTTCTGGAAATTTTTTGATGGCATTCAAGGCAATGAAACCGCCCATGGAGAGCCCGCAAATAATTGCTTTTTTAATATTTAATTTGTCCAAAAAAGCTATTAAATCTTCACTAAACAAATCAATACTTAGCGGTGTCTCTTCATCCGTTGATTTGCCAAACCCACGAATATCGATAGCTATTAAACGATAAGAAGAATTTAAACTATCAAGTTGCCCCTTCCACATCGACTTATCGAAAGGAAAGCCATGAAGAAATATTACAGGAATTTTTCCTTCTCCTACATCATTATATGAAATAGTAAAGTTGTTGACTTCTGTCATTAAATTTTGATAAGAATTATCTAATTCCATAGTTGCGATTTCAGTTATTGGTAATTTTTTAACTTTATTTGATGCCCAATTTTAAGGCATTTCATTCATGTATTTTAGTAATTCAGGATCCCTTTCTCTGATTTTGTTAGTTACAACTAAAATCATTTCGTTCAATTCTAATTCAGTTTTCATATTATTTATTTAAAAAGGGTCCGATAATTCACTGACTCGGATTAGTTTTTTGTTTACAAATTCATCAATACCTAATGCAGAAAGTTCTCTTCCGTAACAGGAACGCTTTGTGCCGCCAAAAGGTAAATCAGCCTGTGTCCACGTTGGGTGATTGATGAAAACCATGCCTGAATCTATTTGGTCTGCAACCCTTTTTCCTCTTTCAATATCTTGCGTAAATACCGAACCACCAAGACCATATGGCGAATCATTAGCTAAATCAATTGCTGCCTGTTCATCTTTTACCCTAAAAAAGGTTGCCACTGGGCCAAACAACTCTTCATAGTAAATAGGATTATCCTTTTGCATATTGGTAATGATAGTAGGCTCCATAAAAGCACCATCTCTTTGCAACCTTTTTCCACCTAATAAAATTGTAGCACCGCCATCAACAGCCTTTTGTACTTGCGTTGCTATTAGCTCTGCTGCTTCTTCACTGCTCATTGGACCTAATTGCGTAGTAGCATCCATTGGATCGCCCACTATGAGTTGAGAAAGTTTAGTTTTAAATTTTTCTAAGAAAATATCTGCTACACTTTCCATCACAATAAACCTTTTAGAGGCAACACAACATTGTCCGTTATTATTAATCCTGCCTATTACCGCCCATTCAACTGTTTTATCCATGTCGGCATCGTCTAGTACAATAAAGGCATCGCTACCTCCTAATTCCAATACCGATTTCTTTAAGTGTTTTCCTGCTTCTAAAGCTATACTTGCACCTGCGGCTTCGCTACCAGTAAGCGAAACTCCTTTTATTCTTTTGTCAGCTACCAAAGCAGATGCCCGTTTACCAGAAATAAGCAAGTTGGTGTATAAACCATCGGTTGCTCCCGCTTCTTTAAATAGTTCCTCAATTGCAAGGCTCCACACCTAACAAAACTCCAATAGGTGTATACCTGATTAATGCTTGTCCATGCGTTGGATGCAATGTTTTATCAGCCAAAAAACTCTCGGCATTGTTGGCATAATAATCAAATATTTCAGCACTCAATTTTATTTCGTCTTCTGCATGTGTTAATAATTTACCCATTTCTAATGTTATCATCTTTGCTAAAACATCTTTTTTATCTCTTAGCAAACCAGCAACCCTGTGTAGTAAAGCTGCTCTCAATTTGTAATCGGTCTTTTTCCAACTTTCATAAGCACTTGATGCTTTTTCTACTGCTTCATGAACCTGCGTTTCCGTTATTTCAGTAAAAGATTCAATGACTTTATTTGTTGTGGGATTAATTGTTTGAATGGACATGTTTAAATTATTTTTTAGAGAAATAAAATTGAAAGTTATTTTGTGATGATTATTATTATTGTACTTAATTTGGTTTAGTGCTTTTTAAACATTTAAATGATGTAAGCATATAATTTTTTGTATCATAAATGCCTACATGTGTTTCACAATTGCTTTTTTTTGAAAGTTGCCAGAGAACTTGATTTTCAAAGATTCTTCGTTTTTATTAGAAAAGATTTGCTTAATGAAACATACATAATAAACGGTTGTACGCACGCCTACCTTTTCGTTGGTTACTGCGAGAAGATTGGAAAATCACAGTGTTCATCATAACCGTTAAGCCAATCTGACATAGTATGTAGTTTCATTAAGCCAAATCATAACTATTAGTTAATTTTTTTGCTAATATGTTTTGATTTAATCTTTAGGTAATAGTACTTTGTCAATAACATGAATTACTCCATTTGAAGCAGTAATATCTGCAGTAGTAACTTTAGCACCGCCCACAGTTACTTTTCCGTCTATAACTGTTACTTTCAACTTGCCACCTTCTACAGTAGTTAATTCTTGTCCGTCTTTTAAATCAGCCGCTTTCATTTTCCCACTCACAACATGGTAAGTCAAAATTTTAGAAAGTTTTTCTTTGCTTTCGGGTTTCAATAATTTGTCTACTTCAGGTTGAATAGCAGTAAAAGCTGCGTCTGTTGGTGCAAATACAGTGAAAGGTCCATTGCCTTGCAAAGTATTCACTAAGCCCGCAGCTTGCACTGCAGTAGCAAGAGTTTTACAATCTGCTGATGCAATGGCAACAATGTCTTTGGTTGTTTTCATTTCATTTTCCATTTTATTTATAATTTACACAAAGAATGAATTTTCTCTTCAGTGTAAAGGTGAGTTTGATGGTAATGAGAATGGTTATATGGTTTTTGGAAAAAGTTGCGACATTCACGGAAATTTGAATGAAGAGAATTCTATAGCGGAACTATGATCCGCATTATGAGATTTGATGCGAATGCTCTGCCACAGGTTTACAAAAACAAAACTGAAATCAGCGTCGAGATTCAAAAATGACATTGGCATATTTGTTCCGTGGCGAACGAAAGGCCATATCAATAGAAGTTTTCGCCAACCTAAGGCTCCTGAAGGTTCTTTGAACACAGGATCAAATTGCTGCTCCGTTGCACTTCACGCGTTTGATTTTTGTATGTTAGCTGCTGATTTTTTTACGCTTTTTCAAAATACACTTTATGAAGAAATTTGCTAATTATTTTGCAAAAAGTCATTAATAATTCCTTGTCTGTAATTTCGAATTCAAGATAATCACCCTTGTCTATGACTAAAAGATTGTTGATTGATTGGAGCGTCCTAATCATCTCTTTATTATTGTCTACATTTTCTAACGTATTTGTCCATGAATGAACAAATTTATTTCTAAGTTTATTGTATTTTCTAATCTCTATCCACTCTGCATTTAACGCATCTAAATTTATGCCTAAGACTATTTTGAGCCACTTATAATATTTAAAAATCCCGTCATCACTTATGTCCTTTATTTTCAAAGATTGATGTTCTTCAGCAATTCGATAGAGTTGATACATTTTTCTTTCTAAGAAAAAATAAAGTGATATGAAAAGTGAGTGATAATAAAGCTGTCTTGTGTGAATTTTGATTTGATGGTCTACGAAGTCATGTAAATATTCTATTTCAGCTTCACTTGCTTCTTTCAAGAATTTGTAAAAAGGCGATAATCTTAGCTTTGATATCATTTTCCACCGTCTTTTCTGTCAACTTTATATATTCCCTATAGGTGTCCAATTGAAAGGCAACTTCAAGTGCGTATTGGTACGAGTCATTATCGAATACTTGTTGGTGTCTGTATGCTCCCATAAAATTTGCAGTTAACGGTTGGCAGCTACAAGAAGTTGGCGATTTTGAAGCACTAAACTCGTATATTTACGAAGCTATGTAAATTTGAGTAACTAAAAAGAAATAAGAGTGAGAGAATGACACAAAACCATTTTTGCCTTGTTTTAATATAAGTACTAAAGAACCATAGTTGGTCTGACCGTAAATTCTAAACAGGCAAAACAATGTTGTCAAACGATATTTCTTACAATTTGCACTTAACAATACGCTTGCTTTTAACAACGAGATATATCTCTCAAATTTGGACTATATATTTTGTATAATCGGTATTATTTTTGTAGGATGGGTTATAAATATTGCTTCTATTGGTAATATGCTTTTAATGCTTCGCCAATTCTAAAAATATCCTCAAAGGAATTATACATAGGTACCGCGCTCATCCTCATTACATCTGGTTCGCGCCAATCTGGAATAATTTGTTGAGTCTCTAAATAATCAAATAGTTTACGTCCGTTCTCTTTTACAATAATGGATAATTGGCAGCCTCTTTGCTTTGGATCGGCCGGAGTAATAACAGTTAAATAGGCAGAAAAATCTTTCAATAGATACTCCAAATAGCCTGTGAGTAATTCGCTTTTAGCCCGCAAATTTTCTATACCCGCTTCGTCAAATAATTCAAGAGAGGCTTTGTGTATGGCCATCGGAAAAATTTGTGCGTTGCTCAATTGCCAACCTTCCGCACCTTCCATGGGCTTAAAGCCCTTTTTCATCTTAAATCTTTCTTTCTCATCATGTCCCCACCAACCTGCAAAACGTACTAAATCTGGCTTGTTGCCATGTGTCTCATGCACAAATACACCGCTGGTTCCACCCGGACCAGAATTTAGGTATTTATAGGTACACCAAACCGCAAAATCTATGTTCCAATCATGTAATTGTAAATGCAAATTTCCCGCGGCATGTGCCAAGTCAAATCCAGCTCGCGCACCCACTGCATGAGCCGCTGCGGCAATCGTTTTCATATCAAATGCCTGCCCGGTATAATAGTTTACGCCACCCATCATTACAATGGCTAAGCTGTCTTTGTTCTCTTCAATTTTAGCTAAAATATCCTCTGTGCGTAAGGTGTATTCTCCCTCGCGCGGGTTCAATTCTATAATAGCATCGCCTGGGTTCAAACCGTGAAAACGCACTTGCGATTCCATGGCATATTGGTCTGATGGAAAGGCCGTAGCTTCCATCATAATTTTATACCGCTGTGCAGTGGGTCTATAAAAACTCACCATCATTAAATGTAAATTGACAGTAAGGTTATTCATAATAACCACTTCGCTAGGCTTAGCGCCTACCACTTTTGCGGCCTTCTCTGTTAAAAAATGATGGTAATACATCCAAGGATTTTGCCCGTTAAAATGCCCGTCAACACCCAATTCTGCCCAATCTTTTAACTCTTGGTTAATAGCCGCTTTTGCCCTTTTGGGCTGCAATCCCAATGAGTTTCCACAAAGATAAATTGCCTGTTTCCCATCTTTCTGCAACAAATGAAATTCATTTCTAAAATGGGCTAAACTATCTTGTTTATCTAGCTCTTGGGCAAAGGTCAATGTGTTTTCAAAATTCATATTTGGGTCATTCAATGCGCAATGTTAAGCAGAAAATGCCTTAAATGAAAATGCACTTATTTTTCCAAATTTCAATTGCTATATTTGGACATATATGGCCCCAACAAAAAAATATTATAAGGTAGAAGATTATATCGTGGATTTGCCTCAATGGATGCAAGAGCGCCTATTTGTAGTGCGAGAAATTATATTGCATGCGCATCCTAATATAAAGGAAAACGTAAAATATAATATCCCATTTTATAGCCTCAATGGTTTGCTATTTTATTTTGCTATTTACAAAAAGAAGCATTTTGTGTTGGGTATGTGCAATGGGGCAAAATTGCCAGATATGCATCATCAATTAATGGCAGATGCAAAACAAAAATTCATTCGGCATTGGCCCTTTATTGAAACTAAAGAACCTAACTACGATTTATTAGCCCAATACATAGATCAATCAGTTGAGTTAAACCTAAAAGAAAGAGCCTTTTCAAACGTGAAGGCTAAAAACTAAAATTGCCACCACTTCTTGTCAAAGCCTATATACACCCCGTCGGCGCGCGTTTCAACAGGGTAGGAGTTCACGTAATCGCCTTGCTTGGCCAAGCCCCTGCCCGTTTTGGCATTGTATTGATAGCGGTGTATGGGACAAACCACCATGCCTTCTTCGGTGCATTTTCCTAGGCCTAAGCGTGCCCCTGCATGCGGACATTTATCGTCGATGGCAAAGTAGCCTTCTGGTAAGCGCGTTAAGCAAATAAGTTTGTTTTCTATTTCTACGGTTCGAACCGAATGGAGTTGCTGTGGCTCTGCCCCGTCGCGTTTAAATTCGTATATTTGATAGAAGCGAATGGCCATTAATTTAACACGATTTTTTGTTGCTGTGTGCTATCGCCACAAACAGTAATTAGAACATAAGTTCCCCTCGGAAGCACTGATACATCAATCGTTTCGGCAAGTTCACTGCTGGTTTTGGATAATAGTAATTTGCCTTGAATATCGTATAAGCTCCAAGTAGATTGACCAGCTTCAAATCCAAATACATGCAATAAAGTCTGCGCCGGATTTGGATAACTTAGCAACGATTTTCTTGCATTTTTTTGTTCTAAAATAGCAGTAGGAATTAAGCCCGTAACATGACTGTATAAATACCTTGCAACATAATCTACCGTGGTATCCATATACATTTGTTGGGTGGCTGTAATGCCAGTAAATGGCACATGATTTGCACCTTCAAAGGTATGCAAGCGGGTGTCTATGGCTTGTTTTTGTGCAGCAGAATCCACGCTAAATCCGCCTTGCAACAACGCAACATTTGCCCCAAAGAATTTAAAATAAGCAGTCTTATAAGGTACCGTTGCATCCATGGTTCCATGCATGTTACAAATGCTTACATCTTTGTTGTTGTTAATCCAACTTACATAAGCCAAAGCACCACATAAGCTAATTACACCTTTTACCTTCCAGCTATAGCCAGGGTTTCCGCTATTGCCTTCTATGCCGCCAATTATATTGGTGTCTATGCTCAACATAGCCACCTCATTGGGCTGATCCAAAAATGCCAAGTGCAATCCCAATACGCCACCAGCCGAAATACCTCCCGAATAAATTTGGTTTGGATCAAGCTTATAAGCATTGCCCATTGCGATGCTTTTAGTCATAAACCTTACCGCAGCTCTGCCATCTTGCGTACCCCGCCAAACTGCTTGTTGAAACTCTTGCTCCAAAGTTTTGCCGCTGGTTATATCAACACCCAAACGGTATTGAATAGATACAGCTACATAACCCATTTTGCATAAGCGTTGGCATAAAGCAGTAATGTCCTGCGCTTTTCTACTGCCCTGAACAAAAGATCCACCATGCGCTAAAACCAACAATGGCCTAGCAACAGCGGTATCGCCATAAGGTTCATATATATCCAAAAACAGCTTGGTACTATCGCCTTTAAAGCCATAATTAAAGCCATATTCTATATCGGGTGTTACCACCACCGAATCAAATACAGGTTTCAAATAGCGCTGCGCATCAGCGTTTAAAATCATTGCCCAAAGAAGGGAAAAAGTAAAAATATTTTTTAACATAGGTTCAGACTAAAAAGCGAAAATATAGAATTGTTACACAAAAAACCCTATAACCTAATGTCAAGTTTCAAAAGATAGTCCTCGCAAAGCCTTTTTCCCAGTTGAAAGCTGCGGGTACTAAAAACCTCAAATCCAAATTTTTTATAGAATGCCAATGCCCTTTCGTTTTCTTGCCACACGCCTAAATACAAGTAGTTGGCGCCATTGGTTCGAGCCAAATCTATTGCTTCTTGCATTAACAAACTGGCTGCTTTAGTACCATGTGCAAACTGCCTCACATAAATTTTTTCTAGCTCCATAATATGGCCACTAAGTTCGTCTACCACCACATTTTCGATGAGTTTAATATAGCCCACATCTTGCTTTTCGTTGTAACAAACAAAGTAATGAATATGCGCCTCTTTTAAATTATCTTCTACCTGTTTTAGGTTATAGGTCTTTTCAATATAAGCCACCATATCGGCCTTTTCATTGTGTGGCGAAAAAGTCTCATAAAAAGTTACTGCACCTATATCTGCCAGTAAGGCGTAGTGTTTCCAGTTGCAAGCGAGTATGTTAAATGCCGCATTCATGGCTTAATCTTTTACAAAAATTAAATGTTCTCTCACATAATTTGCCTTCTCAATAACTGCGTCTATAGTGGGTGCCAAAATGCTCACATGGCCCATTTTACGCATGGGTTTGCTTTCGGCCTTGGCATATAAATGCACATACACCCCTGGTAATTTGCTTATTTCATTAAGCTTGTCAAGTCTGTAACTGCCACTAAAACCAGGTGCTCCCAACAGGTTTACCATTCCGGCTGGCTGAACCAATTCTGTATGCCCCAATGGCAAGCCAAGTAAGATGCGCGCCAACTGTTCGTATTGCGAGGTATAGCAAGCTTCGATGGTGTGGTGACCACTGTTATGAGGCCTTGGCGCCACTTCATTCACAAATATTTGTCCTTCTTTATCCAAGAATAACTCCACTGCAAATAAGCCAGGGCCATCTAGTGCCTGAACCAAATTGCGTGCAATGGCTTCTGCCTTTTCTTCAATAATACTGCCCACTCTGGCAGGAGAAATTAGCAAGGTAACCAAGTTAGCAATGGGGTCGAACTCCATTTCTATAGAAGGAAAAGAAACAATATTTCCCTGCGTATCGCGGGCAACAATTACCGCCAATTCTTTTTCACACACAATAAATTCTTCTAGCACGCAAGGGCCATCAAAAGGAATTTTTTCTGGCTGATCCAATATTTCTTTGGTGTTTAAAATAGCCACTCCTTTGCCATCGTATCCTCCTGTGCGCGTTTTGGCCACAAATTTTTCTGAACCCAAAAGCGGAATCAATCGCGGCCATTCTTCCTTGTTATTTACCAAGAAAAATCTGCCCGAAGGAATGTTGTTTTTTGCGTAAAACTCCTTTTGTAAACCTTTGTCCTGAATCATTTTTAAGATTCTTGGCGAAGGAATAATTTCCATGCCTTCTGCTTCTAGTTTAAGCAAGGCTTCGGTGTTCACATGCTCAATTTCGTAGGTAAGCACATCGCTAATTTGGGCTAACTTTCTAATGCTTACCTCATCCATTAAACTGCCTTCAATAAACGCATTTGCCAAGTGGGCACAAGGGCAATTCTTGTCCGATTCCAATACATTAAAATGTAAATTCAATCTTGCGCCTTCTTCAATCATCATGCGGCCTAATTGTCCACCCCCAATAATCCCAATGCGTTTTTTTAGCTGGTTCATGGTACAAAAATGATTTATAATATTCAATAATAAAAACTATCTTTGATTCTCACCCTATTTAATTATTTTATTATGGCAGGTAACAATAAAGGAAGAGTAAAAACTATTATCATTGACAAAGCACCTCTAGGAGACACGCTTATCATGCAAGCTCAGTTAGGATTTCAGCCAAGTGATTATGATGAGTTGGCAAATGCATTCAATGAAGCATTTGGTACCTCTGTAACGGCGGCTGATTTACAACCCCTCGTTTCGGTCAAAGATGTATATGAATACATCGACAGTCTTTAAAAAAAAGGCCATTAATTTATTTAATGGCCTTTTTTTTTGCTTAGTTTGTAGCTTTATAGATGCTTCATCTGTCAAGTTTTTATCCAAATTGTACCCATTTTAAAATTATTAAATAGGCCAAAGCTATTTCATAATTTCACCAGGGTAAATGCCCATATAACAAAACAATAGTAAAAGGAGATATTTGTCGAAATTGGACTATATATTTTGTATAATCGGTATAAAACCAATTGAGCGCTACCCCTTAAATGGCTGGATTAACAGGTGTTTGTTTTAACCAGCTTACATTTCTAGCTTAATAATTTCAGTTTACATTTTTAGCATACATTTCTAGCTTAATAATTCAGGCCTACATTTCAAGCTTACATTTCTAGCTTAATAATTTCAGTTTACATTTTTAGCTTACATTACCAGTTAATAATTCAAGCTTACATTACAAGTTAATAATTCAAACTTACATTACTAGTTAATAATTCAAACTTACATTACAAGTTAATAATTCAAGCCTACATTACTGGCTCAAGAAGTGTTAAAAATCTTTTCTTTACTAACCTTTAAATATTGAATTTCCTGTTTGCCAAAACTTCCAAATAATACGCTTCGTAAACAGGCACAATTTGGTTTATGTCAAATTCTTTTGCGCGATCTAAGGCAGCATGTTTAAACTGCTTTAACCTATCGCAATCTTCTAAAATATAAATGGCCTTTTCGGCCATGCTTGCCACATCGCCCACATCACATAAAAATCCCGTTACACCTTCTACATTTAATTCGGGTATTCCACCCGCGTTGCTCGATATTACTGGCAACTCGCAGGCCATAGCCTCCAAGGCAGCCAACCCAAAGCTCTCTGTTTCACTTGGCATCAAAAACAAATCGCATACCGATAATATTTCTTCTACCTGATTTTGTTTTCCTAAAAATGTAACGCTGTTTCCAAGGTTTAAATCCCTGCATAATTTTTCAATATTTACACGCTCCGGACCATCACCAATAAGCAATAATTTGGAAGGAATTTTTTTGTTTATTTCGGCAAATACTTTTACGGCATCGTCTATGCGTTTTACCTTTCTAAAGTTGGAAGTATGCACCACTAATTTTTCTCCATTAGGCGCAATGGCTTTCTTAAAATGACCTCTATCTTGCTTGCTGAACCGGGTAAAATCAATAAAATTTGGAATCACTTTAATGTCGCGTGTTACCTTTAAATGCTTGTAGGTATCTTGCTTTAGCGATTCCGAAACTGAGGTAACCCCATCAGACATGTTGATGCTATAACTTACAACAGGTTCAAAGCTGGGATCCTTGCCCACCAAGGTAATATCGGTGCCATGTAAGGTGGTTATAACCGGAATGTTAATTCCTTCGGCAGCCAAAATATGCTTTGCCATAATGGCCGCAGACGCATGCGGAATGGCATAATGAACATGCAATATATCGAGCTTCTCAAATCTCACCACATCCACCAAATGGCTAATCAATGCCGTTTCGTAAGGCGGAAAATCGAACAAGGGATAATTGCTTACATACACCTCATGGTAAAATGTATTTTCGGTAAAGAAATCCAAGCGGGCAGGCTGTTTATAGGTAATAAAATGCACCTTATGTCCACGAATGGCAAGCGCTTTTCCCAACTCCGTTGCTACAACGCCACTTCCACCATATGTTGGATAGCAAACTATTCCTATATTCATAATTTATAACTATTTACCCATTACCTTAAATTTCATGCCCCATTTATAATAAGACATTTTGCCTTGTTAAACAGAATGTCTTCCATCTGTAAATTGGTTCAGACCAAATTGCCCAATAAAGAATTGTTGTTATGTTAACCTTTATAAAGCTTGTTTTGTTTTAGGGCAGCTAAAAACAAGAATTTTTCGGTTCCAACCAAATGCTTATTGAAGGTCTGTATTCAATTTATACCGGCAAACCCGGTTGTTTCCTTTATCGCAAACAAAGATGCTTCTATTAAAATAACATACCCCTGTTGGGTCAATTAAATTAAAAGGACCACTGCCTTTTCCATCTGCACCGCTGCCGCCAAATGAAACGATAATTTGCTTTTTAACCTTGCTGTTGGCTGGTGGGTTCACCCCTTCAAAGCCGCCATTGGTGAACACAAATACAGAATCTTTTTCGCTGTCTGTTACAAAAACATAACCGCTCGCATCGGGCGCAACAAAAATATCTTCTGGCTTCTTAAACCTAAAACTTTCGTACATAAAACGATCTGCTTTTGTTGCATCAAAATTTAAAAAGGCAGTATTCTCTCCAAAAATCACCCCTTGATCGGGGTCATCTGTTGCCAAAATACTTAAAGCACGGTATTCAAGATTGCTGCCTTGATCTGCCAAACTAATAAATAAATTCTTGGAAGGACTAATGCCCGATAAGCGTTGTGGCGGTGCGGCTAAAGTGGCCAATCCGCTAATGCCCAAACTCGATTTTAAACTCGATTGATTGGGATTTAAATTGGTGGTAAAGCCAATATTTGTGCCTGCTGCATCAAATACCAAGACGCCATTATCTGGCCTGGCAATGCTGGTTAAATCGTTGCGCGGCCCCGTTCTGGCCACATACAAAGTATTGTCCCAAAGTGTTGCCAAACCGGTAAATTGAACCGCTATATCATCTGGCCCTCTAAAGGAAGTATTGTTCCTACTTTCGTCGCAGATATAATGTTTAATGGTATCTAAAAACACAGGCGTGCCTGCCGCCATTTTTTCTATGTGATAGATGGCTGCTAAGTTGGTTGTTTTGGTATTATCTGTATAAAATCTACCGGCAATATAGGTATGCAACCTGCGGTCTTGGGTAATGTCTGTTGCCCCAAAAATATTTAACCGAAACACCAAGCTAGCTTTTTGGTCGTATACCAAAACTTCATTGTCGTTTGCATTGTCTACGTCGTTATCGCAAACAATATAAATGAGCTCGTCGTATCCCACAATCACATCCAAAGGGTTTCTAACATTGTTAATAAAAGGGTAGATAGGCACATAACTTACATTTTGTGGAACCAAATTTGGATCAATGCTACCTTGCACAAAGATATCGTCGACTGTGCTATTTTTCTTGCTTCCAAAAAACGAGCAAGCCGCCATCATAAAAGCAATGGCGCTTATAAGAAATATGTTTTTTATTTGATGCATACCGACAATGTTAAACGGTGAAGATTACCCAAACGAACCTTATTGCTAAAGCCATAATCGAATCTAAAATTACCAAAGCTTCTTCTCAATTGCATGCCAAAGCCCGCGGTAGGAAAGCCATAGGCCTCGTCGCTACCAAGCTCATAACCGGTTCGGCCATAAAGCAAATTCCTGTAATTGTATTCTGCGCCTACGGCAAAAGTTTCGTTGTTGTCTGTAGGGTGGTTTAACTGTGCACTAACAGTAAGTATGTGGATGTTGTTGTGAATGGGATCTAAAGCGCCGCCAATTCTAAACACACTTGGAGCAGATAATTCAGTAAAATTATTTACGGTACTTTCGCCATTTAATTTCAATGCAGTTACGCTGCCATCGGGCGCCACATTTAACCCAAAATTGCTAAATGCCACCCCAAACCGGCTATACATTAAACCAATATTATAACTTAAACCCAAATCAAATAACACATTGTTGGTTTGCACATCGGCAATGCCTTCATGCGCCCATTTGCCATTGATGCCAAAACTAAAATTATCGGTTAAAATCTGCGCAAAACTAAGTCCCAACATCACATTGTTTACATTCACATTTCTACCCGTGCCATAAGGTTGCCATTCGGTAGTTTCCTCCATGGCCGCAAAGTTGAGCGACTGTACCTGAACCCCAATAAATTTGTACTTACTGGCTTTAAAAACCAATCCGGCAAAATTTGCGTTGGAGTTGGCATAATAGCGTGTGTGCGACAATTGCACATTCAATTTTCCTGTATCGCATTTGGTTATACCAGCGGGGTTCCAAAACATGGCCGAAACATCGTTGGTAATGCCTGCAACCGCCCCAGCCATTGCCGTAGAACGGGCATCATTTGGGATTTTAAGAAACTGCATGCCGCTTCCTCCTGTGCGAGAATTTCCAAATGTAGGCAACAGTTGCGCATACAATTGGCCTGATATACAAGTAAATAAAAGGGCAAGAAGCCTATAATTCATAGCTGCAATTTATGTGATTTACTGCAAAAAAAACAAGGAGAATTTATTATTTAACAATGCCTTAAAAAGCAGTCCAACCTTGCGCTTGTAATGCATGCTTATTGCCACTCTTGGTAATAAGGTTCATTCCCTCCGTTTTATCGGTTAAAAAACCTATGACTGTAAAATCGGCATGATGCTCAATTTTAGCATAATCTTCCTGCTTTATGGTGAACAACAATTCATAATCTTCGCCTCCACTTAAGGCACAAAGACTTGGGTCTAAATCTAGCTCCCGTGCAAAATTATACGTGGTTGGATCAATCGGAATTTTTTCTTCATACAAAGTAATTCCCACCTCAGAAGCCTTGGCCAAATGAAAGCACTCACTGGCCAAACCATCGCTCACATCCATCATCGCCGTAGGCGTTATCTGCAATGTTTTTAACACCTCAATAATGTCCTTGCGCGCCTCTGGTTTCAACTGACGCTCAATGATGTAATCGTAACCGCTAAGGTCGGGCTGAACCGATGGATTATCTAGGTAAACGCGCTTTTCGCGCTCCAGAAATTGGAATCCACAATAGGCCCCGCCAAGATCGCCTGTTACCACCAAAAGCTCATTTACTTTAGCCCCATTTCTATAGGCAATATCTTGGGGCAATGCCTCGCCTATGGCAGTAATACTAATAACCAAACCCTGCTTAGATGAGCTGGTATCGCCACCCACTAAATCTACCTGATACTGTTCGCAAGCCAACTGAATTCCGGCGTATAATTCCTCCACTGCTTCCAAAGAAAACCTGCTCGATAGGGCCAAAGAAACTGTGATTTGTTTGGGCCTTGCATTCATGGCATAAATATCGCTTAGGTTCACCACAACAGCTTTATAACCCAAATGCTTCATAGGAAAATAGCTTAAATCGAAATGAACACCTTCCACCAAAAGGTCAGTAGATACAAGGGTTTTCATGCCTTCGCTGGGTTCTATCACGGCAGCATCATCTCCCACACCCTTTATGGTATTGTTTTTTAGGGTAAAGTTTTTGGTGAGGTGATTTATTAAACCAAACTCGCCCAAACTGCTAATTTCAGTTCTGGTTGCATTTTCAAACATGGCGCAAATTTACGGTAAATTTAGGTTTAGGCAAATAGCACCATTTGCTTTTATAAATTAGTTTAACGGTTTGGCGCGCTTGGCGAATAAGCGGATTACGTAGGTCAAATTTTTCGACCACCTCAAAGCTAAATGCGTTGCACATAGTTTCAATTATCCACAGAAACCGCTTTTTAACTAAACGCCTGTTAGTGGCTAACGTTCTTCTATATTTTACGTTTTCACTTTCTGTTTTTGTTCTATAAAAAGTGACTATTTATTTTCGATATGTTTATTGTAGGTCATTTGGCAAACTTTATCCATTGCCTTAAAAATTGCTATGTCAAAATTGGGAGAATTTGTAATTCTAGTTAAGTTAACAACAGCATCAAATAGTAATTCATTTTCATTCCGATGAATTCGTTCAATGAAATTTACTTTATTACTTCCTTTTTGAGATTCTGAAACGATTGTCTCTTCAGTATTGAGATCTGCCGCGAATAAGATTGTCTTTTTCATGCCTTTTAAAATGTTTTGTATAGTTTAGTGTAGATGGCAACGGCCATTTGTATTGGTTGTTTTGTTTTTACATCTAGCTCCTTTCTTTGTTGTGCCTGTGCATTGGCTTGCAGTGCTTGATGACTTGTTAGTTGTGTTTTTTTTACAGCAATTATTTCCAACTCTCCTATTATGTATTTTACAAGTACAACTATTCGACTTACTTAGATTGCATTGTTGGCAAAGTAACTGAATATTTGATACATCACTATTTCCTCCGCATGAATATGGTGTGATGTGATCATATTCTAAATTTGTAGAGCTTCCGCAGCATTTACAAATGCCACCATCCCTTGAGTATACAATTTTTTTTGTTGTTTTAGAGATATATCGACTCTGAGAAAAACAAGAAATACTGATAAAGAGGAGCGTTAGGAATAAGAATATTTTTCTCATTGTTCTGTTTTTTAAGTTTGGTTTAGTCGAATGTTTGTTCATTATGCACTTATGTTTGCCACTAACACACTTATAGGATCAACCTGCAAATTCACAGGTTAAAAAGACCCATTGGTATAACAGCAAAAAATCGAAATACATAATAAATTCAGACCTCGTAAGGGCTTAGCGCCTCTTTGGTGCTTTTTTAAGAAAGGCTTTTCAATTTCGCATTCAATTCTTTAAAAAGCACTTCATTGCCTGCTTGAGAATAAGCACTTAATTGTTTTTTGAATTGACTTAAATCGTACAAAAACGACTTTAGGTTGTCTTTATTTAAATTGTTATAATGCCTGCCGTAGCCTAATTTTTCTATGTAAGCGGCATTCATGTATTGCTCAAATTGGTTGGCAATAGGGAAGGAGTAAATGGGTTTTTTGAGATAAACCGCCTCACTAATAAAGGAAAATCCGCCATTGGCTATTACGGCTTTAGCCGAGGCAAAATCTTGTATAAATCCAGTTTCGCTAAAAGATTTATACACTACATTCCCTTCTTGCTTATCTTGGTTCATGCCATAAACGATAAAGTTTTCGAGTGGCAATTTTTGTAAGGTTTCCTGAACGGTTTTTAAGCTGCTAGAAGTTTGATACATCAAGAGGTGATTCTCTACACTAGGCTTGCTGTTTTCAATGGCTTTTCTAATAATGGGCGGAACTATTTGGGTGTTTTTTTTAATTACCCTCGCATCAAAAAAGCTGCTGATAAAATAGTGCTCACAACCCGGAACCTTAGCTTTAACAATCTGTTTGGCCAAACGATAATTCCCTTTTTCTTCTTTGTCAATTTCAATATCGAGTTCACATCTGTTCATCACCTGCATATTGTCTATGCTTATAAGCGGCAAATTGTGAAGTTTGGCAAAGAAGTAGGTAAAGCTTTCAAAATCGCTGATCACAACTTTAGGATGAAAGTTTTTATCTATTAATAATTGTTTGCCAATATTAAACACCAAATTTTTTGCAGCCGATTTTAGGTTCAGCATAAACGTACCCGATTTGCTTACCTTGGCATCCTTGTATGCAAAATGTAAACCCTTTATTTCTGTAACCCTACCCTGGAAACTACTGGCTAAAAAAGTATAAGCCCTAGCACTCGAAACCACATGCACATCATGCCCTTTGGAAAGTAAATATTCAATCACCACTTTACTTCTAGTGGCATGTCCCATGCCCTCTCCCGGAACTCCATATAATATTTGCATAGGTGCAAGTTAAAATAAATCAACTAAATTTAGGATTGATTTTAAACAACCAATAAAACAATTCAATTGAATGTTAGGGAGTTATATAAAAATTAAAATTATCACTAACTTTTCTCTTGAATTATGGAACTAACTGTTGTAAAAAGTAATGCTGAGAACAATTGATACGGCCAGAAAAGAACCAACTATTTATGAACTTGTACCAGCCCCTGCATGGGCGGCTAAGCAGGTATGTAATGTCTTTGGTTTGGCAACCAGATGATGCAAAAGATTTATTAAGTGAAGTAACATTAACGGCTTATGAGAATTTTGAGTCGCTAAAACAACCAGATCAATTTGTATATTTCTTATTTGGTATTGCGCGGAATTTGTATTTAAAAAAGTTAAGGAAACAAAAGTTTCAAATGGGTGTACAGCAGTTTAGTTTTGAAAATTTGGCTGTCTCAGGTACTTCCAACGACCAAATGTGTCGCAGAGAGTTATCTGTTTTATTAAGTCGCCTCAAACCTAACGAACAAGAGTGTGTAACCTTATATGAGATAGCAGGGTTTAGTTATGAAGAAATTGCTAAAATTCAGAACATAAGTTTAGCAATGGTAAAAACCAATATTTTTCGAGCAAGGCAAAAACTTAAAATAGAAATCGAATTAGAAGAAGAACGATTTAGCAATGCTGCTAATGATCAAAAAAACAAACTTTTAAACACAGGAGGCAAATCATGAATTCAGAAGAAAGATTAGCTAAATTGTTTGAATTGGCAAGAACTGCCGAACCTGAAATGCCTTTAGATGTATTAGAAAAACACATTAAAAATTCAGGTACTAACACACCAATAATTAAAAAATTATTTAACCTAAAATTCATATATATTATGGTTGCAACTACATTAATTGGCGCAGGTTTATATTACTTTTTTATGATTGCCCATGACAAAAAGAATGGAGTAAAAATAACTTATAATCAAGAGCAATCATTAACTTATTTAGAAAATGAAAAAAGAGACTCATCTGAAAGTATACCAGCATTAAAATTTAAGCAAATTAAAGAGACGACCAATCAAGTAAAAAGTGAATTCACTTTGCCTCCAAAAATTATTCTCGATGAATTTATAGAAATGCCAAAAGTTGGTGATAAAATTATGAGGTCAAGCGCTATTTTGAAAGACTCTTTTTTTGCGTACAGGGCAGTGAATATTAGTAATATTAAAGTAATTGAGCTAACACCTGAGGAACTTATTTTATTTGGAATAGTATTGAAGAACAATACAATAGGTGTGCCAATAAATAACTTAAGTTCGATTTCATATTTTTCAAAATATGGAACTGAAATAAGTTTCAAAATAAATTTAGATAATGTAGAAATGCCTGATTCTATCAGAAAAAAAATTAGGGAATTAAATTCAATTGATAAATCAAAGGAAACAACTAAAGAAACCCCTAAAAGTGTTCAAAAAAATGTATCAAAAGGTTCAGCCACTTTTAGTGATAAAATATTTACTGCTGATCAAATGGCTTTCGAAGATACAGACGATTCAACTTTAGCAGCCCTAAATTTTAGGCGCTTTCCTCATTATCCGCTTATAACTGATGACTTGGGACAAAAATGGCGTTTATATAAATATGATGATGGACTTACCTCGGAAGATTATAAATATATGGAACAAAATAAATTGACAAAGTATAGTTATGATAAGGCCGTCAAAGGAAGAATAAGTGGTGAAAGGAAACTTATAGAAAAGTTACCTACTTATATCCCATTACTGGTAAGGTCGGGAGATGTGAATTTATTAGACGACGATTCAAGTTACCGCACAGATATAATCATTTGGTTCGAACCTAGTGAAGATTTATTTAATGCTTTACCAGAAAGAATTTCTGCAGATTTGAGAACGGAATATCAGGCTGTTTTTGTAAACAATAACACCTCAAGTCAATCATGCAAATATTTTGAAGCTTGCCAAAATCACCCCGGCGCAATAGAGTCATTAGTGGTTTATCCAAATCCAACGGATGATGAACTGAACGTTGAATTTAATTTGTCTGCATCAAGAATAGTAAATGCGTCAATATATTCTATTAGCGGACAACTAATGAAACATTTATGGGTTCAAAAATCTTGTGAAAAGGGAGCTAATAAATTTAGTGGTCAATTAAATGAAATGTTACCCGGTGTTTACATTCTTGTTGTAGAAACAGATAAAGGAGATATCATTAGTAGAAGGATTGTACGCCGTTAGTAATTAGTGCTTATGGGTAATAAGGTTACGGGTGAAGTCTATATATAGCAAAAGCGTGCCAATTGCTATGCCCATAAAGGCGCCGGCAGAAACATCAACCCAAGAATGGGCTCCCAAAGCAACCCTAGATATGCCAATCGCTAGGGCCCAAACAAAGGGTAGATAGTGCAAACCTTGCAGTTTTTTGCTATGCGAATTATGTTCTATACCCAGTGAAAATATCATGGCCAAAAGAAAGGCATTAAAGGTATGTCCACTCGGAAATGAATAGCCTCCCTCTACAACCCAATGCGCCAAAATTTTTGGGTCAATTTGTTTAAAAAGTAGCGGTTGTTCTTTAATTTTTGAATCAAAATAAGCAATGCGTTCCACCTTGCTTAATGTATATAATGAATCAATGATTTGTGCGCGCTGCAATTGGTTCAGGATATATACATGACTTGGTCTTTGTAGCTTTAGGATGGGCTTGGTAATTTTTTCGTTAATGGCTGCATTGGCGCCAATAATTAATGATAGGCCTATAATCGCTTTTCCAAAAACAACGGCCTTATTCTTTATGCCAGTTTCGTTGATGGTATATAAATAACAAGCGATTACTATGCCCACAATGGTGCCCAAAGTTCCCCCAGATTCTGTAAAAAAATAAGCTAAGCTTGTCCACCAATTTCCAGGCTCAGTGGCAGTAAACGCCAAAGGCGCAAAGCGCACTATTAACAAGAGCAGCAAGCAAAAGAGAAGTCCAGAAAGAATGGTTTTTTTGAGCATAATTTATTCAAAAAAATTATGATTTGTATTTAAACCACCGGTTTAAATTGCTCAAAAGCTTGCATGCAACTGTTGCAGTAATGTAAGCTTCGGCAAAGGGTTGGGCCAAAGGGTGTTTTCATCTCTACATTTTTGCTGCCACAAAACGGACATTCAATATTCTCTAGCAGTTCTTGGGTTATTTCGCCATGGTGTTTTGGCGGAGGTGCTAAGCCATGTTTTTTGAGGTGCTGCCTACCACGTTCTGTGATGAGATTGCTGTTCCAAGGTTTGTTAAAAGTAGTTTTTACCTCTACTTCTTTAATTCCCAGATCAATTAAACAAGTATGCACCATTTTTTCCATTTCCCTAATGGCAGGGCAACCAGAAAAAGTTGGGGTCATTTCAACAAATGCTTTTTGCTGATCGCCACTCAAAATAACGCCAGTAATAATACCCATATCAACCATAGAAATAGTTGGAATTTCTGGGTCCATCACTGTTTCAAGCGCTTCCCAAAGTGTTTGTTCTGTAATCATTTTGTTGTAATTTGCTTTTGGTTCAAACCTATTTGGCCAGCAATTTAACTTATTTATTGCTATCTCACTTTCATTCAACTTAAAAGACAAAATTATTATCAATTTCCGTCAATACTCAGACGCAAATAAGGTATATTCCGTCTGAATTTAGACGCAAATCAATATAAATCCGTCAGTTGACAGGCGTAATTTGAGAAAAACCCATAAAAAAACCCGAGAACATGATGTCCCCGGGCTTTAAATATTAGGTATGAATCAGAAGTGTTATCTACTTCTTATTCATTAACTCCAGTCAATCGTTCTTGCGTCTCGGTCTTGGGCTATCACCTGCGTTGCTATCGCCCCTGTTTTCACTTCTGCGTGCACCGCCAAAGCCTTCAGAACGGCCGCCAGATCTTTCTCTTACACGACGTTCGCCGCCGCCAAAAGAGCGACCACCGCTTCCTTCAGATCTTTCGCCGCCACCGTTACCACCGCCACTGCTTCTTCTTTCGCCACCGCCGCCATAACCGCCGCCGCCGCTTCTTCTTCCGCTGCCACCGCCATAACTGCCACTTCCTCTTCTTTCGCCGCCTTCAGATCCACCTCTTCTATCGCCACTTACTTCTGCGCGAACACTTCTATCATTATAATTAGTGCCATTTAACGCTTTTAAGATAGGCGCAACATGCTCGTCTTTGGCATCAACAAAACTATACACGCCACTTACGTCAACATGTAAATCTTGCCATGAAATATTAGCCGCTGCAGCTACCCAATCCTTGAAGCTGCGAATATCAAAGCCGTCTTTTTTGCCTAAGCTTACAAAGATTCTTTTCTCGCCACTTCTTCCACCGCGACTCTCTCTTCCGCCTTCTCTTGCATCTCTTCCAGTACGTTCGCCATTGGCCGAAATATTTAAATCAGGAGCATTGGCAAAATCAACTGAGAACCTACGCAATTCAAGCGATAAGAATTTCTTTAACAATTCGTCCTTCTCAAATACCATCAAGCTTTCAATGCCTTTCATTACATGCGCATCAAAAACACCCTCTTCAATTTCTGTATTGATAATGGTATCTGTAAAGGCCAATAATTTTTTGTCGCGCACATCTTGTGCACTTGGTATTAACACCTTTTCAAATTTGATGTTACTCATACGCTCAATGTCCTTCAACCGGCCACCTTCACGCATGTGCAACAAGGTGAAAGAAACACCTAATTTTCCAGCTCTACCTGTTCTACCACTTCTATGCGTGTAGTTTTCAATATCATCTGGCAAATGGTAATGGATTACATGCGTTAGTCCGCTCACGTCAATACCACGTGCGGCAACGTCTGTAGCCAATAAGATTTTGATGGCATGTTGACGAAAACGGCCCATTACCTTTTCGCGTTGTGCCTGACTTAAATCTCCGTGTAAACAATCTGCATTGTAACCATCCTTAATCAACTTATCGCTGATGTCTTGCGTCTCTAAACGCGTGGTACAGAAAATAATGGCATAAATGTCTTCCGAGTTAAAATCTACAAAACGCTTCAAGGCAGCATATTTATCCTTTGCATGCACAATAGAATATTGATGAGTAATATTTGCATTACCACTATTCGATTTACCTACACTAATTTCAACAGGATCGTTCATATACCTGTTACCAATATTGCGAATAGATTTAGGCATGGTAGCACTAAATAAGCATACACGTTTTTCGGTAGGTGTATGACCAAGAATGTATTCTACATCCTCTTCAAATCCCATGTTAAGCATTTCATCGGCCTCATCTAACACCACAAAGTTCACTTCGTTGATGTTGATAGCTTTGCGCTTCATTAAATCCATTAATCTACCAGGGGTTGCTACAATAATGTGCGCACCACGTTTAATGTCTCTAATCTGACCTTCCATGCTAGCGCCACCGTAAACGGCCACTACATTAATACCAGGTTTGTGTTTGCTATAACTAGCTAAGTCGCGAGAAATCTGCATGCAGAGTTCGCGTGTTGGACAAATAACCAAAGATTGGATATGCCTAGCAGAAGGGTTAATTAACTGCAAGATAGGCAAGCCAAATGCCGCTGTTTTTCCGGTGCCCGTCTGGGCTAAACCTAAAATATCGCGTCCGGTTTCTAAAAATACAGGGATCGTCTGCTCCTGTATAGGCGTTGGGTTCTCAAAACCCAGTTCTTGAATCGCATTCAAGAGGGACTGCTCTACGCCTAGTTCACTAAAATTTTTCAAAGTACTTTATTAAAATTGAGCCGCAAAGGTAAGATTAATATTTGGATAAATAGCTAAAGTGCTGAATTATTGTTGGTTTAAGCCTTTTTCGCCCTGTTTCTCAGCTGGCTTATCCACCGCTTGTCCCCAAATCCATTGGCAATTTTGCAGGTTTCGGTTCGAACCAAAAAATAATTATTTGTAGAGGAAAGATTTGTAAGTATAAAATACAAAAGCCCAAAGTAAAATGAGAGATGAGACTTTTAGTGTTTGCTAGGTGTTGGCGATAAAATTATTGTTCAATGATAAGATACATGTGCTTCAAAAAAACGGTGGGTGGATAAACCTAGTAATGAAGAACTATTCCACTGCGGAATAATGCTTGTAAAATCAAAGGAAGGACTCCATGCATAGTTTTTAATTGAAAACCCGCTTAAAGCTGGTGGGTCAATAAAATAAGACAACCAAGCGTATCGTAAATTAGCCTGCCACGGTTTGGTAAATTAATCGTAGGTCGCTATAAGGATATATTGTTTCGGTTTCGTTTAATAATTGGCATAATTTAATAACAGCATCATTAGCTC
>JAWXAZ010000109.1:0-27264 GCA_034439755.1 bacterium
CTTGTAAAGCCGCAAGCAAATTAAGGTTAATTTAAAAACAACACTTTAAACTTTACTCTTGTAAAGCCGCAAGCAAATTAAGGTTAATTTAAAAACAACTCTTTAAACTTTACTCTTGTAAAGCCGCAAGCAAGTTAAGGTTAATTTAAAAACAACACTTTAAACTTTCCTTCTGTGATTACAACTGTATTGGTATTTTCTTCTAATTGAAGTGTGCCCGAAAAGGTTCCTGCGGCATAAGGCTCTTTGGCGCCTAAATCAATGATGTCAAAGTTTAACCTTAATCCACTTGTAGGCGATGACGGTGTTGCAGTGCTTTTGAACAAAGTTAAATTTGGCGCTTTGTATTCGGTTAAATTGCTTAAATCATATTCGTCCATTACATATTTTAATCCGTTTACCCAACCCGGATTTTTCTTGTTTAAGGTAAAAGTGATCGATGGAAAATCTGCAGCAGATTTTTGGCCAATCAAATAAAATTGTTGAATATTACTTGGGTCATCCTTAATAAGGGTCATTGCCTTAAAATCTGTAGGAATTCCATTTACCTTACAAGTAAAAAAATAGCTAGGGGTACTTGCTCCGCCGCCAGGTATAGTACTATTGTTGCCCGAGCTATCGTTGCTTTTAGTTTCGGTCTTGGTACAACCGACCGCCAAAAGTAAGGAAAACGCCATTATCATTATCTTAACTTGATTCATTTCAAACTATTATAAATTCAAATATATAAATCAATTTTTAAAAATCCATATTTTGACTCAAAAAAAAAGGTCGCCTATGTGAATAAGCGACCTTTTTGTCTAATATTTAAAACTTTATTCGAAACGATGTGCCGTTTTATTTAACTCCTCTGGCGACAAACTTTTGAAATAATCGTAGGTAATTTTTAGTCCATCTGCCCTATTTACTTTAGGCTCCCAACCCAAAATCGCACGTGCCTTGGTTATATCTGGCTTACGTTGTTTTGGATCATCCTTTGGCAATGGCTTAGAAATTAATTTCTGGTTAGTACCCGTTAATTTAATAATCTCTTCACCAAACTCACGAATGGTAATTTCATCTGGATTGCCAATATTAACCGGTTGCGCATAATCACTCAACAACAATTTATAAATGCCATCAACCAAATCGCTTACATAACAAAAACTGCGAGTCTGACTTCCATCGCCAAACATGGTTAAATCTTCACCACGCAATGCCTGACCAATAAAAGCAGGCAAAACGCGGCCATCATTTAAACGCATTCTTGGTCCGTAAGTATTAAAAATTCTTATAATGCGGGTTTCCAAACCATGGAAGGTATGATAAGCCATGGTCATAGCCTCTTGAAACCTTTTTGCCTCATCATAAACTCCTCTTGGTCCTACAGGATTTACATTTCCCCAATACTCCTCCGTTTGTGGATGAACCATTGGATCGCCATAAACCTCGCTGGTTGATGCAATTAAAACACGGGCATGCTTTACACGCGCCAAACCCAAACAATTATGAATTCCTAATGAACCAACCTTTAAGGTTTGAATTGGAATTTTTAAATAATCGATTGGACTAGCAGGAGAAGCAAAGTGAAGGATATAATCTATTTTACCTGGCACGTGAATAAACTTACTTACATCGTGGTGGTAAAACTCAAACTGCTCAAGCTTAAATAAATGCTCAATGTTTTTCAAATCACCTGTAATGAGGTTATCCATTCCAACCACATCATACCCTTCGGCAATGAAACGGTCGCACAAATGTGACCCCAAAAAACCAGCAGCGCCAGTTATTAATACTCTTTTATTCGACATTATTTTTGGGTATTTACTCCTATACAATAGTATTCAAAACCATGCTCAACCATTTCTTCTAAGTCATAGATATTTCTACCATCAAACACCACTTTGTTTTTCATTAACTTACCCATAACCTTAAAATTAGGCGTTCTAAATTCTGGCCATTCGGTTACAATTAACAAAGCATCTGCATCAATTAATGCATCATTAGGATCTTTGCAATATTCAATTTGCTCGCCTAAATCCTTTTTGGCTTCGAGCATGGCTACTGGATCGTAAGCCTTCACTTGAGCGCCAGCATGCAATAATTTTTCGATGATAACCAATGACGGCGCCTCACGCATATCGTCTGTTTTTGGCTTAAAAGACAAGCCCCACATAGCAAAGCTCTTTCCTTTTAAATCGCCTTTAAAATGCGCAATTACCTTATTAAACAATACACTTTTTTGATCTTCATTTACATCTTCAACAGCTTGTAAAATGCGCATGCTGTGACCATTTTCATTCGCAGTTCTAATCAAGGCCTTTACATCTTTTGGAAAACATGATCCGCCATAGCCAATACCAGGATAAATAAAACGATGACCAATCCTTGGATCGCTACCAATTCCTTTGCGAACCAAATTTACATCTGCACCCATAATTTCACAAAGGTTAGCAATGTCATTCATAAAACTAATCTTGGTAGCCAACATTGCGTTAGCAGCATATTTTGTCATTTCTGCACTAGGTACATCCATAAAAATAATTGGATGTCCGTTTAATAAAAATGGCTTGTATAACCTACGCATTACATCTTCTGCTTTCTTGGTTTCAACCCCAACCACAATGCGGTCTGGCTTCAAGAAATCGTCAATAGCCGCACCCTCTTTCAAGAACTCAGGATTAGAAGCAACATCAAATGCAATGTCCACATTGCGCCTATCCAACTCGCCTTTTAGGGCACTCTTCACTTTCTCGGCAGTACCAACAGGTACAGTACTCTTAGTTACCACAACGATATAATCATTTGCGTATGTACCAATCTCTTTTGCCACACCCAATACATATTTTAAATCGGCAGATCCATCTTCGCCTGGAGGTGTTCCTACAGCAATAAATGCAACATCAGCATCATTTAAATTCTCGCCTAAATTAGTAGAGAAATTTAAACGTCCCTTTTCAAAATTACGAATTACCATTTCTTCCAAACCAGGTTCGTAAATAGGCATAATACCCTTCTTTAGGTTGTCAATCTTCTTTGTATCTATATCAATACAAACTACATCAATACCAACCTCCGCGAAACATGTACCTGTTACTAAGCCCACATAACCAGTTCCAATTACTACAATTTTCATATTATTTATTTAATTCAAAAGTGCAAACTAATAAGGCTAAAAAATTGACTTCATAAAATAAACCAAATTTTTAGTCCAACATTACTTCAACGAAAATATAAAATCCTAACCAAATATTGTAAGGACAATTATCATCATTTGTATTTTTTTTTAGAATCAAACAAAAAAAGCCATCTTTGAACCAATGACGAGATTATTTTCTTTTAATTTTTATGCCCTGTTTAGCCTGCTTTTTCCCCTCACCCTATTGGGTCAGGAATCTAATAAATATCTTTTTAGCAATAAAATATTCAACCTGCAATTCCTTTATAACTATCATGTTCCCAGTGGGAACTACGCAAAAACATACGGAAAATACAGTGCAATTGGATTTGGCGGAATGCTTAAAACCAAAGACAATTGGATCATAAGCGGTGAGGCCAATTACCTCTTCGGAAGCAATATTAAAGAGGCCGATTTATTTAACAACTTAATTTCAAGTGGTGGATATATAAGCTCAACAAGCGGCTCTCCTGCCAATTATTCGGTTAATATGAGGGGGTTTTCAACATACCTAGGAGCTGGCAGGTTGTTTGCCGTTAACAAAAGAAACATAAATTCGGGTTTTATGCTAAAAGGTGGACTAGGATTTTTACAACATTATATCAATATCGTTAGTCAAGAAAGAAACATTCCTCAGCTAGACCAAAACTATTCTAAAGGATACGATAGGCTTAGTTCGGGATTAAGTTTTACCGAATTCGTGGGCTACTGTCACCAAAGTCAAAATCGCTTAATTAACTTTTATATTGGCGTTGAATGGATGCAAGCCTCAACCACCAATAGAAGAAAATATAATTACGACCAAATGAGCTATCAAACGGGCTCTAAGGTAGATTTTAGCACCTCTTTTCGCGTTGGCTGGATGATTCCAATTTACCTTAATACCAAGGAAGAAAACGAATTCCAGTTTAAATAATATGCTCCGCAAAATTGGATACATTTCATACTTAATTAGCACACAAGCTTACTTTTTCTTAGTACGCCTCATTAGTCCGTTTAATGCACGCGCTAAACTTTTATGCGATGGCCAAAAAAATATCCTACAAACCATCAAAGCTGGTGAGCTAAATCAACACAAAAAAACCATTTGGTTTCACGTTTCTTCTTTAGGGGAATTTGAACAAGGCCAACCAGTAATGGAGGCACTTAAGGCACAATATCCAGACCATAGATTGGTGCTTACTTTCTTCTCCCCTTCTGGTTATGAAGCAAAAAAAAACGACCCAATTGCCAACGCAGTCTACTACCTACCTTTCGAATCAAAAAGCAATGCCCAACAACTTATCTCTATCCTTAATCCCAGCATGGCCTTTTGGGTTAAATACGAGTTCTGGTTTCAATACCTCTATCAATTAAACAAAAACAACATTCCAGTTTATTTATTAGCTGCACAATTTAGGCCGAACCAAATTTTCTTTAAGCCATATGCCTACTTTCATGCACACATCTTACGCCTATTTAATTTCATATTCTGTCAAACACACTTATCAGAAACACTCCTAGAAAAAATAGGCATAACCCAACACCTTTTTACAGGAGATAACCGGTACGATAGGGTTATTCAAAACACCAAAAACTTTCAGGAAATACAACACATTCAAGCTTTTCAAAACAATCAAATTACCCTCATTGCAGGCAGTTCATATGTTATAGAAGAGCAAATGATTGCCCATGCATTTAACCAACAAAATATTCCATTTAAATGCATCATTGCACCCCATTTTGTAGGAGAAGAACGCATCTACGAAATACAAAAATTATTTGGAAATTATGCTATTCGTTACTCAAAAATAAACGAACAAACTATCATAGAAGACTATCAAGTTCTTATCATAGACCAAATAGGACTCTTATCTAAGTTATACAAATATGGTCAGCTCGCTTTTATTGGCGGCGGCTATTGGGAAAACGGATTGCACAACAGTTTAGAAGCCGCAGCCTTTGGCATGCCCTTAGCGTTTGGACCAAAGCTCAGAAGGTTTCCAGAAGCACAAGATTTAGTTGAAATGGGGTTTGGAACAACCATTCAAAACAAAGAAGAATTTAACAACTGGCTTAGTACCTATTTAACCAACGAACAAAGCAGGCTAAGCATTGCCAAAAGTTGCCAAGAATTTGTTCAATCAAACAAAGGTGCCACCCAAAAAGTGATGCAAAAAATCACTTCCTAGTCTTTCTTTTTTCATCTAAATAATTCTTTAGAGAATCTATCTGCGGGTCCATTAAAGGTTTGGGCTGAACCAAAATTTGATCCTCCTTTACCACTTTCTTTTTGCTACTTCCGCAAGCAACCACAAGTAACAGCACACTAATGCTGAACAATAAATTTAAACGAATGTTCCAGTCCTTCATCAGAAATTAAATTAACAAAATACAATCCATTCGGCAACTCTTGCACGTCTATTTGTAATTGGTTCAGACCAGACTTTGCCCAATCTTTTGCAAGCACCAAATTCTTTTTTCCATCTAAACCAATTAGCTCCACATGCATCATTTTCTTTTGCTTGCTCTCAAATTCAAAATACAAAATTTGCGCTACCGGATTGGGATAAGCATTAAACATTCCCTTGTCTTTTCTCAAAGACTGCACGCCAGACAAGGGATCATTGCTTATGACCTTGGCAACCCAAGTGCGGTTCTGATTGCTCGTATTTCCCCACGATCCATTTAACCATGCTACACCTAACTCATTGTACCTTTTCTGAATGCCGGTATAGTCTCCCCAACGTTCAACAGAATCAAAAATTACCCGAATATTCCCTTCACCTTTCTTCACAAAAACAGGCGCAGAAACATTAAACTTCCTATCTATATAAACCACCGATGTGCCAGGAAATAAGCTTGGAGAAACATGCGAAAACGTAATCATGCTGCTGTGGTCGCCATTCTCTCCAGAGCCCACATAAGCAATACTTGGGTAACCAATATCCATCGAATCATAAGAAATAATGGTGCCTTCTAAACGTGGCTTATCGGTCCAAATTTCATGTATTCTTCCATAGTAAACCCCGGGTGCAAACAAGCCCGTATCAATGGTATTTCCAACATAACTAATTACCCCACCTTCATACATGGCACTCAACACACGGGCATCATTGGTTTGCAATTTTCTACCATTGGGTTGTATCGCGTTTGGCTGCAAACCATACGCTACAGGATTCCTCAAAACCTTTGAGCTTAAAGTAGCTACACCAGATTCAATGGTATTGCTTATATAATGAACAAACACCGAATCGTTGCTTAAATCTGATGGTCGGTGCGAAAGAAAATACATCTCTGGTCCGTATAATTTTGACCCACCCTTTGCCGGACAAATACTCCAAAGTGGCTTGTCGTTATACTTAATATTGTTATACACTTTTTGCGGCAAAGAATCGCCCGCATAACCTTTCATTTTATCTACTTGCCAGATATACGATTCTAAAAATCCATTCTTCCAAAAGGTATTATCTTTTAACCTATTAACCGTAATAAACAATTCCTTTTTACTCAAAGAAATAATGGGGTAATCGCTCCAACTGCTATCGCCCGTAATATTACCTGGAATTTGGTATAGATTCCATGTTTTACTTGGATCACTAGAAGTAGAAAACGCTACAATAATGCGGGTATCCAAGCTCGAGCTTCCTTGCAAAAAAACGATGATGTAACGGTCTTGCTCTGGGTCATAAATGGTACGAGGGTCGTAGGTTCTATTTAAAGGCCCCAAGGCTGAACCAAGAGAGCCAAGTGATTTTGAAACAATGGCTCTTCCCGTATCATTATATACCGTAAAATTAGTATTAACACAACTTATCATCATGCCATTATTGCCAATACAAAAATCATTGTCGTTGGGCGTTCCTTGCGTAATATTGGCCGTAAATCCTAAGCCAAGACTAGGTGCATCTGCCGCTGCCTTTTTCTTATTTAATGCCTTTTGCGAAACATGTTGTAAACGCTGGGCATCTAAATTTTGCTTGGCCAATTGCTTATCGCTTAAAGGAGCAGGCGCTGCTTTTATGTTAATTATATGCGCATCTGGCATAGAGGGCAATTCACTTAAATTAACCTTAGCGCCCAAAGGCGTACTCAGGTTTTTAACATCGTAAGTAAAGGTTGATTTCTCTTGAGCCTGCATGCTCAAAAACAAAAACAAACATAAGATCAAAGACAATTCCTTCTTCATAAATGTATAATTCATCTGTGGCAATTTAATACAAGAAAAACAAAAGTTTTACAAAACCCAAATTTCATTTGAAACTACCAGCAAATTAGCTTGGTTAACTTTGTTGAAATTGACTTCAATAGATTAATAAAAAGACCTTTATATCAACTAAATTAACATGGCCCAAAAATTGCCAAAACACGAGTCTCACTATAACCAAAGAGCAAATAGTCCTGGTTAACTTTGTTGCAATTAATTGTTGTAATGATCCAACTAAAGCTGTTTTGTAATGGCTGTTTTCCTAAATTTATTTTCCAAGATTGTTTTGCTAAAGTTGTTTTGCTAAGGTTGTTTTGCTAAGGTTGTTTTACTAAAGCTGTTTTACTAAAGTTGTTTTGCTAAGGTTGTTTTGTTAAAGTTGTTTTGTTAAGGTTGTTTTACTAAAGCTGTTTTGCTAAGATTGTTTTGCTAAAGCTGTTTTACTAAAGTTGTTTTGCTAAGGTTGTTTTACTAAGGTTGTTTTGTTAAAGTTGTTTTGCTAAGGTTGTTTTGCTAAGGTTGTTTTACTAAAGCTGTTTTACTAAAGTTGTTTTGCTAAAGCTGTTTTGCTAAAGTTGTTTTGTTAAAGTTGTTTTGTTAAAGCTGTTTTGTTAAAGCTGTTTTGCTAAAGTTGTTTTGTTAAAGCTGGTTTGCTAAGGTTGTTTTACTAAAGCTGTTTTACTAAAGTTGTTTTGCTAAAGCTGTTTTGTTAAAGCTGTTTTGTTAAAGCTGTTTTGTTAAAGCTGTTTTGTTAAAGCTGTTTTACGAAGGTTATTTTACTAAGGTTGATTACGAAGGTTATTTTACTAAGGTTGATTACTAAGGTTGATTACTAAGGTTGATTACTAAAGCTGATTACTAAAGCTGATTACTAAAGCTGTTCTCCTATAGCTTTTTACTTAAGCCTATTTTACTAAGCCTTTAACAAAACAACCTTTTCGCCGCGGGCGCAAATGCGACCAATAGGCTCAACAAAAGGAATATTATTTTGGGTAAACAAAGTCCTTATCGACGATACTCCTTCGGGCGAAACGGCTATTAACAATCCGCCACTTGTTTGCGGATCATTCAATATCTGAAATGGCTCCATCTCGATTACACCACCTACTTTATGCTCCCATGCATTCCAATTTCTATAGGTATTATCTGGAATAATATTTTGCTTTAAATAGGTATCCAAAAACGAAAAGTAAGGGATATTTTTCCAATCTAATTCTGCCGAAAATTCATCGCCACACATCTCCAATAAATGTCCCAACAAGCCAAATCCCGTTACATCGGTTAAGGCATGCACTGCCGCATTTGCCCCCAATTCAACGCCTATGCTATTCAATTTACACATCCAATCAACCACCTCTTTAGCATGTAATTCTTGCGCCAATCCCCGTTTAATGGCCGTTCCCATAATGCCTGTTCCAAGAGGTTTACTTAAAAATAAATAGTCGCCCACTTGCGGTAAATTGTTTCGCTTTAAATTTTCGGTTCGAACCGACCCTGTAACAGTTAAACCAAAAAGGGGCTCTTTACTATCGATGCTGTGACCACCCGCCAGAGGAATTCCAGCATTTCTGCATACCTCACGGGCGCCATTCATCACCTCCGTTGCCAGCTCCAAGGGCAAAGTTTCAATAGGCCAACCCAACAAAGCATTTGCAAACAACGGTTTACCACCCATGGCATACACATCGCTAATGGCATTGGTGGCTGCAATGCGACCAAAATCAAAAGCATCATCCACTATAGGCATAAAAAAATCAACCGTATTAATAACGCCCAAACCACCACCAATATCCCAAACCGCCGCATCATCGTTGCTTTGATTGCCCACTAACAACTCCTTAAAATGCTGCTCGCTGCGCTCAGATAATATCTTTTCTAAATCTGCCGGCGCAATTTTACAACCGCAACCCGCCTTGTGAGAATATTGTGTTAACTTAATTTTATTGGCCATGCTTTCTATTTTAAACCCCTTTCAAACTTAAATCAATTATATATAAGGTCCTAAACGATTCAACATAATAATTATATACAAAAAACAATTTCGGTTTGAACCCATTTAAGCAGGCATAACTTTTAGAAAACCTGCCACTAAATCATTTCGATTTGAACCAAATTGGCTAGAAAAAATTTACAAGAAAACCGATTCCAATTTCTTTAGATAAACTAAATTAGTTCAAAGGATAATTTGATTTGACTATAACTAAATACCATACGACAAGACGCATTTTCTAAGTGCTTTTAGGATTATTACATAGTTGGGATTGGCAAAATAACAAAAGGAATTACAACAAAATTGCATAAATCTAAACAATGTCATAATTTTGAATAAACCTCTTTGCGGCCCTATTGCATTGAACCCATTTCAACATCTTAAAATTTTAACCAAATAAAATATCCGTGAATATAAATAGCGCCAAAAATTTTTCTTATAAAGCCCTAATAGCTTCAATTAGCCTATTCATCCTATTTCACATTGGCATACTGACTAAGTTAATTCCCTACGAAAATACTTGGGGTGGCCAACTAGAAAACGAAGCTCAAATGTATGTTTTTGAAACAATTTCAATCCTAATCAATGCCATGCTTATAACCATACTTGTGCTTAAAGCAAACTATGTTAAGAACAGCCTATCGCCTAAATTACTCAACGGAATTCTTCGGGCCTTTCAAGTCCTATTTACCCTAAATACAGTGGGAAATCTTTTCGCAAAAACCTACCTCGAAATGTCCTTCAGCCTTGTAACGCTAGCATTTGCGGTGCTCATTGGGATCATTCTAAAGAAACCAAACCAGCAAAACTAACTAATAACATTCCCTTTAATTCTTAACAAATAGTGCTTTTTGTGATTTGTTCTAATTATTAAATAATAAATCCCATTAGCCAGCTTATTTACATCGATTGCATTCCTATCAATATCAAATTGGCTGCTTTCAATTTTATTTCCAATAATAGAATATATTTCATATTCAAAGTTTTCAAAAAATGGCAAATTTACATAAATAAAATCAGTGGAAAGATTGGGGTATATTTCAACATTGTTGCTAAAAGTTTCCTTACCTAATCCAACAGTTAAGGGAGTAAATCTATAAACTAAATTTTTTGCTGGAATATCAAGTAAAAAGGTATCTCGAGATATTAAAAATTTCGGATTAGAGCTGTTGCCTCCTAAAAGCACAAGGGTATTTTGTTCATCTTTGCCAATAGCTACAAAGGCACCAATATCCTGCAACCAAGCACTTGTATCCGCTTTAATTTCACCATAATGTATTTCAAAAACATTACTTTCTTCGTAAAGCCACAATTGAACATTGGCATAATCTGTTGAATCTTTACTTCTTAAAAAACCTGCATTTTTATATTCTATTTTAAATATTTTATCTCCATCAACCGAATCCAATTGTACATTTATTGAAGAGGCAAATGGCGTAATTAGGTTTAATTCTCTAAAATAGGTATTCAGCATATAAATTCTATTGGCAAGGAAATTTTGAGGATGAAAAAATGTCACTCCACCTGCCTTAGATATCCAAATATTATCATACGTAACATCAAAAAACTTAAAATTTAATCGGCATCACAAAACACCTTGATGTACAAGAATTAGTATCCCAATATTGGTCTGGCCATATGCTGTATGGAGAATACAGATTTAGGTATTCTTTTGAACCAACTTAAAATTTAAAAAATGGCTGAGCTTTACATAACTCAACCATTAAAATTAAACTCAAAAATATCTTAAAAAAAATCATAATTATTGAGGTGTGCTATATCCTAATGAACAAGGATTTGATGGAACTTCCAATTGAAATTGTAATCATAACAATGTAAATAAAATAAAAACGAAAATGAAAATAAATAAATATTCAACACCAACACTACCTCTTATACCGATACGCAATATGTAATAGTCCAATCATTTAGGGGGCTGGTGAGCTTTCGACATTTACCATGCTTAAATCAAATTACCCTTTGGACTAATTTAATTTAAGTAATGGTATTATTAATCAATAAAATAAAATAAAATAATTCAATTGAAAACAATTAGAATTTCAATTTTAATAATAAAAAGAACCGCTTTAAATCACCCAAAGCAAAAAAAAACGGCCTCCATAAAATGGAAGCCGTTCTTATATAAATTTAATTCGCCCTAGTCTTCTTTCGAAGCCATCAACAAATCGTATTCTTCTTTTGATCCTACAACTAATTTTTCATAGTCGCGGTGACCAGTACCTGCTGGAATTAAGTGACCCACAATTACGTTTTCTTTCAAACCTAACATGCGATCTACTTTTCCTGAGATAGCAGCTTCGTTCAAAACCTTGGTTGTTTCCTGGAATGATGCAGCACTCATGAAACTATGTGTACCCAAACTTGCTTTGGTAATACCCATGATAATTTGAGTTACAGTAGCCGATTGTGCATCCCTTACCTCAACTACTTTCATGTCTTTACGCTTCAATTGTGAATTCTCGTCACGCAATTTACGTATGCTAATTATCTGACCTGGTTTAACCGTAGTAGAATCTCCTGCCTCAACTACCACCTTCTTGTCGTAAATCCAATCATTGGCTTGTTTCAAATCCCAACGACTAACAAATTCACCTTCTAAGAAAGTAGTATCGCCTGGATCAACAATTTCGATGTGCTTCATCATCTGACGGATGATAACCTCAACGTGCTTGTCGTTGATTTTTACACCCTGCAAACGATAAACTTCCATAATACCATTTAAAATATAACGCTGAACAGCCAATGGCCCTTCAATACGCAATATGTCTTGTGGTGATATAGAACCATCAGATAAAGATGAACCTGCTTTTACGAAGTCATTTTCCTGAACCAAGATATGCTTAGACAATGGAACTAAGTATTTCTTTTGCTCACCATCTTTTGAAGTAATCATGATTTCACGGTTACCACGCTTAATGCCACCAAAAGTTACAACTCCGTCGATCTCAGTTACAATTGCCGGGTTAGAAGGATTACGTGCCTCAAATAATTCAGTTACACGTGGTAAACCTCCAGTGATATCTCGGGTTTTTCCAACAATACGAGGAATCTTAACCAAAATCTCTCCAGCCTTAATCTTATGTCCATGCTCTATCATAAGATGAGCACCCACAGGTAAGTTGTATTCTTTTGAGTCTTTGTCTTTTCCTTCGGATACTATAATAGATGGAATCTTAGTTTTATCCCTGCTCTCAGTAATTACCTTCTCTTTGTGACCAGTTTGCTCATCACTTTCTTCCTTGTAATTCACATTCTCGATAATGTTTTCAAAACTTACTTTACCCGTAAATTCAGAAATAATTACCGCATTGTATGGATCCCAAGCACAGATAGGTGTTCCCTTTTCAACCTTCTCACCATTCTTCACTTTTAAGTGCGCACCGTAAGGTATGTTGATGGTAATAATAGGATTGCGGGTCTTTTCATCTAAGATACGAATCTCACCTTGGCGACCTAATATAACAGTATCAAATCCTTCTTCAGTTTTAAGATCCGTTGTTCTTATCTCTTCAAATTCTAATATACCACCAAACTTAGCTACCAATTGCGATTCAGATGCAATATTAGACGCGGTACCACCCACGTGGAAGGTACGAAGTGTTAACTGTGTACCAGGCTCTCCAATCGATTGCGCTGCTACCACACCTACTGCATCACCAATATGAGAATGGCGACCAGTTGACATGCTTCTACCATAACATTTGCTACAGATTCCGTAACGCGTTTCGCAGGTTAATGCAGAACGAATTTCAATGGATTCAAGTGGAGAATCTTCAATTCTTTGCGCAATTTCTTCATGAATATTATCACCAGTATGGCAAATTAAATCGCCACTCATTGGATCATAAATATCATGAACACTGGTTCTACCCAAGATACGCTCATATAAAGTTTCTACTACCTCTTCATTGTCTTTCAACGCGCTAATTGGAATACCACGTAAAGTACCACAATCTGCTTCACTTACTACTACATCTTGCGCAACGTCGTGCAACCTACGTGTTAAATAACCTGCATCCGCAGTCTTCAACGCCGTATCCGCCAAACCTTTACGCGCACCGTGCGTAGAAATAAAGTATTCAATTACAGAAAGACCTTCTTTAAAGTTCGATAAAATTGGGTTCTCGATAATCTCTCCAGTTCCACCACTTAAATTCTTTTGTGGTTTTGCCATCAATCCCCTCATTCCACCTAACTGGCGAATTTGTTCTTTTGAACCCCTAGCGCCAGAATCCAACATCATATAAACTGGGTTGAATCCTTGTTGGTCTTCTTTTAATTGCTTTAACAAGGTATCTGCCAAACGAGAGTTAATACGGGTCCAGATATCAATTACCTGGTTGTAACGCTCATTGTTTGTAATAAAACCATTGTTATAGTTATCCCAAATTTCGTCAACTTCTGCTTGTGCTTGCTTAATAAATTGCTCCTTTTCGTCAGGAATATTTACATAAGATAAGTTAAACGATAAACCTCCTCTAAAGGCATATTGGAATCCTAAATATTTAATATCATCTAAGAAAGCGGCACAAATATCTTGTCCAACTTCTTTAAACATCACACCAATGATATCGCGCAAAGAT
Organism: bacterium; assembly: GCA_034439755.1. Classification (GTDB taxonomy): domain Bacteria; phylum Bacteroidota; class Bacteroidia; order UKL13-3; family UKL13-3; genus B1. Next base: position 13,938 of record JAWXAZ010000109.1, read on the forward strand.
TTCTTTGTTAGCAATTCATTAATATATGGATGTTGAGATGGTACAACCTGATTAAATAAAATTCTACCCATGGTAGTTTCTATCACCCTGCTAACCAAAGCGCCACCTTCTAATACATTTACACGACATTTAACCCATGCATGCAAGTCAATTTTGCCTTCGTTGTAAGCAATAATTGCCTCTTCCGATGAATAGAATGATAAGCCTTCTCCTTTAACAAAATGCTCAGGCTCCGATTTACGTCCTTTAGTAATATAATACAATCCCAACACCATGTCCTGAGATGGAACCGTAATAGGTGCACCATTTGCAGGGTTCAAGATATTGTTTGAAGCCAACATTAACAACTGGGCTTCTAGCACTGCCGCATTTCCTAGTGGTACGTGAACAGCCATCTGGTCACCGTCAAAATCCGCATTAAAACCAGTACAAACCAATGGATGTAACTGTATCGCTTTTCCTTCAATTAACTTCGGTTGGAAGGCTTGAATACCTAACCTGTGAAGTGTAGGAGCACGATTCAATAATACTGGGTGACCTTTTAAAATATTCTCTAAAATATCCCAAATAATTGGCTCTTTGCGATCTACCAATTTCTTAGCAGACTTTACCGTTTTAACGATTCCACGCTCGAGCAATTTGCGGATAACAAATGGCTTGAATAACTCAGCTGCCATGTTCTTTGGAATACCGCACTCATGTAATTTTAGGTTCGGACCAACCACAATAACCGAACGGCCAGAGTAGTCAACACGTTTTCCTAATAGGTTCTGACGGAAACGACCTTGCTTACCTTTTAGCATATCGCTTAAAGATTTCAACGGACGGTTACCTTCAGTTTTAACAGCACTTACACGGCGTGTATTATCAAACAATGAATCCACAGCCTCTTGTAACATACGCTTCTCATTACGTAAAATCACCTCTGGTGCTTTGATTTCCATCAAACGCTTCAAACGGTTGTTACGAATAATTACACGGCGATACAAATCATTTAAGTCGGAAGTCGCAAATCGTCCGCCTTCTAATGGAACCAATGGACGTAATTCTGGTGGAATTACAGGGAGGATTTTAACCACCATCCACTCCGGACGGTTTTCACCGTGACGTTGAGAATTACGGAATCCTTCAATAACTTTCAAACGCTTCAAAGCTTCGTTCTTACGTTGCTGAGAAGTTTCTGTGCTGGCCTTAATACGCAAGTCGAAACTTAATGAATCAAGATCAATGCGAGCCAACATAAACCAAAGCGCTTCACCACCCATTTTAGCGATGAACTTGTTAGGGTCTGCATCTTCTAAATGTTGGTTATCTTTTGGTAAAGTATCTAAAATATCTAAATATTCTTCTTCGGTTAATAAATCAAGGTTCTGAATTCCATCATTTGATTTAATACCTGGCTGACAAACTAAGTAGCGCTCATAGTAAACTACCATGTCTAATTTCTTAGAAGGCAATCCTAGTAAATAACCAATTTTATTTGGCAATGAACGGAAATACCAGATATGGGCAACAGGAACCACCAAATTGATGTGTCCCATGCGCTCACGCCTAACTTTCTTTTCTGTTACTTCCACACCGCAACGATCACACACAATGCCTTTGTAGCGAATACGCTTGTATTTACCGCAATGACATTCGTAATCCTTTATTGGTCCAAAGATTCTTTCGCAAAACAAACCACCCATCTCAGGCTTAAAAGAGCGGTAGTTAATTGTTTCAGGTTTGGTAACCTCCCCAAAAGATCTTGTTAAAATACTTTCAGGCGACGCTAGGCCAATGCGAATCTTGGTGAAGTTGGCTTTTATTTTTTGTTCTTTTTTCAAAGACATGTTTGCGTTGTTTTATTTTGTGATATCATACAAACAAGGGCAACCCTAAAGTTACCCTTATTTATACAACGATTATTTTTACTCAAGTGTAAGTTCTAAACCTAATCCACGTAACTCATGTAACAATACATTAAACGACTCTGGTATACCCGGTGTAGGTAAATTATCGCCTTTAACAATTGCCTCATAAGTCTTAGCACGGCCAATGATATCATCAGATTTTAAGGTTAAGATTTCTTGTAGGATATTAGCCGCACCGTATGCTTCCAATGCCCAAACTTCCATCTCACCAAAACGCTGACCACCAAACTGTGCCTTACCACCCAACGGCTGCTGGGTAATCAATGAATATGGCCCAATAGAACGAGCATGCATCTTATCGTCAACCATGTGCCCTAGTTTAATCATATAGATTACACCTACTGTTACCGGTTGATCAAACCTGTTTCCAGATAATCCATCGTTTAGGTAAGTTTTACCCCAATCTGGAATACCTGCCTTACGGGTATATTCTAAAACTTGGTCGTCTGATGCGCCGTCAAAAATTGGTGTAGCAAATTTTACGTCCAACTCTTTTGCAGCCCAGCCCAATACAGTTTCGTAGATCTGACCCAAGTTCATACGTGAAGGTACGCCTAATGGGTTCAAAACGATATCTACTGGTTCACCATTGTCCATAAAAGGTAGATCCTCTTCGCGCACGATACGGGCAACAATACCCTTGTTACCGTGACGACCAGCCATCTTATCTCCTACTTTCAACTTACGCTTTTGAGCAATATATACTTTAGCCAATTTAAGAATACCTGTTGGCAATTCATCGCCCACACTAATTGCATATTCTTTTCTTCTATAATCTGCCAACTCTTGGTTGTGGCGATTTTTAAAGTTGGTTAAAATGGTGCGAATCAATTCATTCTTCTCCGCGTCGCCAGTCCAATGATTGGCCATAACGTTAGAATAATCAACTTCGTTCAAGTTCTTCAAGCTAAACTTAGATCCTTTAGCAATGATTTCTTCGTTGTATACATTAAACACGCCAGAAGAAGTTTTGCCAGACAAAATAGTGAATAGTTTTTCAACCAAAATCTCTTTAATATCCTTTAAGTTCTTCTCATGCTCATCTTTCAACTTAGCTAACTTCAACTTATCATCCACCTTAGCCGATTTTTCTTTCTTAGCACGGGCAAACAATTTCTTGTCTATAACCACACCATTGGTAGAAGGAATCGCTTTTAAAGAGGCATCTTTTACATCACCCGCTTTGTCGCCAAAGATGGCACGTAATAATTTCTCTTCTGGAGATGGCTCAGTTTCACCCTTAGGAGTAATTTTACCAATTAAGATATCGCCTTCACCTACTTCACAACCTACTCGGATCAAACCGTTTTCATCTAAGTTTTTAGTAGCTTCTTCACTTACGTTAGGAATATCATTGGTTAATTCTTCTTCACCACGCTTGGTATCACGAACTTCTAATTCGTATTCTGTAATGTGTATAGAAGTAAAGATATCTTCTTTAACAACCTTTTCAGAAATAACAATCGCATCCTCAAAGTTATAACCTTGCCAAGGCATGAACGCTACTTGTAAATTTCTTCCAAGTGCCAATTCTCCACCTTGCGTTGCATAACCTTCACACAATACAGTTCCTTTTTCTACCTTTTGTCCTTTGCGCACAATTGGCTTCAAATTGATACAAGTATTTTGGTTGGTTCTGCGGAATTTAATCAAAGGATAAATTTTGGTATCAGTACCAAAACTCACCAATTTATCGGTTTCAGTTTGCTCGTAGCGAATGCGAATTTCGTTTGCATCTACATACTCAACAACACCATTACCTTCAGCTACCAATAAAGTACGAGAATCCTTAGCAACACGTCCTTCCAAACCTGTACCTACTACTGGCGCTTGTGGCTTCAATAAAGGCACAGCTTGGCGTTGCATGTTTGAACCCATCAATGCACGGTTCGCATCATTATGCTCTAAGAAAGGAATTAAAGATGCCGCGATAGATACAATCTGGTTTGGAGCAATATCCATGAACTCCAATTTATCAGATTCCACCATCGGGAAGTCACCTTCGTAACGTGCCTTAATTTTATGTTCTAAGAAATTACCTTCTTTATCGTAACGGGCATTCGATTGTGCAATTACTTTTCCTTCTTCATCTTCAGCACTTAAATAAGTAACAGGCTCATGGTTCTTTACAATACCACCTTCTACTTTTAAGTAAGGCGTTTCAATAAAGCCCATGCTGTTAATTTTGGCATGAACACAAAGCGAAGATATTAAACCAATATTTGGTCCTTCCGGCGTTTCAATGGTACACAAACGTCCATAGTGCGTATAGTGAACGTCGCGAACCTCAAAACCAGCACGGTCTCTACTTAAACCACCAGGTCCAAGGGCAGACATCCTCCTTTTGTGCGTAATTTCCGCCAAAGGATTGGTCTGATCCATAAACTGTGATAATTGGTTCGTTCCAAAGAATGAGTTAATAACCGAAGACAAAGTCTTGGCATTAATCAAATCTGTTGGGGTAAATACCTCATTGTCGCGAATGTTCATACGCTCACGAATGGTACGGGCCATACGGGCCAAACCTACACCAAACTGAGAATACAACTGCTCCCCTACGGTACGTACACGGCGATTACTTAAGTGATCAATATCATCCACATCTGCCCTTGAATTAGATAATTCAATTAAGTACTTAATGATAGATACAATATCGTCTTTGCTTAATACACGGTTGCTTAAAGGCTCGTTTTTGTTCAACTTACGGTTGATCCTATAACGACCTACATCACCCAAATCGTAACGCTTTTCTGAGAAGAACAACTTCTCAATTACACCACGAGCTGTTTCTTCGTCAGGTGGATCGGCATTACGCAATTGGCGATAGATATGCTCATGAGCCTCTTTTCCACTATTAGCTGTATCCTTTTGTAAGGTATTTAAGATAATAGCAAAATCGTTGTGACTCGATTCATTTTTATGCAACAAGATAGATTTAACTTCTGCTTCAACAATTAAATCAATGTGATCTTCCTCAAGAACCGTATCACGCTCAATGATTACCTCATTACGCTCAATAGATACAACCTCGCCTGTATCCTCATCAACAAAGTCCTCAATCCAAGTACGAAGAACACGCGCCGCTAATTTACGACCCAATACTTTCTTCAAACCAGATTTGCTTACCTTAGCCTCTTCTGCCAATTCAAATAAGTTTAAGATATCTTTATCAGATTCAAAACCAATTGCACGCAAAAGGGTGGTTACAGGGAACTTTTTCTTACGGTCGATGTAAGCATACATCACATTGTTTACGTCGGTTGCAAACTCAATCCAGCTTCCTTTAAAAGGAATAACACGGGCCGAGTAAAGCTTGGTACCATTGGTATGGTAGCTTTGACCAAAGAACACACCAGGTGAACGGTGTAATTGTGAAACAATGATACGCTCTGCACCATTAATAACGAAAGTTCCGCGAGGCGTCATATAAGGTATGGTTCCCAAATACACGTCTTGCACGATGGTTTTGAAATCCTCGTGCTCGGGGTCGTTACATGACAAACGCAGTTTTGCCTTTAAAGGCACCGAATAAGTTAAGCCACGCTCAATACACTCATCTATAGAGTAACGAGGTGGGTCAACAAAATAATCCAGGAATTCTAGAACGAAGATATTTCTTGTATCGGTAATCGGGAAATTTTCCAGAAACACCTTATACAAGCCTTCATTGGTTCTACTTTCAGAGGTGGTATCCAACTGAAAAAATTCCCTGAACGACTGCAACTGTACATCCAAAAAATCTGGATAATCAATTACAGGATTGACAGAAGAGAATGAAATTCTTTCTCCTATCGGGTTAATATTTTTGGCCAATGTAAAATTAAAATTAAATGGTTAACCTATCCTTGGATTTGCATAAACAAAGATGTGACCCACGACATTTGTCGGGGTCACATTCTCAAAATCATTTGATTTTGAACTACTTAAGTTCAACCTCAGCTCCTGCTTCAGTAAGCTTAGCTTTAAGATCTTCAGCAGTTGCTTTGTCAACGCCTTCTTTGATTGGTTTTGGAGCACCGTCTACCAATTCTTTAGCTTCTTTTAAGCCTAAACCGGTAAGGTCTTTTACAATCTTAACTACGTTAAGTTTGTTAGCACCTGCGCTCTTTAAAATTACATCAAAAGATGTCTTCTCAGCTGGAGCTTCTGCAGCAGCAGCACTAGGAGCTGCAACAGCTACAGCAGCAGCTGCAGGTTCGATACCATACTCATCTTTCAAAATTGTAGCTAATTCATTAACTTCTTTTACAGTTAAGTTAACTAATTGTTCTGCGAACGCTTTTAAATCTGCCATTTGTCTAAAATTTAATTGTTATTAATTGTTGTTATTTTTTTCTTGTTGAATTACTCAGGTCGTTCTGATAATGTTTTTACTATGCCAGCGATGGTTTTACCACCAGATTGCAATGCGCTAATCACGTTTTGTGCAGGTGACTGCAACAAGCCAATGATTTCGCCGATTAATTCGTTCTTCGATTTCAATGCAATTAGGGCTTCTAATTGGCTGTCTCCGATGAATATATCTGTATCTATGCAAGCTCCTTTTAGGGCAGGAATGCTTTCTTTCTTTCTAAATTCTTTGATTGCTTTTGCTGGTGCTTTCATGTCTTCACAGAACATTATTGCGCTGTTACCTTTTAAGGTATCAACTAAGGCACCAAAATCGCGACCTGATTTTTCGAAAGCTTTTTGGATCAAAGAATTTTTAGCTACTTCTAAGCTGATGTCATTCTTAAACAACAATCTTCTTAGGTCGCTCGTTTTCTTAGCGTTTAAGCTAGAGATATCTGCTATATAGATATTCTTGTATTGGGTGAACTTTTCAACCAATGCGTCAATTACTAAACTTTTTTCTACTTTATTCATTGCCGTATTAGATTAAATTCCTGGTACTGATTTAGTGTCTACTATAATACCCGGACTCATGGTACTGCTTACATGGATACTTCTAAAGTAAGTACCTTTTGAGCTCGATGGCTTCATTTTTGCTAAAGTCTGAATCAATTCAACTGCATTTTCATACAATTTTTCAGGAGCAAAAGTAGATTTACCAATTGAAGTATGGATAATACCTTCTTTGTCTACTTTAAAGTCGATTTTACCAGCTTTGATTTCTCTTACTGTTTTACCAACTTCTTGCGTAACAGTACCACTTTTAGGATTTGGCATTAAGTTACGTGGTCCTAAGATTTTACCCAATTTACCTAGCTTAGCCATTACAGCAGGCATGGTAATAATGATATCGATATCTGTCCAACCTTTTTCAATCTTTTGGATATACTCATCCAAACCAGCGTAATCTGCACCAGCCTCAATAGCTTCTGCTTCTTTATCTGCAGGAACCAAAGCCAATACTTTAATGGTTTTTCCAGTTCCATGAGGTAATGCTACCACACCACGAACCATTTGATTTGCCTTCTTAGGATCAACGCCCAAACGAACATCGATGTCTACAGATGAATCAAACTTGGTGTAGGAAATCTCCTTCACCAACTTCGAAGCCTCAGCCAAAGTGTAGGCCTTTGTGCCATCCACTTTTTTCAAAGCTTCTTTTCTTTTCTTACTTATCCTTGTCATCTCTTAAATATTTTTAATTGTTAAAAGGATTCTCGCCAGAGATAGTTATTCCCATTGAACGGGCACTACCAGCTACCATTTTCATGGCCGACTCTACTTTAAAGCAGTTCATGTCCACGATTTTGTCTTCTGCGATGGCTTTTACCTGATCCCAGGTAACAGTTCCATTTTTCTTGCGGTTTGGTTCAGCAGAACCTTTCGCAATTTTTGAAGCCTCTAATAATTGATTTGCTACAGGTGGTGTCTTAATAACAAAGTCGAACGACTTGTCTGTATACACACTAATTACAACAGGTAAAATCTTTCCTGCTTTATCTTGGGTTCTTGCATTGAATTGCTTGCAAAACTCCATGATATTTACACCCTTTGATCCCAATGCAGGACCAATTGGAGGCGCTGGATTAGCAGCACCACCCTTTACCTGAAGTTTAATAAAACCTGTTAGTTCTTTTGCCATAACATCTAATTTTTGTCCCGTTTGTACGAGATTATACTACATTTAACTTTCTTTTTCTACTTGTGCAAAATTGAGTTCCAATGGTGTTCTTCTACCAAAGATTTTTACCATTACCTTCAATTTCTTCTTATCTTCACTTACCTCTTCAATTACACCGCTGAAACCAGTGAATGGTCCATCAACTACTTTCACATTCTCCCCTACTATGTATGGCTCTATTAACATTTCGCCTTGATCCGAAATTTGATCCACATTACCTAAAATGCGGCTAACCTCAGACGGACGTAAAGCAGTTGGTGTGGCTTTTCCACCTAAAAATCCAACTACACCATTAACAGAAGTGATGATGTGACCTACTTCACCAGCTATATCTGCATTAATCAAGATATAGCCAGGTAAATAAGCTTTTTCCTTACTGGTTTTTTTACCGTTTTTTACTTGGTAAATCTTCTCAGTAGGAATCAAAATTTGGGGAACATGTGCTGTTAATCCAGCTCTTTCGAGCTCAACCTCTAGCTGTGCTTTTACCTTCTTTTCTTGTCCGGTAACGGCACGTACTACATACCACTTAAATTGATCGGTTCCTTGTTCTATCATGATTCAATCTTAGCTTTGGAACAACTGGTAAAATAGGCCCAATGAGGTACTACTTGCTAGGTCAATTACTCCAATTACCAATGCAATAATCATAGATGCAATCATCACAATGATGGTACTTTCCTGCAAGTCTTCCCAGCTAGGCCAAGAAACCTTGTTCATCAATTCATCATAGGACAACTTGATATATTCTCTAAACTTGTTCATATTTTTTTCTTGGCACGGGAACAAGGATTCGAACCCTGATCAGCGGTTTTGGAGACCGACATTCTACCATTGAACTATTCCCGTAAGACAATAAATGTCCCGATAGAACATCGGGACATTTACAATCATTATAATTATTTAGGTGATTATTCTAAAATTTCAGTTACCTGACCAGCACCTACTGTTCTGCCACCTTCACGGATAGCGAAACGTAAGTTTTTCTCCATTGCAATAGGAGCGATCAAAGTTACTGTAATAGTAACGTTATCACCAGGCATTACCATTTCTACACCTTCAGCTAACGAACACTCTCCTGTAACGTCTGTGGTACGGAAATAGAACTGCGGACGGTATTTGTTAAAGAATGGCGTATGACGGCCACCTTCTTCTTTGCTTAATACGTAAATCTCAGCTTTGAACTTAGTGTGAGGTAATACAGAACCTGGCTTACAAATTACCATTCCTCTGCGGATTTGGTTTTTGTCTACACCACGTAATAATAAACCTACGTTGTCTCCAGCTTCACCTCTATCAAGGATCTTACGGAACATCTCAACACCAGTTACAACTGAAGTTAATTTTTCTGCTCCTAATCCAATGATATCTACACTCTCTGAAGAGTTTACGATACCACGCTCGATACGACCAGTTGCAACAGTACCGCGACCAGTGATCGAGAATACATCTTCAATTGGCATCAAGAAAGGAAGTTCGGTAGCACGTGGTGGAACTGGGATATACGTATCAACAGCATCCATTAATTCCATGATTTTGCCAACCCATAGTGGATCGCCATTCAAACCACCCAAAGCAGAACCTTGGATAACTGGAATCTCGTCGCCAGGGAATTCGTATTTGTTTAACAAATCACGGATTTCCATTTCAACAATTTCCAATAATTCTGGATCGTCTACCATGTCAACTTTGTTCATGAATACAACAATCTTAGGCACACCTACCTGACGAGCTAAAAGAATATGCTCGCGCGTTTGTGGCATAGGACCATCTGTAGAAGCTACTACTAGAATAGCTCCATCCATTTGAGCAGCACCAGTAACCATGTTCTTTACGTAATCGGCGTGACCTGGACAGTCAACGTGAGCGTAGTGACGGTTAGCTGTTGAATACTCAACGTGTGCAGTATTAATAGTAATACCGCGTTCTTTTTCTTCAGGAGCCGAGTCAATTGACTCAAATGAACGAGCTTCTGATAAGCCTGCATCTGATAATACCTTAGTAATAGCAGCTGTTAAGGTTGTTTTTCCGTGGTCAACGTGACCGATTGTACCGACGTTAACGTGTGGTTTACTGCGGTCAAATTTTTCTTTTGCCATTTTATTATATATTTTAAGTTTAGTTTTTGTTTGAGCCGTTGAGCAGAATCGAACTGCCGACCTCTTCCTTACCAAGGAAGTGCTCTACCACTGAGCTACAAAGGCTTAGGAATTCACCTTCGCAAGTGAATTCCTAATCGTTGATTAATAATAATAGATGAATCTGTTACATTGCTCAACTTACTTGAGCGAGAGACGAGGCTCGAACCCGCGACCTACAGCTTGGAAGGCTGTCGCTCTACCAACTGAGCTACTCTCGCTTTTATTCACTCATTCCGAAGAAAGAGCAATATAACTTTGTGACATAAACGCCATATCTACCCATCCTATATAAGGCGTAAGCAGACAATGTGGGGAGGGAAGGATTCGAACCTTCGAAACCGAAGTAACGGATTTACAGTCCGTCCCATTTGACCGCTCTGGAACCTCCCCATCACTCAAATCACCAGATTTGAAGTGGAGCCACTTGCCGGAATCGAACCAGCGACCTACTGATTACAAATCAGTTGCTCTACCAGCTGAGCTAAAGTGGCATTTTTTTTGGTTTGACCCAAATTAAATTCCATCGACGTTTATGATCATCATCCTTTCAAACCTTAGGTATTACCCTTATAATCTGAAAGTTAACCTGCAAAGAACTATTCTACCTTCGGCCTTTCTTTTTCAAAAGGACTGCAAATGTAGTGTTTTGCAGGATGTTTACAAGTATGAAGCAAAAAAAAATTAAAGAGAACTTTGAAGCGTAACAGTGGGGCAAATCTAAAATTCTATCAGGAATTGCCAAATATTTTCGTCACTCCCACCCCAAAATTTCTAGATTTTACCTGCTTTTCAAGGATTTAAAAAGTAAAAAAAAATAACACTTCCCAGAAAAAATATCCTTTTAGGCCCATTTTTGCGCTTGGTTCAGCCAGAAAAAAAAATATTCTTTTCGTTTTTTTAACCCAAATTGCCCTCAAATTCATTCAAATTATGTTTCAAAAGAAATTTAAAATACCCACTTTTATCAAAATTGGTTCAGCCAGCCTGCTCTTGCTGCTGTTTTCAATAAAGCTAAGCGCCATGGCTGAACCAAAATTTCCTAAATGCACTTTCAATAGCAACCAAACGCCCACCTATGCCCAAATGCGGCAAAGTTATATGCAGCTCGACTCGGCCTCGCCTTACATGAAGCTAACAGGAATTGGCCACTCGGATGCGGGCCGAAAAATTGAACTGTTTATTGTTAACAAGCAACAGGATTTTGTGCCTACCCAAACCAGCGGCAAACGTAAAATGGTGTGGCTTATTATGAATGGCATTCACCCGGGCGAATCGGAAGGCATTGATGCCTCCATTTTGTTCTTGCAAGCTATGGCCAAAAATCCAATGCTTATTCCAGATGGCGTAACCATTTTGGTTATTCCAGCCTACAATGTAGATGGCATGGGCAACCGCAAAACTTTTACCAGGGCCAACCAAAATGGGCCGGTACAAAAAGGTTTTAGGGCTAGCGCCAATAATTACGACCTGAACCGAGATTTTATTAAAGCCGATAGCAAAACCACCTTTTCTTTTTACAAGATTTTCCATGCTTGGTGCCCGCAAGTTTTCTTGGATACGCACACTTCTAATGGCGCAGATTATCAATATACCATGACGCTCATTAGCACCCAGAAAGACAAGCTAGGCGGACCCGCAGCAGATTTTCTATATCAAAAAATGAATCCATTTTTGTACCGCCAAATGAAGGCAAAATCTTTTGAAATGGCGCCTTATGTGAATGTGTTTGGCAACTCACCAGATGCCGCAGGTTACGAAGCTTTTGTAGAAAGTGCCAAGTATTCGACGGGCTTTGCGGCCTTGTTTGGCACCTTAGGGTTTGTGGCCGAAACGCACATGTTAAAGCCATATCCCAACCGCGTGCAGGCCACCTATGCCCTCTTGCAATGTTTCCTTCAGTTTTGTGCGCAAAATAGCCAAGAGTTGGTCCGAACCAAAGCCGCGCAAGTGGAATGGATGCAGCTACAACAAGTATACTCCAGCAATTATGTGGTACAAAAATCGGTGAACAAAAACCTGCTTTTTAATGGCTATGAATTGGAAAAATTACCAAGCCAATTGGGCAATTATGAGCGCCATTCTTATAACCGCAAGCGTGCCTTTCAAAGAACAATTCTGTATTACGATTCTTGTTACCCGAGTTTTCAATGCCGGGTGCCTAAGTATTTTGTGGTGCCGCAAAGTTGGCAAAAAACCATAGACCGTTTAGCGGCCAATGGGGTTGAGCATACTGTGGTAGAAGATACCCGCAACTTTGATGGGAAGGCCAAATACATACAGGAGATAAAATACGCCAATTCGCCTTCAGAAGGGCACTTTGTACACCGCGAAGTAAGCTGTGTAACCAAGCCCGTGCAAATAGAATTGCAGGCCGGTGATTGGATTGTGCCTACCCATCAAATGGCCATTCGTTATATCATGGAAGTGCTGAGTCCTGAGGCGTGGGATGGCTTTTTTGCTTGGAATTTTTTCGACCCAATTTTAAATGAGAAAGAAGGTTTTTCTGATTACGCATTTGAGGATGAAGCTTTGCAAATGTTGGCGCAAAATCCAGCGTTCAAACAAAAATTTGAGGACTGGAAAAATGCCAATCCCGATAAAATAGGCAATAAATATGAGGTTCTTGGTTTTCTTTACCACAACTCGCCTTATGCAGAAGCCGAATACCGGCGGTTCCCGGTTTTCTTTGAAGAGAAATAGTGCGAATTGAACTGAGTTTTTATACCGATTATACAAAATATATAGTCCAATTTCGACAAATGTTTCACTGTACTATTATTTTGCTATATCAACATTTACCATTGTAAAATTATCAAATAGATTTAGGTAATTTAATAATTACAATTGGTATAATTTGCCGCATACTAGCGATTCCAAATTTTTAGGAATAAAAACAGCGTGAATTGGAACTAGTTTTATACAGTTAGGCGATAGGTAATAGTCTAAATATATTTCGGCTAAAAAAACTGGTCGTTTGGCATTTGCCATGCTAAAATCAAATTGTACTTTAGACTAATTAGTGTAATGGCATTATTTGTGGAATACCAGCTATTCCTAATTTTCTTTGAAGGAAATTAGTGTGAGAGGAAATTAGTTTTTCTTGCCAAAAACTGGAGATTCCTTATTTGCTAGAAAGAGAAATAGCTAGAATTGAAACGAGTTTTTCAAATCCAATGAGGTTTAAAATCGCCGCGAAAAAA
>JAWXAZ010000110.1:0-5021 GCA_034439755.1 bacterium
AATAACAGCACAAGATAGCCTATTAAACGCCCAATTTTTTTTAGCAGAAACTAAAGAATTTGAAAGCAATAACCTGCCAAAAATAACAGCACAAGATAGTCTAAAAAACACCCAAACCATTTTGGCTGAACCAATTGAATATGCAAGCGTTAACAGGGACCTTGGCGACACTAGCTCTCTTAAAAAAGCGGGATTAAGCAATAAACAAAAGTGGATAATTGGCGGCCTAATGGCACAACAAGCGGCCAGTATGTATTTAGAATATAAATGGTGGTGGGAAGACAATTACCATCCTTTTTTTATAGGCAACGATGGGGGCTTTAATAATTATAGTTTAGGCATAGATAAAGTAGGTCACTTTTACACTTCTTATATGTATAGCAATTTGTTGTATGAATTAATGAAATGGGGCGATTTTGAGGAGAACACTAGCATTTGGGTGAGTACCAGTTTGCCCTTTATTTGGGCCTTGAGCATAGAGATAGGTGATGGCTTTTCTAAGTACGAATTTTCTTCACGAGATTTATTGGCCAACTCATTAGGAATTGGCTATGCTTTTGCGCAACGCAAGGTGCCTTATCTTCAAAATTTTAAATTTAAATTCAGCTACTTCCCAGGACAATATTTTAGAGACCAAAACTATAAAGGCTGGTCGTTAACGGCCGATTACAATGGCCATATTTATTGGTTAAGTACCGACGTGCATAATATCTTGCCTAAAACAACTAAAAAGTTTTGGCCAAAATATTTAAATTTTGCGGTAGGTTATGGCGTCAACAATTTTTCAGAATCCTATTATTATAAAGGTCAGGGCTACGAAATACAACGCGAATTCTTTATAGGTTTAGATTATAACTTGAATGCCATTCCCCTTAAAAACAGAACCCTTAAAACGGTAGCAAAGATGGCAGATTACTATCATTTACCAGCACCGGGCATGCGGAAAACAGATGTTCAAAACTGGGAATTTAAGCCAATAATTCTTAATTAGTTTTATGCATATTTTTCTCTTTCTTCGCGGCTTATAAAAAGTATAAAATGAGATTCGACAAACATATATTTATTTGTGCCAATGAAAAAGCTCCGGGCAAGGCTTGTTGTGGAGAGAAAAATGGCACGGCTTTAATAGAAAAATTTAGAGAAGTGTTGGCAGAAAAAGGTCTTAAAGGCAGTGTACGCGCGCAAAAATCGGGTTGTTTAGATGCTTGCAAATTTGGTCCGGCCTTGGTTATTTACCCAGAAGGAACCTATTACAAACAAGTGCAATTATCGGATGTGGAGCGCATAGTGGAGGAGCATATTATCCAAAACAAAGTGGTGGCAGATTTAGAGCTCATTTGGGAATAGTAAACTTTAAAATCCATAGTTAAATTGAATAACACTCAACCTTGGCGGACGCATATCGGCAGGTCTGGTCATGTATTCAACATTTAGTATATTACTCACCACTAAGGCAATTTTCATTCTGGCATTTATTTGATACGCAAGTCTTAAATCCATTACCGTATTGCCCTTTAGGTTTGCCTCTCTTGCTTTTGAAACGCCTTGCACAAAGCCCGACAAAGGCAGTTGAATAAAGGCTGCATCAATGTTTTCCATAAAGCTGTTGTACCGCAAACTATAACCCAATTGCCACTTGGCATAGCTAAGCATCACATCACATCAAATTTTAACAAGTGCTTATAGCGGTATTTTAGCACATTGGAACTATCGCTTCGGGTACTTCTAAAAGAGTAATTGATGCCTAAAGAGTCTGTTGCAAAAACCTCGTCTATGTTCATCATCACGGGATTGGTATAAGTATATCCAAGGATACTTTGAAGCTTAAACTTGCCCACCGTACCTTCTGCATTTAAACTTAAATCGATTCCAGAAATCTTGGTTTCACCAATATTTAATGAAGTAAAACCATAACTTTTAAAAGGATTGTTAAAATCAAAAGCACGCCACATACCCAAATTAAAATCAATCATATTTTGGTATTGTGTATAGAAATAGGCAAAGTCGAAATATCCTCTTAATCCCTTTAAAACAAAGCCTTGCTTATACCCTATTTCGGCATTCCAACCCGACTCACTTTTTAAATTTGTGTTGGGAAAAACATTGAGCAAACCCACGCTCGTTTGTATATATCTTTCGGCAATGGAAGGGAACCTATAGCCCTGCCCACAACTGGCTCTTAAGAAACTGGCTTTGGCCAATTCATAATTAAGCGAGCCCCTAAAAACAGGTTTACTTTCCTCGCTTCCGTTCATGTTAAAATATTCGTAACGGGCCCCTGCGCTGGCATTTAATTTAGCAGTAACGGTCTGATCCAATTGCACAAATGCAGCCAAGTTTCTGCTGTGTTGAAACCCGCTGTATAAAGGCGAATTCGACTGATTGAAACTGCTTAATAATCCACCAGTGATATTTAGCTTAACACCGGTTAAGTAGCGCTGCACTTGATATTCTGCATACAAATTATTGGATGAATTATCTTGATTAATGTTTGGATCTGGGTTGCTAATATCGTTTGAGATATACATCACACGGCCACGTAATTGGTGTTTAAATGTACCCGTATAAAAGTTCACATACGGGTCTATATAATAGTTGCCCGATTTGGTGGTGGTTATTTGAGAATCCAAAATGGTATAGGCCTTTTCGTAACTTTCCCATAAGAGAAAAGAAGCACCGTCGGAGAACAACATCCCAAGGTTGAGACCGTATTGTATTTTGTTTTTTGTGCTCCATTTTAGGTTGCCATTTAAACGCAATCGGTGGTCATTTTCTCCCATTCTATAGCCTTCATCTCTGAGGTAATTGCCACTTACGGCAAATTGTAAATCCTTGTACTTGCCCGTATGAAAGGCTGTGGCGCCATATTGCTTTTGTATTGTTTTGCTCCAAATTAAACTGCTTTTTTTAGGCTCGCTAAACAAACCGGTGAAAACAGAAAATCGAGTTATGGGTTTGTCGTTGGTTAACTCTGTTCTAAAATGAACAATGCCACTAAGCGCGCTAGAGCCATATAAAACCGAGGAAGCGCCCTTTACCACTTCTACTTGTTTTACATTTTCGATGGGCACAAAGTTCCATTTTACATTGCCCGCATCGCCTGTTAAAAAGGGCATATCGTCTACCAAGACCATTACACGTGAGCCGGCGCCGTAAGTCCAACCGCTGCCACTGCGAATATTAATTTGTCCGTCTACCATATTTACACTTGGAATTTGGTCGAGCAATTTATCCATCATGGTGGTGTTTCTGCCTTGAATTAAATATGGCTTGATAAGCTCGGTGCTCACCATCATTCTTTTTAGCGATTGTTCGTATCTACCAGCCGTAATAAGGGTTTGATTCAATAAATTTTCGGAAGGTTTTAGGGCAATGAGGAGCACTTTTGTTAAGTCGACTCCCTTCAGATAAACAGTGCTTTCTTCGAAGCTAATATAGGAAATTATTAAAGCCTGATTGAGTAATTTTCTATCTGGAATTTTTAAAGAAAACTCCCCTATTTCATTTGTGATGGCACCGATATTAGATAGCCGAACAACCGCGCCAATCAAAGGCTCCTGCGTTTTACCATTCACTACTTTACCTTGTATGGCAATTGCTTGCGCCAACAAAGAGTTTTGGGCTGCAGAAAGAATTAAAGTACAAATGAGAAGAATTATATATCTTGCCATAAATTTATAAATTATGAGAAAAACGCTATTTACAATATTAACCATTTGTCTCTTTAATTTACCTAATCTCTTGCATGCCCAATGCACGCCCGATACCTCTTTTAAAACATCGGGTACAATTCCTGCAGCTTTAGACACCGCCAAGGTGGGTATTTTATATCAGCAAACTATTCAATACCATATAACCAAAGACACCATGGTTTATGTGGCGCAATTGGGTCAGACCGTAAATGCTAAAATTGATACCTTATGGATTACGGGTGTGGTAGGCATGCCTAATGGTTTTACCTATAGCTGCCACAATGCAGGTTGCAAAATATTGGGAGGCAAAACGGGCTGTGCAACCTTAACTGGAACGGCTACGCAGGCGCAGGCTGGCATATATCCACTTATAGTATTAATAAACATTAGGGCTACAGCTTTTATTGGTCCCATACCTGTTGGGCAAAATGTAAGTGACACCAATTCGCGTTATACCATGGTGGTTGAGGGCGCAAGTGGATTGAGCACCATTGACAGCTACAGCGAGGTTATTTTATACCCAAATCCGGCCAGAGATGAATTGCAAGTTTACCTACCCGCGCAAAAGGAATTGGCAACATACAGCATTAAAAACATGCAAGGTATGGAAGTATTAGCCGGCAATTTATTGCCCCAAGGAGAGGTAAGCAAAATTGGTTTGAACCAAAGCAAAGGCGTTTATTTTATTGAAATTAATACTGCGAGCAAACACCTAGTAAAGAAATTTATGATTCAATAAAGGCAATTTAATTTTGTATAAAAAAGGCTGTCATCAATTAAAAATGAGACAGCCTTTTTTTATGGCTATTTTACCGAAAGTATATTTACAATAATGCCGATGCAATTGCCCTAAAGAGTTATTGAAGGGGCATTAAACTTGAAACTTTTGATTTAAAAGAATAATCCAATTGGTATTATTTCCCAAACAAGCCGCCAAGGCCTGGCATCATGCTAGTCATCATGGCACGCATTTCACTTTCCGAAACATTCTCGGCAGAGACAAGGGCGCGGTTTATGGCCACCACTAAGTAATCTTCTAACTCCTCTTTGCGGTCTGGCAAAAGCAATTCGATGCTAACTTGTACCTCTTGTATTTTTCTATTGCCATTGGAGATCACTTTCACTTGACCATTGGCAGCATCTCCGATTACGGTAATGGCCTCCAACTTTACTTTTACGTCTTCTGCCATTTGTTTGGCAGCACCTAATTTATCGAACATATTTTAAAAAAATTAAATTTTCTAACCTAACAAATAATTCATAACTCTTAATTCATACTTTAGCCTAATTGTGCAATTAATTATGAATTATGAGTTATGAATTATGAAT
>JAWXAZ010000111.1:0-18147 GCA_034439755.1 bacterium
CTAATGGGTTTCATAATTCATAATTCATAATTCATAATTCATAATTCATAATTCATAATTATTCCCCTAATAGGTTTCATAATTCATAATTATTTCCCTAATGGGTTTCATAATTCATAATTCATAATTCATAATTATTCCCCTAATAGGTTTCATAATTCATAATTATCCACCTAATGGGTTTCATAATTCATAATTCATAATTCATAATTATTCCCCTAATAGGTTTCATAATTCATAATTATTCCCCTAATAGGTTTCATAATTCATAATTATTTCCCTAGGAACAACTGAATACGTGATTAAATAATTTAATAGCTTAATTTTTGATATTATTGAATAATGAAGTTTTGGCAATTTATTAAATTGGGTTTAGGCGAGGTGTTGGTTTTGTTGCTGTTTTTAACGATGGTGAACAACTATATAGGCAATGTGGATACCACTATTAATGCCGATGGAATTGGGTATTACGATTACTTGCCTGCCGCATTTATTCACCACGATTTGGTGCGATTTACGGACGATTCTCTGGAGGATCTGCAAAAGCTAGAGAGAGTTAAATCAAATAACGGGGTTTATGTGCCTGCTCAAAGTGGCTATTGGGTAAACAAATATGCCTGCGGTACTGCGCTCTTGCAATTGCCTTTTTTTGCCTATGTCTATTATGATTTTTATATAGCAAATGCTGCACAACACCACGATGAAAATGCTGCACAACACCACGATGAAAATGCGGCACAAAGCAACAATAAAAATTTGCAACCAAGCAATAATCTAAATGCTCCACCAAACAATCAGAAAAATGGTGCTTCCTTAAAGCCAGATTTTAAAGAAGGATATCAATTGCCTTTTCAAAAAGGTGTTTTTTATGCAGCACTTTTTTATTTGGTTTTGGCACTTTTTTTCTTCAAACTTTTATTACAATTATACCAAATAGATGCTTGGATAATTTGGTTCACACAAGCGATGCTTGCCCTTGCTACTGGCCTTACACACTACGCCAATTTCGATGCTGGTTTTAGTCATCTTTACTCGCTTTTTGCCATCACCGCTTTTCTGTATTTTATACGTGCTTATTTTCTAAGTCTCGCCAGTAAATCCTTTATTTGGGCGTGTGTTTTTTTCGGTCTCATCCTATTACTGCGTCCGGTTAACGTACTTGTGATAGCACTTTTGCCTTTTATGGCAGGTTCTGCAAAGCAATTGAAAAGCGCGCTATTACACTTGTTTAAAAACATCCCTATTCTAATATTAGGCTTACTTATTGTGATAGGTTTTGTTGGTATCATGAGCTTAGTTTGGTATGTTCAATGCGGACAAATTTTCCTTAACACCTACCAGCACGAGGAAGGATTTTATTTCTTCAATCCCCAGTTTGTTAATATACTTTTTAGTTACAGAAAAGGCCTATTTATTTATACGCCTATCTTGCTCCTAACCTTGTGGGCATGGATTTATTTGTTGTATCAAAAAAGGTATTATGAAACCCTCACTAGTTTTGGTTTTTTTGTTTTATTAACCTATGTTTTATCGGCATGGTGGAGCTGGTTTTACGGCTGCAGCTATGGCTTGCGGGCATACATAGAATTCTACCCATTGTTCTTTATTCCAATCGCAATATTGGTTCAAACCGTAAAAAAATGGATGAAAGTTTTGGTGATAGTTTTTGCCTTAGCCTGCACCTATTTAAACTTGGTTCAGACCTATCAATACAAAGAATATATTTTGCACTGGGTAGAAATGGATGCACCCATGTATTGGAAAGTGTTTGGCAAAACCACCCGCAAATACAAAGGCATTTTGTGGAAACGGCAATACGATTATAACGATTACGATTTACGCAAAACCATCGAATTAAATGCATCAAACGGTTTGAACCAAATGGCAACAGATACTGCAAAAATAAACAGCGATTCGATTCCCCATTTTAAAGATGTTGTTTTAATGAAAATTGACCTCCATTCAAACTTTTTAGAATCGTCTGAAACACGCATCCACCTTCAATTGCGCAACAATTTAACTGGTAAATTATATTACGAGTTCAGTGTTCCGCTTATTCATTTTGTGGATGCAGATTATGGCAAAGAACAACAAGGTTATTTTGCTTATGAAATACCCTTGGCAGAATCTGTTTCGAGTACCATAGAAATGTGTTTAGAACAAAATTCTATGCCTGGTGAGATTGATCATGTTTATATAAGTTTTTTTAGTAAAAAATGAATTATGAATTATGAATTATGAATTTTGAATTATGAATTATGAATTATGAATTATGAATTATGAATTTTGAATTATGAATTTTGAATTATGAATTTTGAAGTAATAGTAAAGTGGAATGAATAAAGAGTAAACAATATTTAAGAGACTGTAATGTAATTTTTACACTCTTCTCGAAATTCATAATTCATAATTCATAATTCATAATTTACACATCCACATACACCAAGGCTCCATTTTAAGCTTACAACATTTACGCTAAAGCGTCAAATTAAGCGTACATCAAATTTACGGTGAACTCCTACCTCATACTTCAAATTCCTACCTCATATCTTATACCTCAACTTCCTACTTCCTATTTCCAACTTTTTATTATCTTTGGTCCACATGATTAACTATAACAGCATTTGCGAATCCTTGCCAGGCAAAGTTATTCAAGCCAATAGCGATAATCCACCTGTCCTTCACGTGTTAATAGATAGCCGCAAACTTATTTTCACAGAGCAAGCGCTATTTATTGCCATAAAAGGTGCGCACAACAACAGCCATAACTATCTCCAAGATGTTTACGATGCCGGCGTGCGCAATTTTATAGTCGAAGAAAGCAACTACCACAAAGCACAAATTAAGGGATTGGTTCAGGCCAATATCTACCAAACTCCATACGGCATCAAAGCCCTTCAAAGCATTGCTAAACTTCACCGCCAGCAATTTAACTATCCCGTTATTGGCATCACAGGAAGCAATGGAAAAACCATCGTTAAAGAATGGTTAGCGCACCTCCTCAAAGACCACGTGCACATTGTGCGCAACCCAAAAAGTTATAATTCACAAATTGGTGTGCCCCTTTCTGTATTGCAAATGCAGGATGTTCATCAACTCGGAATTTTTGAGGCAGGCATCTCAGAACCCCAAGAAATGCAGGTACTCCAAGAGATTATTCAACCCACCATTGGCATCTTTACCCTGCTTGGCGATGCACACGACGAAGGTTTTGCAAGCAAACAATTGAAGCTTCAAGAAAAGCAATTGCTCTTTAAAAATTGCGAGAAAGTTATTTACTCGGCAGAACAAGATAATGTACACGAATTTTTTAGCGGTCTGAACCAATCGCACGTGGAGCCAAAATTTCCAAATAGCAGTTTAAATCAGCCTTGCAAAAAGTATATTTCTTGGTCGCGCATTGATCCAAAATCGGAGTTTTATATTCAAACAAAAATAGGTGTGCATAGCACACAACTCACCTGCCACCAAACACAAATTGAGATTCCGTTTACCGATCAAGCTTTAATTTGGAATGCCTGTACTTGTCTTACCTATCTGCTTCTTGAGGGCATAGACCTCACACAAATATTGCCTAAGTTTTCTGATTTGCCTGTGTTGGATATGCGTTTACAATTGAAAGAAGCGCATCAAAATTGTTTGCTCATTAACGATAGTTATAGCGCCGATTTGGGTTCGCTCAAAATAGCCCTTGAGTTTATGGAACAACATGCAGAGGGCTTTGAGAAAACGGTTATTTTAAGCGATTTTTTGGAGAGTGGCAAATCAGATGAAGTGCTCTATGAAACCATTGCCAATTTGCTTGCTGCGCACCAAGTTCATTGCTTCATTGGTATTGGGTCGGCCATAGGAAAGCACCCACACTTGTTTAAGACCAAACAAACTTATTTTTACGAGAGTACACAAAGCTTTTTGAAGCAATTTGAGCTCACCGATTTTCACCAGCAAATTATCTTGTTGAAAGGCGCGCGCAGCTTTGCATTTGAGCGCATAGGTAAGTGGCTTGAGAAGAAAACACATCAAACTATATTTGAAATTAACCTCAATGCTTTGGTGCATAATTTAAATGTGTACCGCGAATTGCTTAAGCCGCAGGTGAAGGTTATGGCCATGGTGAAGGCCTTTAGTTATGGTGCTGGCAGCTATGAAATTGCGCGTATTTTAAACTTTAACCGGGTTGATTATCTTACCGTGGCCTATGCCGATGAGGGCGTGGTTTTGCGCAAAGCGGGCATCAAAACGCCTATTATGGTGATGAATCCTGAGTTGCACAGTTTTGATGTTATTTTGCAATATAATTTAGAACCAGAGGTCTATCATTTCCACATTCTTCGGTCGCTCTTAGCTGCCGCAGATGGCGAGGAAGTAGGCATTCACATTGAACTCGATTCGGGCATGAAACGACTTGGATTTGATGCGTCAGAAATTGACCAGCTCTTGCAATTATTGGCTGCAAATACCCATTTAAAAGTACGGTCGGTCTTTACACATTTAGCCGCCAGTGAAGATGCCCAACACGATGTTTTTACGCGCAATCAAATTGCGCAATTTGAGAAGATGAGTGCGCACATTCAGCAGCAATTCGCTTATCCAATTTTACGCCATTGCCTCAACAGTGGCGGCATAGCGCGCTTCGCTAATGCTCAGTTCGACATGGTGCGATTGGGAATTGGCCTTTATGGCGTTGATCCTACAACCAGCAATTTACCCTTGCAAAGTATTGGCAGTTTAAAGACGGTGATCTCGCAATTAAGAAACATCGATCAAACAGAAAGCATCGGTTACGGACGCAAAGGACATTTGGTTCAGACCGGAAAAATTGCCATTGTGGCCATAGGATATGCCGATGGTTTAGACCGCAAATTAAGCAATGGAGTAGGTGCCATGATGGTGAACGGAAAATTGGCGCCCATAGTAGGCAATATTTGCATGGACATGACCATGTTAGACGTGTCGGACATAGATTGCACCGAAGGTGATGAGGTCATTGTTTTCGGCACTTCGCCCAGCATTATAGATATGAGTAATCAAATTGGAACTATTCCGTACGAAGTGTTAACAGGCATTTCGCAACGCGTAAAACGCGTGTATTTTTACGAATAAAACTACCTTGAACAGCGCAGAGCCAACACCCAACGCCCAAAACCCAAAACCCAAAACCCAACGCCCAACCCCCAACGCCCAAATACAAAAGCCCAAAGCCAAAGCCCAAAGCCCAAAGCCCAAATACAAAATCCCTATCTTCGCTGCATGATTTTCTCTAACATGCTACCTAAACTAAATTACCTCATATTGACATTAAGCCTAATTGCAGTTGCCTGCACAACGCCAGATATTGTGATGGTAAAACAAGATATGAGTCATCATATAGACCAAAGTAAAGCCCATCAATATTTGTTTTTTGTGCAGAGCAACAACCAAATTAACAGCCGCATTGCCATGGACGAATGTGTGCGATTGAGTAAATCGCCATCCAAACAAGGATATTTATATACCGTGGGAGAGCCAATAAACACAGGTAATCGCGAGTTTTGGCACACCCGTATGAAGAATGATGGATACGATTATGTGGTGGTAATGCGCATGGTAGATTCACTCATAGTTAATACCTCCGTTAACGGCGAAGGCAGTTTAAATAACCGCAGTTTCTATGGCGATTACAGCACCCAAATTGAGCCCTACGCCTACAATCCGGGATACGAACGCGAAAATAATTTATTCTATATTGAGACCAATGTTTACTACCTCGAAACAGACAAATTGGTTTGGACTTGCCAAAGCAAAGGCCATAATCCAAGCAATGTAAACGACGCCGTAAAACAAAGCGCAAAAGCCGCCATCCAAAAAATGCAACGCTCCGGCTTCATGAAATAATTTAGCAGGTTTTTGTTGCTTCAACTTAATTCAAAAAGCATGCAGATTCTAGCAATACTATGGCTTCGTTGGATGATACCCACTTAAACGAGCGCCAAAGCTCCAGTACACAAGAACTTCCTATTTTATACTTTCAACTTTGACTCATAACTTATACTTCATAACTCAAACTTCCTACTTTAAAATTCATAATTCATAATTCCTACTTTAAAATTCATAATTCATAATTCCTACTTTAAAATTCATAATTCCTACTTTAAAATTCATAATTCATAATTCATAATTCATAACTCATAATTCATAACTCCTAACAAGTAATCAAAAAATCGAACCGATATTTCGCATACGGTTGCCAAGCCAGTTGCTCAATCAACTCACCCTTAACCTTCAACGCCACGCAAATTTTTTGCAACTCATCCGGATGCCAAAATTTGCCCATATCATTCTTGCCCGTAACCTGTTGCTTTAGCCAATGCGATATCTTTTTTGGCGAATGATAATACGAGAAAAAATTGCGCATATCAGTTACATCACCCAACAAAATTTTAGCCCCAGGTTTAGCATGACGAATTAAATTTTCTATCACCCTTTTTCCCATCTCCTGCGATTCAAAATATTGAAAAGAGAAATACAAAACAAGCTTGTTAAATCGCTGCTCTACCACAAAATTCTGCGCATCGCCACACACATATTTTAGCTTCGAACCAAGCAATTCCCCCTTTAATTTTGCTTTGTCATTTTGCGCAATATTTAGGTCTGATCCAAGCTCCTGCTCATGCAATTTTTGCTCCTCGTTTGGCACAATATGTTGGTTCAAACCGAAACCTTGGTTACCTAATTTTGCCTTATCATTTTGCGCAATATTTAGGTCTGATATAAGCCCTTTTTTAAGGTTATTTTTCGTTCCATTATTACCATCACTTTTTGCAATTACCAAGTTTATGTTATCGCCATAATTCTGCGCTTGTTGAATCAATTTTTCCGAAAAATCGATGCCAACAATTTCCTTGCAATAGGGCAGGAGTGCCCGCGTTAAAGCCCCATTGCCACAACAAACATCCAACAGAGAATCAATAGGTTGCAAGTCTAATTCCTCCGCAACCCTTGCCGCAATTTTGGCCAACAACGCATCATTCATTTGCACGCCATTCACCACCCTACCAACTTGCAAAGCCGGAGCAGCAGAATTCGCCTTTAATTCCCAAAAAAGTTTCCAATTCACCCCAAAAAACAATTAATTTTAATTCACCCTCAACACCAAAATTACCAAAAAAGTCCATAGCCCATGAACCATAGCCCTTTTGCCATAACTTATACCAATTTATACAAGCTCATTTATCAAAAAAAATCCAACAAATTTTCCGCCCAAATTCAAAATACCCAAAAAGAAAAAATCACCCAAAAGTAGAAAATCCATCCCAATCACAAAGCCCTCAAAACCACCAATGGCCAAGCAAACCCAACGACCAAAACCCAAAACCCAAAACCCAAAACCCAAAACCCAAAGACCAAGGACCAAAACCCAACGCCTAAAGACCAACGCCCAAAGCCCAAAACCCAACGCCCCACCTAAAACCACCTCTTAAACCTAAACAAAAAAACTACCGAAAGTGAAAATACAAACGAAATTAAAATCACAATCCAAAAACCCCATGCACTATTCTGCAAAGAATTAGGAACATTCATCCCATACAAACTCGCCACCAAAGTAGGAATCATCAACACAATCGAAATCGATGTCAACTGCTTCATAATAATATTCAAATTATTAGATATCACCGACGCATAAGCACCCATCATCCCTCTTAAAATGTCACTGTAAATATTCGTAGTCTCCTGGGCCTGTCGCAACTCAATTTCCACATCCTCCAACAACTCCACATCATACGTGTCTCGGTGGTACTTGATGTTCTTAATTTTATGAATCAAAATGTCATTCCCCTTCAACGATGTAGTAAAAAATACCATGCACTTTTCAATCTGCAACAAAGCATGCAACTCCTCGTTTTTAATCGACTTCTCTAACTGATTTTCTGCCAACTTGATACGCTGATTGATCTGCTTCAAATACTTCAAAAACCACACACTCGACGATAACAAAAGCTTCAAAACTAAGTCGAAATTATTTAAAATATTATGCCCTTTTCTATTCACATAATGAATAAAATCGGGCAGCATTTCCGTCTTATAATAACAAACCGAAACAAACACATCCCCCTTGAAAATTAGGCCCATCGGAATCGTAGAAAAAGGCAAACTGTCATCCTCACTCTTATATGGCACCCTCAGAATAATCAAAAACCAACCCTTCTCCAACTCAATCCGCGGACGTTCATCTACATCCTCAATGTCGTTGATATAAGACTCCGGAATCTTTAAATCATCAATTAAATAAACCTTGTCTGCCGCAGTGGGACACTCAACATTCACCCAACAATTTGCCTCCCAATGATCAATATTGGAAAACCCATTCGAACTTTTTATAAACGACTTCATCTTACACAAATGTAAGGTAAATCCATCGCCACAAAAGCCACCTAAAAAATATAATGTTTAATTTGTTTTCGGTCCTAAGCAATCCATTGCCACCGTTATGCCAATTGGCGAATTTTATTACACCAAAACGTTCAAGTTTAATTCCCCTTGAAATATCTGTTTAATCCAGTTTTTGGACTAAGTCATGTTTGTTTTTGGTTTTATTTTTACTATGTTCAAAATCTGTTTAAAACCTCTGTTCAAAAGCTTACTATTTGCAGCCTTCAATATCGCTTTTATTTCCATTGTAATATCTGTTTAATCCAGTTTTTGGCCTAAGCCAGGTTTGTTTTTGTTTTATTTTTAACTATGTTAAAAATCTGTTTAAAACCTCTGCTCAAAAGCTTACTATTTGCAGCCTTCATTATCGCTTTTATTCCCCTTGCAATATCTGTTTAATCCAGTTTTTGGCCTAAGCCAGATTTGTTTTTGGTTTTATTTTTACCGTGTTGAAAATCTGTTTATAACCTATGCTCAAAAGCTTACTATTTGCAGCCTTCAATATCGCTTTTATTTCCCTTGCAATATCTGTTTAGTCCAGTTTTTGGCCTAAGTCAGGTTTGTTTTTGGTTTTATTTTTACCATGTTGAAAATTCATCTAAAAACTAAGCTTAAAAGGCAAAATTTGAAGCAATCAATATCACTAATAATTAACTCGTAAATAATGGCAACTACATTCGGTAAAACTTGGTGGGGACAACAATTTTTAAACTCCCTTTCAAATATTGATTACGACAATAGATTGCCAAGAGGAAGCAGCTATGCCCGCAAAGGTGCCGTTAAATCAATCGATATTAACGGCAACCGAATTATTGCCAGAGTAAGCGGCAGTCAGCCTAAACCATATAGCGTTGATATTATTTTGCCGCCGTTTTTTAACCCCGAGCTTGGCCAGTTTATTCTGGAACTCTCTAAACGTCCTACCATAATCTCTAAGCTACTCAACCGTGAGTTAGACCCCGGTGTGCTTACCATTGCCGAAACAATGGGACTAAAGGTCTTTCCAAAACAATGGACCGATTTTAAAATGCATTGCAACTGTCCCGATTGGGCCGTGCCATGCAAACATCTCGCAGCGGTTATTTATAAAGTAAGTGCAGAGATTGACAACAATCCATTCTTGGTGTTCGAATTACACAATGTTGACCTTGTTGCCGAGATGAATAAGCTTGGCATTTTTGTGAATAAGGAAACCACAATGATTCCACAAATTACCGACTTGTATTTTGATAACACTGTTAAAAAATCCTTGCCATTTAAGGATGAAGATGCATATCAAAAATTGGCATTTAGCGGACTTACTCCTATCCACGAGCCACTAGTAGCCTTGCTTGCCAATAACCCTGCCTTCTATCATGGAAGCGGAAACTTCAAAGAAAAGTATAGCCTCAATTTGTTTCGCCACGTAAAAAATGCTCAAAGGGTATTGCATGGAAAAATGCCCATCCAAAACTTGTTTTACAAGGCATCACAACCAGGGCAATCCATTAATCATCATTCAAAACATAATATAGTAATTGATGAGGCTTATAAATCAAAAGTGATTATTAATGAAAGGAAGTTTTCTTTCCTTGATTTTCTCTCACAAATGTCGAATATTGAACCTAGTAGAACACTAGACTACCAGCCCTCAACAGCCGCTTTAAATACCCTGCTACAGTTTGCTGTGCACCTATTGGCAAACGGTGCTGTAGTGCCACAAATAGTAAAGCAACCAGGTGGCAAATTTTCTATCAGGTGGCTGCCAGCCATGTTAAGTAAACAAGTAAGAGAGCTGGTTGCAAAACTCGAAAATATTTTGCCCCCCGATGTGTTTTTGTGGGAAGAGGACAATGAACAAAAGCGCATTACCATGCAGCCTGCATTTAACTTATTGTCGCTGTTTATTACCGAAATTATTCATACTTCAGAAGACAAGGTGAGCGACGATCTTTTTCTAAACCTGTTTTTCAAGAAAGTGAATTATGATTTTAAAAAGCCCGGCGAGGAAGCCTTGAGTGGTGGCATTCTGGCCTGGATACAAAAATACTATTTAGCACAAGGAAATTACAAGCCACAGGTTATAGTTGAAGAGCTGCCCAACAACAATTTTAAACTTTCAGTGGCCATTCGCAACAATGCCGATTTAACCAAAGCTTACCCTTTAAGTGATGTGCTAAACCATGCCAAATTCGATAAATCGCGGTACGAAATTTTGCAAAGTCTTACTCAGTTAAGCAGCTTCATTGCTGGGCTCGATCATTATATAGATACCCGCGCAGCATCGCCCCTGGTGATGGAGAATAAAGCGTTTACCCCGTTTTTAATGGACATGATTCCGGCCATACAGTTGCTCGATGTAGATATATTATTGCCCAAATCGCTTCAGTATATTTTACGCCCTAAATCCAGTATTAAACTCAAGGCTAAAGCCAAAGATGGAAGTAAATCGCATATCAGGCTCGATCAATTGCTCGATTTCGACTGGCAGGTAGCCATTGGCGATGTAGTGATGAATGAAACAGAATTTAACAAATTACTAAAAAAATCGGATGGACTTGTTAAGTACAAAACCAATTATATTTACGTTAGTCAAGTAGATCTTGAAAAGCTTCACCGACATTTTACCAGCAGCAAAGAATTATCGGCTTTCCAGTTGCTAAGAGCAGCATTGAGTGGCGAGTATGAAGGTGCAAAAATAGCACTCACTTCCCAAGTAGAAGCGCTTATTATTGAGCTTACCAGCGTAATACCCGTGCCTTTGCCAAAAGGCATTCATGCAACCTTGAGGCCTTATCAGCATAGAGGATTTTCATGGATGTACCGCAATGCAAAGATAGGGTTTGGATCGGTTTTAGCAGATGATATGGGCTTAGGAAAAACCTTACAAGTAATTACAACTTTGCTTAAATATAAGGAAGACGGATTGCTTAAAGAAGAAAAAGTGCTGGTGGTAGCACCCACAGGTCTGTTAACCAACTGGCAATGCGAAATTGAAAAGTTTGCGCCAGGTTTAAAATCAAAAATTTATCACGGTCTGAACCGAAAACTTGAAAAGAAGGCCGATTATGACGTATTGATCACGAGCTATGGTGTAATAAGAGGCGATGCCAAAGAACTCAAAAAAAAGAAATGGCACTCATTGGTCATCGATGAAGCACAAAACATTAAGAATAGCAATACAGCCCAAAGCAAGGCCGTAAAAACAATAGGCGCTTCTAACTTCATTGCAATGAGTGGCACGCCAGTAGAAAACAGACTAAGCGAGCTATGGAGTATTGTTGATTATAGCAACCGTGGGTTTTTAGGCAGCGTGCAAGAGTTTAATGAGACTTACGGAATTCCCATTCAACAATTCAACGACGAAGATGCCGCAAATAAGCTTAAAAGGGTTACAGCGCCTTTTATGATGCGAAGACTCAAGTCTGATAAAAGTATTATAAGCGATTTGCCAGATAAGATAGAAATAGATTGTTACGCCACTTTGGCCAAACAGCAGGCTGCCTTATATCAAACTACCCTTCAAAAAGCTTTGGAAGCTATTGAAGAAGCAGGCATATCCAATCAAAAGGAATTGTTTGTGCGGCAGGGACTCGTATTGCAAATGATACTGGCCTTAAAGCAGGTGTGCAATCACCCAACCCAGTTTCTTAAAAACAAAATGCTTGATAGTACCCTTAGTGGCAAAACAGAGATGCTGTTTAGTAAACTTGATAGCATTATTGAAAGTGGCGAAAAGGTTTTGATCTTTACCCAGTTTAAAGAAATGGGCGATTTGCTTAAACATTTTATTACCGAACGCTATAACGAAGAACCACTGTTTTACCACGGCGGCTGTTCTTTGAAACAACGCAAAGAAATGGTCAACAATTTCCAATTGAACCGAGCCGATAAAATTTTTATTCTTTCGCTCAAAGCAGCCGGTACAGGTTTAAATTTAACTGCCGCTAATCATGTAATTCACTACGATCTTTGGTGGAACCCCGCTGTTGAAGCTCAGGCCACAGACAGGGCCTACCGCATTGGACAAAAAAGCAATGTAATGGTGCATAGATTTATTACAAAAAATACATTCGAAGAACGCATAAACGAAATGATTCAAAGCAAAAAAGCCTTGGCAAACCTTACCGTTGCCACCGGCGAAAATTGGATTGGAAATTTAAGCAACAAAGAACTTAAAGAGCTATTTGAACTAGGCTAAGCTTTATGTGAACTAGGCTAAGCTTTATTTGAACTAGGCTAAGCTCTATGTGATATAAAATACATAAAAAATAGTTTTACCGCCAATGCTGCATCAAATTAATGCCGCAGCCCATTTATTGTTCCCCATGTTTTATGCCAAATAGCACGAGTTTTTGTGTGCATAGAAATTTGCTTTTGATTTCCTGATGCTACAAACCGGCTTCACTTAACATTAAGCAACCAAAACCAATCAACCAAAACCAATCAACCAAATCCAATCAACCAAATCCAATCAACCAAATCCAATCAACCAAATCCAAGTAACCAAAACCAATCAACCAAATCCAAGTAACCAAAACCAATCAACCAAATCCAATCAACCAAATCCAAGTAACCAAAACCAAGTAACCAAATCCAATCAACCAAAACCAATCAACCAAATCCGAGCAATCAAAACCAAGCAATCAACCAAAACCAATCAACCAAATCCAATCAACCAAATCCAATCAACCAAATCCAATCAACCAAATCCAATCCAATCCAATCCAATCCAATCAACCAAAACCAAGCAACCAAATCCAAGCAATCAACCATGATGGTATTTTTCGCCTTTTATTATGGTAAAGGCCCTATACAATTGTTCGCCAAAAATTAGCGGTACCAATTGATGCGAGTAGGTGAAATCTGATAGCGATAACTTTCCATTGGCCCTCGCATAAATGGCCTCATCAAAACCATAAGCACCCCCAATTACAAAAACTAAATGCTGCGTTTTCATCTGCATTTGCTCCAAATATTCAGCAAACTTTTCACTGCTATAAGCCTTTCCAAATGCATCTAATAAAATAACTGTATCCCCTGCTTGAAGCTTCTTTAAAATAGCCTCACTCTCCGCCTTTTTTATCGCAGTAGGCTCAATGCTCTTACTATTCACCACCAACAACTCATCCACAAATTTCGCATAATGATGCAATCTTTTAACATACTCAGCATATCCATCTTGCGCAAATTTTAAATGCAATTTGCCTATGCGTATCAATGAAATTTTCATTTAGTTAGCCAACAGCTACTCAGCTGCCGGCGGCGTAGGATCCTTCTTCTTCCTCCCAGTCTTCTTCCCCGAAGTGCCAATCTTCAACTCCCCAGTATTCCCCTCCTTGTCGTAATCAATATCAATTGTATCTCCATCACTCATCTCCATCTTCAACAACTCCTCCGCAATTGGGTCCTCCACAAACTTCTGAATCGTTCTACCCAAAGGCCTTGCACCCAAATCTGGATCAAATCCCTTGTCTGCTAAAAATTCCTTCGCGGCATCACTAAACTTCACCTTAAAGCCTAAATCCTCTATGCGCTTCGATAACTTCGCTA
Source organism: bacterium (assembly GCA_034439755.1). GTDB lineage: Bacteria > Bacteroidota > Bacteroidia > UKL13-3 > UKL13-3 > B1. The sequence goes on from JAWXAZ010000111.1 coordinate 13,942, forward strand.
GGTTCAGGTCTAAAATGGTTCTAATAGATGTTCTATCCAAAGAAGAAAATACAATCACATCGTCAATCCTATTCAAAAACTCAGGCGAAAAGAAACGCTTCAACGCATTTTCAATTATAATCTTATTGTTCTTATCCGTATCGGCCATCTGCGTAGGCGTTGAGAATCCCACCCCGCCCTTAAAGTCCTTCAATTGCCTTGAACCAAGGTTAGATGTCATGATGATAATCGTATTCCTAAAATCAACTTTCCTTCCCATGCTATCGGTAATAAAACCTTCGTCTAACACCTGCAACAAAATATTAAATACATCTGGATGCGCCTTCTCAATCTCATCCAACAACACCACCGCATAAGGCTTCCTGCGTATCTTCTCTGTTAACTGTCCGCCTTCTTCATAACCCACATATCCAGGAGGCGCGCCTACCAACCTGCTCACCGCAAACTTCTCCATGTACTCACTCATGTCTATCCTAATCATGGCCTCTTCGGTATCGAACAAATACTTGGCAAGTACCTTGGCCATCTCTGTTTTTCCAACACCGGTAGGACCTAAAAACACAAATGAGCCAATGGGTTTATTTGGGTTTTTCAATCCAGCACGGGTACGTTGTATGGCTTTCGTAAGTTTCTTTATGGCCTCATCCTGACCAATTACTTTTCCAGCCAATTCGCTGCCCATGTTCAGCAAACGCTGACCTTCACTTTGGGCAATGCGCTTCACCGGAACACCTGTCATCATAGCAATTACCTCCGCTACACTTTCCTCGGTAACATTATAACGCTGGGTTTTTGTCTCCTCTTCCCAACGCAATTTCTCCGTCTCTAACTGCTCTAATAAATGCTTTTCACGGTCGCGCAATTTTGCCGCTTCCTCGTATTTCTGACTCTTTACAACTTTGTTCTTCTCTACCTTAATTTCCTCAATTTGCTTCTCCAATTCAAGGATATTAGCTGGCACATGAATGTTGTTTAAATGCACCCTTGCACCCGCTTCATCCATCACATCAATAGCCTTGTCTGGCAAATGCCTATCGGTTAAATACCGGCTACTCATTTTCACACAAGCCTCAATCGCCTCTGGCTCATAATTTACACTGTGATGTGCCTCATACTTGTCCTTAATATTGTTCAAGATTTCCACGCTTTCCTCAGCTGTGGCAGGCTCTACCATTACCATTTGAAAGCGACGCTCCAATGCGCCATCCTTCTCAATATACTGACGGTATTCGTTTAAAGTAGTGGCACCAATACACTGAATTTCGCCACGCGCCAAAGCAGGCTTAAACATGTTAGAAGCATCCAATGAACCACTTGCTCCACCAGCTCCCACCAAGGTGTGAATCTCATCAATAAACAAGATTACATCTGGCGATTTTTCCAACTCATTCATCACCGCTTTCATGCGCTCCTCAAACTGACCACGGTACTTAGTTCCCGCAACCAATGAAGCCAAATCTAACATCACAATGCGCTTGTTAAACAACACCCGCGATACCTTTCTTTGTATAATACGCAAAGCCAATCCCTCAGCAATTGCCGTCTTTCCTACACCCGGCTCACCAATTAAAATTGGGTTGTTTTTCTTCCTGCGAGAAAGAATTTGAGACACACGCTCTATCTCTTTTTCCCTGCCCACAATTGGGTCCAACTTGCCCTCTTCACCCGCTTTGGTTAAATCGCGACCAAAGTTGTCGAGTACAGGCGTCTTCGATTTTATATCTGTTTTTCTTGGTTCAGGCTTGCGTTCTTCTGGCTGCCCACCAAAGTATTCATCTTCTTCTGCTGGCATTTCGCTTTTGGTATCGCTGAGATTACCCTCAACGGCGGCTTTAAAAATTTCATATGTAATTCCGAACTGACCCAATATTTGCGAAGCCAAATTGTCCTCATCGCGTAGGATAGACAACAACAAATGCTCCGTTCCAATAATATCGGTTTTAAATATCTTAGCCTCGAGGTAAGTAATCTTCAATACCTTCTCGGCCTGCTTGGTTAAAGGGATATTCACAAAATTGGTGTTGTTAGTGGCCGATCCACGAATATTATCCTCAATCGTTTTCTTTACCCGCAATTGGTCTACATCCAAAGCCTTTAAGGTCTTCAATGCCTTGCCATCGCCCTCACGAATAAGGCCCAAAAGCAAATGCTCTGTGCCTATATAATCGTGCCCTAAACGTATGGCCTCCTCTCTGCTATAAGAGATTACATCTTTTACGCGTGGTGAAAATTTTGCTTCCATTATCTATTTACTTGCTACTAATTTAATATAAACTTCAAAATATCCAAATAGTTTCAAAATATTCTGTTGCAATAATCAACCCAAAACTTATAAGTGCTCCTTCAAGATTTTATTGAGCCATTTTAGCATTAATAATGTCATTATTGCCGCAACACCTAACAAAACGGCATTTACCAAAAAGAAATTGGCCTTGTTCTCATACCCATCCCACAAGGTAGCCAATATGCCCGATAGTTTATTTCCCAAAGAAGTAGATAAAAACCATCCGCCCATCATCACCGCTGTAAGGCGTTTCGGACTCAATTTAGAAACCAATGAAAGTCCCATCGGACTTAAAAATAATTCGCCAATGGTTACCACACCATAACATGAAACCAACCACATAGGCGATACTTTTATGGTGCCATTGCTGCCCACATAAACTGCTGCTACCATCACCAATGTACTCACTGCCGAAATCAAGAGTCCCATCGCAATTTTTGTTGCTGTGCTCGGCTCCCTGCCGCGTCGGTTCAGCCAGGCAAAAAAGCCCACCACCACAGGCGTAAGCACAATTACCCAAAACGGATTAACCGATTGAAATAACTCTGTATTATACAAATAGGTAGCGCTCCCTTCTGCAGGCAATTTCTCTGGTGCCATGTTTTTAAAATATACCGGTTTATCCCAAATTTTCTTGGGCTTCCCACCTTCTTTAATCACCGAAAAATTGTGGTTATAAGCCGTCACCGTATCATCTTTATACGTCACTGTTTCGGCCAAATATAAATTGCGCGCCGGCTCCTGAATAACAGCAGGCAACTCCCTATCGGTATAGTATTGCGCCCAGGTAGTAAGCGCCGTTCCATTCTGTTTAAACACCGCCCAAAACATCACCGACACTGCCATAATACTGAGCAATGCTGCAAGCGGACGTTTATCAGCAACAGAGGCTTTCACATATAATCCCACGTAAAAAATAATCACTGGTATAGTAGCAAAAATAAAGGCATCGGTACTGTCTGAACCAAACATGTTTCCTGGGAAAAACCAGGCACCCGCCCCAACCACTATAGCCGGCAAAAACACCTGTGCAAAAATGCGCGCCAAAGGCATATCTTCTGCTTGAACCGCCTTAATCACATCCACATGTCTGTAATGCCTTAAGCCAATTAAAAAGGTGGTAATGCCAATAAACATGCCTACTCCAGCCGTTGCAAACGCATATCCCCAGCCATACCTGTTGCGCATATAAGCCGCAAATAAATTGCACACACAAGCCCCAATATTGATGCCCATATAGAAAATATTGTAGCCCGCATCCTTGTGTTCTTTATAAGCTGGTTCGTTGTATAAATTCCCTAATAAAGTAGAGATGTTTGGCTTAAAAAAACCATTGCCCAAAATGATTAAAAACAACGAAACATAAAAAGCCGTCATGCCCGGCAAAGCCAGTCCCAAATAACCAAAACCCATTAACGTGCCCCCAATTAAAATGGCATTCTTGTACCCCAAAATCCTATCCGCCAATAAGCCACCCAAAAACGGTGTTAAAAACACAAACGCAATAAAAGTTCCATAGATATCTGCCGCCTCTTTGCGGTCCAAACCCAAGCCGCCTTTATCGATATTTTCCATTAAATACAATTGAAAAATTCCAATCATTAAGTAGTATCCAAAGCGCTCCCAGAGCTCAGTGAAGAAAAGAAAGTTTAATCCTTTTGGGTGTTTTGATGACATTTTTAATTTTAATTTTGCTTTTAATTTTGCTTTTAATTTAGCTTTTAGCTTTTGGCTTTTGGCTTTTTTTATTTGTATAGGTTTGGTAGATTTTATTTTTTCTTTGGCTTGTTTTTTTGTTGATGGCTTAATTTTTTTTGCCCATAGCCCATAGCCCTTTGTGGTTTTTTATACTTTTTTGTTCTTGTTTGTTTTTCTTTTCGATATTGTTTATGGTCGATATGCCATGGCTAATAGCCATTAGC
>JAWXAZ010000112.1:0-18684 GCA_034439755.1 bacterium
ATTTGTTATATTCAGAATTGAAAAAAAGTTTCATGTAGTTATGAATTATGAGTATATTTTTACCAACTCTTCACATAATCTTTGCTCATTCAATTATTTTATACTGTATATATATATATAAATTGTGGTATCCCTTGCTTTTATGCATAATATCCATTCAATCAGGCTATTATCAAACATTCTGTATAAATGGCAAATAAGTAATTTCTCAACACGCTGAATATCAGATAGATTATTTTTGTAGCTTTCATCATTTTGAGGAATTATTCTGGAATTACCCTAAAATTAGTTTATCAATATCATCCAGTAAATCCGATTGTGAAATTGACCTCAAACATGAAATAGTCATTCAGATATCTGCATGGCCCATAAGTTTTTGAATTTCCATTATGTGAACTCCATTTTTGGCAAGATTACAGGCAAATGTATGCCTGAACCTATGCTGGTGAAACTTAACCCCAGAACGCTCTATTTGGCATCCTTTCCAATGTTTTAAACCGTGACGAGTCCAAACCCTTATCGCTGTTATTTATGACCAGCAAATCCATGGTTTTGTAACTTGTCCGGTTTCTTTCCTTGATATATTCCTTTAATTGAAAAAGTAATGTTGGATAAATTGGTATCAGCCTAGTTCGCTTTGATTTCGAGGTTTCAGCTCTAATCCTTAAAAGTCTTTTATTCATATCAATATCGGCAACTCTCAATGAGATTAGCTCTCCTTTTCTTAATCCACAGAAAAATAATATACATAGGATTACGGTATCCCTTCCTTATAAAAGAGGATTATAGCCCGAATGAAGTAATACAACCGAATATAGTTTTTGTACATCCCCTTCCTCCAAGACCCTTTGATCTGTGTAATATGGATACCTTAATTTTATATGCTCTAATGGATTATTGACAATAATTTTTCTTTCTATTAACCACACAAAAAAGGCATTCAGTTTGTTGCTGTAAGTCTTTACAGTTGAATCCCGAAGACCAACTTTAACAACTCCCGCTCCAATCACCGCACCTAATCTTCCTAATCAAGATCCATTTCTTTCTCACTGGATGATTTTATTTCTTCTCCAGTGCCTTGAATTTGCTCTGAATTATTTTCAGATTCTTTGTGAACTTTATAGTGCAAACTCTTCTGTTCAATCTACGTTTGTAATCTCGAATTGGTACCCAATAAACTGTCTTCTGATCTTAACGATAGGGCTTCTATTCTTTCTGTAATTTCTTTTGTTCATGATGATCAAAATAACAATTGCCATGTCTTAGCAACCTTGCGAAGTTCTCAATGAATTGGTAATTATTATCCATATTGCTAAATATAAAAACAGGTTCTTAAATATTCTTTTAAATCAGAGAAATTACTCAATTTTATTATTCTCAATCAATTTTAATGCTAGATTATATATTTGTTTTCTAGCGTAGGCGGGCTTAATTACCTCAACATCCTCACCAAAACTCAATATTAAAGCCCATAACTCCCTATTTGGATAGACATCAATTGTAATAACAGTTTTTTCAGGTCTTTCTGGGTAATTTATATGCTTTTGAGTATGATGAATTGGTTTGCTTAAAACATACTGGCCTCTGAGAGTTGTAAAAGCTAAAAAAATCTTTTTAAAAAAAGCACCATCAGCTTTAGAAATACCAACCCTTTTATTAAAATAATCCATATAATTGATTGAAGTGGCCTTAAATTCTAAATTTACTTCATCTATTGAACCTACAATTCTTTCAAGTCCAAATATTTCCTTCTTTTCATTATTATTTTCATTTCTTCCCATTAAATACCACCGGTTATTATATTCTTTTAAAAAATAAGGGTGCACAACAACATTGTTTTCTGATTCTTTTTTAAAAGGTTGGTATCTGAAAGAAATAACTTTTTTATCACATATTGCTTTGTATAATGTTTGTATGTGAATATTACCAACACTTTGTATTTGATTGTCGAGTTGAATAACTTTGGGTAAATCCTTACCTTTTATTCCTAAATTTTTCTCTAAAGTAATAATGATTTCGGATAAGTTTTGCAAATGAGGCAAATAGGTAAACTGATCAATTAAACTTAGCAATTCTTTTAAAGCATCTGCATGAAATGGAGTTATCCCAAGATTAAGAAATGAATATTTGGTGTCCGTGTACCAGCATTTACCATTTAGAGATTCTATTGGAGCATTCAATCTATCTTTTAATGTTTCAATGTCGTATCTAATTGTTCGTTCTGTTGGATAATGTTCGCTTTCAATATAAATTTTGCAGATCTTACTAAGTGCTTCATATGTGTATTTATCACCAGTCTTAAGGCTTTTATCAATAGCTATTAATCTAAAAAAGGCATTTAAATTCTTCATAGCTTATTTTTTTTGGTTTTGAAGGCTGGTTTCAAAAGACTATTCGAAATTTGTGATTGTATTTAAATCAAACCTAATAAAAAACTAACTATTAATCAAATAAATGAAGCAGTATAAGTAGAATAAGAAAAAACCCTCATGGAACTAGAATTCCAATGAGGGCGAATGAACCTGTACTTTCAAAGGTACACACAAGTTCGAGTTAGTTTATCAAAATTATCAAAGGTTGTCAACCTTTGGTCTCGAATATGGGTACCTGCCAAAGTGGTTCATTTAAATGAATTTTTCGGCATTTAAGTTTTCAATTAATACCCAAAAAAAAATGAAAAACATCTTCCTAAACGACTATTTCACTATTCCAGGCTACAAGCTTTTGGAATATATGACCATGCCATATCAATATAATGGTACCACCGTATATGAAATATATGGTGCTTATAGAAATATTGAGACTGGCCGAATTGACCACTATTTTATTTCCTTCAAAGTTGAAAAACATAATGAAGGTAAAACAGAAGGCTTTATTGTAACAAATTGGTCTATTACATTAATTATGGATGTACTTGGTCAGCAAGCACCTCTCTTAAGTAATAATCAAAATCCTTCTACCAATTAAAGTCATGAAAACACCAAATCTAAAAATCACAATCGCTAGGCATTACCGAGCTTTAGCAGTAGCAGAGCAGAAGCTATATATCTTTAAAACCATTAAGGTGGCTTTTGCTTGGGATTCTTTAAATAGAAACGATCCCGAAGGATTTTTCCAAAAAATACTGCTGTATCTAAAAGAGATTAGAATCTCAAATGCCTTACCCCAAGATTTAAAAGATTGGGCAGAAAGATTACTTGTCTCATACCAAAATGAATATTCAATTTTTAACCAAACAAAAATCAATAAACAATTATGAAAACGCTATTACCAGAACATTTATCCTCTGGCTCTGAAAGAGGATCCTTACAGCACCCTATATTAAATGCAATTATAGAAGCTGATAGTAAGCGGCTATTAAAAGCAAAACATCTATCGCTTAAACATGCGGCTATTAACCAACCTCCTGAGGATAATGCTAACCTCAATGACTATTTAGCCCCAATTTATAACGAATACGAAATGGCTATACCTCAAATAAAGGCTGAATTAAATGGCGACATGCAAATAGCACTTGGTAGTATCAAGAAAAACTCATCACTAAAACGAAATCAACAACTTGCTACTAAATTGGCTAACAAAGAAGAGGAGAGGGATATTCAAGCTTCGCAATTACCCTATAAAATATCTTTTAGTCCTCTATATACGTTTATATTTTCATGCCTAATTGTTAGCCTAATTTACGTTGGAGAAATAAACTATCTAGCAACCTCTCTTCAAATTCTCTGTTCAAGTTTTAACAAGGCATTAATTCTTTCTGTAGGTATTAGCACCGGACTACTTGTTATCTCCCATCTTGCTCCAATTTATATTGATATGATTTCAAATCCAACGATAAGGAAAATCCTCAGATCAATAGTGATTCTTATCATTGTTATTACTTTTTATATTATTGGTGAACTTCGAGCTGACTACTTAGAGAAAATGGGTCAAAAGGGATACAGTGGACTATCCTTCATAGCCATTAATTCCATCCTGTTTATTGCAATATTTTTAATCGCATACTTCTTGATAGTACCCAATTGGATTAAAGTACGCCAAATAATCGACTACCTCAAACAAAAGTCAAAAGTAAAAAGATTGGAAAGGGATATTATCAAATTAGAATCAGAGGTTGATGCAAACAAGGATGATTTGGAATTAGATTTAATTGGACGTCTCGAAACTATACATCTTGCAGAAGCATGTAAAAAACTACTAACAACCCTCTATAATAGAGCTGTTTCTGAATACATTAATGAAAATTCCCTTAAACGTGGTTTTCGGGTTCCCTGTCTTTCCCAAGAACCTAAACACCTAGATTTTTCAAACCTTCTTCAAACACCCAAGAAAAATGAAACCAGTAACTAAACTATACCTCCTTGTACTACTTTTAGTATTCGGAGCATGCCAAGAACAAAATACCACCAAAAAGGTAGTATTAGTCTTTGACCGAACCGATTCATCACTTTCAATTTTAAACCTGCAAACAGACTACGTAATAAATAAAATAATTAGCAATAATCAAAAGATTTTCTGGCATGGCATTATAGTTGAGACTACTAGTATATGTGATTCTAGAGTAACCCCTAAACACAGGTTTCAATTGGCCTATGAATCTGAGTATAGTGGAAATGAAATGGGAAGGCTTGTTTTAATTGAGGGCATTTCAAAATCGTTAACAGATGAAATAGAAAAATATAAAAGATTTGAACATTCAAAACCATATTCTTTTGTATTAGAGAAACTAAACCTCGAGATAGAAGATTATTTAAATGATAGCGTGCCTACAACCATTTATATGTTTTCTGATTTACACCAAAACTCCCCTAAACACAGTGTTTATAAAAAAGATCAAATAAGCCAATTTGTAATTGATTCAATACTTTCTTTTGACACAAATACTATTGATCTAAATGGTCTCAATATACACCTCATCCATGAATCAAATCAAGCGAGCGAGGATGAAATTTTCTACGATATGAGTCACAAGATTAAGTCTAGTCTTGAAAGGAAAGGCGCTAAAGTATTTATTCAAGCATCACTATAATTATGGAAAATCACATCACTAAAACCGATTTGCTGGAATTCCAAGCAAGCCTTATAAGTCATTTTGAAAAACTTATTGATAGGAAAATGGACACAAAGACAACTACCCAGACTGAGTATCTGAAAACTAAAGAAGTAATGAGCTACCTTAAAATCAGATCAATTAACACCCTTAATAAAGTTTTAATTGAGTGTAACCTAACAAGAACAAAAATTGGAGGTACCTTCTATTACAGGAAATCAGAAGTTCAAAGTCTCCTTGAAAATGACCATAAAACAGGAAAATAAAATACCTTCACTTGGAACCTCTGTTTCAAGAATTATAGATATTGGATGCTCACATGCAACTGTCTCCCTATACCTCACCTTGTATTTTAAATCAGGGACGAGTAATGGGGAGATTGTTTGTACACGGAGAACCCTCATGTTAGAATCTGGAATTAAGAGCACAGGCACATTCCATATGGCTTTAAATAAACTTATAAAATTAGGGATGCTTAAGTATTCCCCATCATTTGACCCAAAGGGCAAATCTTCATTCAAAATACTCATTTAATTGAGCCTTTTGCTTCTAGAAAGCAACTATTCAATATGGTATACTTTAAAAAAGTACCATATAAAATGAAAAAACTAGAACATGCAATTTTGAACCTTAGAGGCCCTAAAAATGCTCAACAAAGCTTTATTGACTTCGTTTACATTTCCACTTACATCCAAACATGGAATCACCCAAAGGATGTTATTGAAATCATTTCTAAAAACTTTTCTACCAATGACCTCAGCTTTACTATTCCCCTCATGTATGAAGAATTAGCAACAGAAATGGTAATAACCGCTTTCTCAAAAAATGGAAATGATTTACTCGGAAATCTTTACGAAAGACTTTTTCAAAACACAGAGGAGAACACCATGCTAACATGGCAACAATGTAAGGATTTAATTAAAGTTCCACTAGAACTTCACAAACTAGACGCCACTTTCAATTTTCTTGATATCGGTTGTCGTACTGGAAGAATTCTCCTAGCAAGTACTTTGGAATCTAAAGAAAAAATCTTGTACATTGGAGTTGAATACAGTCTAATATTCATCCAAATCACTGCTCTTAATTTGCTTCTAACTGGGTTCAAAAACTCTGAGGTTATCCTAGTTGATCCAAAAACTCACAAATTTATTGGTTGTTATAAGATTCGTCCAAGTAAACATAAGAACCTTGAATGGGTATCAGATGTAAATTTTGTAAAAGGATGGTCAGGCTATCACCAATATGTAACAGTTAAGAAGTTGATGCGTTAGTTCATGAAAGGCAATTATTACAAGTTGCCTTTTTATTTTACCTAAAATTCATAGAGATAGAATATACAACATGATACACTTATGATATATACTAATTTTATGCAAACACAAATTCAATTTTCAGAACAATTAATTAAAGGTAAAATAGCTGAACTAATTTTTTCTCAGATGTTTAGAAATAGTGGTAAATTCACGGTAATTCCATTTGGCTATGAAAATACGTTTCCAGAAATCGCACAGTACGCAAATTTGGCGAGAGATAAGGATGCTGTTGAAATAATTAGAAATGCACCGGACTTCGCATTGGTTTCTCATGATAAAAAAGAAGTCTATCTAGTTGAGGTTAAATACAGAAGTATTTTAACTGAAAAGTATGTATGTGAAATGGCTGAAAAAATTCAAAGTAGATGGAAATCTGTACACCTATTTATAATTACCCCAGATGGTTTTTATTTTGGAAATTGCGCTGAAATAATTAATAAAAATGGTAACATTCTTAAAATTAACCATGAATGGATTAATGAACTTGAGCAAGTACAATATCTTAAATTAATAAATGAATTCATTTAAATAGGAATGTTTTTTTAGAAGAAAAACTGTAAATGTAAAACTCATTTGGTATATTCAATTATTCACATATTTTTGTAGTACCAAACCAAAGCTACACATCACGTAATTCGTGGGAACAGTTTTTAGGCACTTCAAAGTAGTTATCAATTAAGGAATTGCAAGTATAGTTCGAATCTCTGCAGCTCCACCAGATGATCAAGACTTGCACCAGTTATTTCAGAAGCAAAAAATCAAGTTCACTTGAATTTTTTAGCGCAGGAAATAACTGGCGCCACGCAAGTGGCGAAGGCTTGATCCATTTCTTGTCTCGCAGAGATCATGTAATAATCTCTGCAGCTCCACCAGATGATTTCTGCAGCTCCACCAGATGATTTCTGCAGCTCCACTGATCTGACTTCAAAGAATGTCAAAAAGCCTGTAACCTTTTGGTTTACGGGCTTTTTTGTTTTTTGAATGATTCAAAATGTATTATTCTGTCCTTACCCCGTTTCTTTTTGCATTAGGGATTGAAGTGGAAATTCTTTTGCTTTTCGCAAAAAATTGTAACGGAAAGCCCAGGGCAAACACATTAAAATAACACGGAGGTGTTAATAAAATCAAGGGCTTGAACTTGTGTGCCTCTAAAAGTGTGATTAATTTTCTTAAAAAAATGAAATCACCAGTCAGTTACTTCTCGGAAATTACAGCCCCACGAATTGAGCGTGGCAAAGAGCATTCACTAAGCGATATCATCTTTATAACGATAGCAGCCGTAATCTGCGGAGCTGAATCATGGAACGATATTGAAAGCTTTGAAATTGCAAAAAAGGAGTGGTTACAGCAATATTTAAAGCTTCCCAATGGGATTCCTTCGCATGATACCTTTAATAGAGTGCACAGTATTTTAGACCCAAAAGAATTGGAAAAATGCTTTCTGGAATGGGTAAATTCAGTTTGTAGTTTAACAGAAAAGGAGGTAATAAGTATTGATGGAAAAGCTTTAAGAGGCTCAAAAAAGTATGGCTCAAAAGCGATGGTACATATGGTTAGTGCCTGGGCACAACATAATCATATCGTATTGGGGCAAGTGAAGGTGGATGAGAAGTCTAATGAAATAACTGCCATTCCTAAATTATTAGAAGTTTTAGCCATCAAAGGTTGCATAATAACAATAGATGCGATGGGCTGTCAAACAGAAATAGCCAAGCAAATAATATCAAAAGAAGCTGATCATATTTTAGCTGTGAAAGGAAATCAAGGTACATTAGAGCAGGGAATTAATGACACCATCAGATTTAGCGCACCAAAAGAAACTTACACGGATATTGACGCGGGACATGGGAGAATAGAAACAAGAGTTTGTAGTGTAAATACTGATTTATCACATATTGAAAACTCAGATAAGTGGAGTAAGTTAAGTTGTGTTGTGAAAATTGAATCTTTAAGGCATAATAAATTAACTAGTCGTGAACAAAATGAAACTCGGCTATACATTAGCAGCACTAAACCTTCAGCTAAACTAATAGCAGAAAGCGTTAGAGCTCATTGGGGAATTGAAAACTCTTTACACTGGGTGCTTGATGAGGCATTTAATGAAGATAAAAGTATGAAGACAAATACAAACGGCGCACAAAATTTTTCTATCATTAACCGTATAGCTTTAAACCTAGTAAAGAACGAAAAAAGCAAGAAGGTTGGCATCAAAGGAAGGCGACTCGCTGCAGGGTGGGATAACGATTTCCTTCTTAAAATCCTAACAAATTAGAGGCGTTTGCGCTGCTCAATTCTGCCCTTCGCTTGATTTGGCGCGCGCTTGCACAAAAAAGCCCAATTTTGCTTCGCAAAATTAGGCTTTCGTGTTTGGCGGAGAGGGCGGGATTCGAACCCGCGGTAGATATTACTACCTACGTCGGTTTAGCAAACCGGTGGTTTCAGCCTCTCACCCACCTCTCCGTGGCCGACTGAATCTACCCGAGATTTTATTCTCGGGAGTGCAAATCTATCATTCTAATTTAAAATAGCAATCTTAAATTTAGGTTTTTTTATTTCAAGTAAATTTTTTGTAAACATCAAAAAATGTTGGAAATCTAAGCCCATGAATAAGAGCTATTTATAAAAATCAAATCACATCCGCCTTTTTCTATGCAATTTAAACATACAAAATATGGTCTAAATGTTGTTGTATTGATAATAAATCCCAAGTGTTATGGCAAAGGAAACCCCAAACAATTATAAATTCAGGGACCTGAAAATTTTCGGGTCTACCGAATGGCTAGCCAATAACGAAAAGAAATACAGGCTTGTTTTTGATGAGTCTGAATGTAGTTTCATTTATTGCGAACTTTCTTTCTTCAATAAACTCTTCGACGAGGAGGATTGGGAGCTTAGGATCAGCCTTAAATGCGTTAATACCGATGACAACAGCGAAGTATGCAACCTCTCTGCCGACAGAAAAATTGGCAAGGACGAAAACATCCTCTTCATTCGCGAAGGTTGGGGCGTTAAAAATGCCGGCTCTTACTGGAAAAAAGGTGCCTACCGTTGGGAAGCGTGGATTAACGGAATCTATGTGTCTGAAAAAATATTTCACATCATCGATCTTGGCCTAGTAAGCGAAACCGTTAACCCTTTCTTTAATATTCAAAATGTAAAACTCTATGAGGGACCAGAAAACAACACGGCCAAAGCAGAAAGAAAATATTACTCGGTATTTAGCAGCGCAGAATCGCGCTATATTTGGCTCGAACTACAATTAGAAAACCTCATCAAGGAAGTGCCTGCCTGGCCTTGCGAATTGCAATTCTACTTCAACACCAAAACTGGTCAACTCAAAGGCTCCATCGAAAAACTCATCGTGGTAAATACCGATGAAATGTATTTCGATTGTACCATTGGTTGGGGCAATGAATTAAAGGGAACTTGGGGCATCGATTTTTACTCCATCAGCGTGCTATTTATGGATAAAATAATTGCCAATATCCCCTTCGAAGTGGGCGAACATTACATGGAGGATAGGCCCGTGGTTATTACCAAACCCAAACCTCGCGAAATAGTTAAACCGTCAATGCCAATGGATAAAAGCATGGACCAAGTGCTAACCGAATTAGACAACTTAATTGGCTTAGAAGAAATAAAAAAGAAAGTAAAAGAATATACCACGTACCTCAATTTCCTAAAAATAAGAAAGGAAAAAGGCTTCGACGATAGCGAGAAAATTAACCTGCACGCCGTATTCACCGGAAATCCTGGCACGGGTAAAACTACCGTGGCAAAAATGTTGGGCAAAATATACCAACAACTTGGTCTCCTTACCAAAGGTCATGTGCTCGAAGTAGATAGAAGCGATCTCGTAGCAGAATACATTGGTCAGACTGCCCCCAAAACCAAAGAAATAATCAAGAAAGCCAGGGGCGGAATCTTATTCATAGACGAGGCTTATGCCTTGGCAAGAAAGAACGAGGATAGCAAGGATTTTGGCAAGGAAGCCATCGAAATTTTGCTCAAAGAAATGAGCGATGGTGAAGGCGATCTAGCCGTTATTGTGGCGGGCTATCCAAGCGAAATGAACAATTTCTTAGAGTCGAATCCGGGCATGAAATCTAGGTTCAGCATGTTCTATGAATTTCCAGACTATCTGCCGCAAGAGTTGATGCGCATAGCTAAATTTACCATGGAAAAACGGGGTGTAAAATTGGGCGATCCTACCGAAGAATACCTTTATAAAAAACTGGTGGATGCCTATAGAAATAGAGACAAAATGTTTGGCAATGCACGCTATGTAAATACCATTATCGACGAAAGCAAAATGAATATGGGCCTTCGTTTAATGCAACACCAAAATCCGCAAGCACTTAGCAACGACGAGCTTTCTACCATTCTATCGGCTGATATTGAAAAGATTTTTGAAGGCAAGAAAAAGGGCGTTGCAGATATTCCAATCGACGAGGAATTATTGAAACAAGCCCTTGCCACCTTGCATCATTTAATTGGACTAGAAAAAATAAAAAATGAAATTGATGAGCTGGTAAAACTCGTGCGATTCTATAGAGAAATTGGCAAAGATGTAAGGCAAAGCTTTTCGCTACACGCAGTGTTTACAGGCAATCCGGGCACTGGTAAAACTACCGTGGCCAGAATTTTGGCTCAGATATACAAAGCCTTAGGCATCTTAGAAAGAGGCAACTTAGTTGAATGCGATAGGCAAGCTTTGGTAGGCGCTTATGTTGGTCAGACTGCCATTAAAACCACCGAACTCATAAACAAAGCCCACGGTGGCGTGCTTTTTATTGACGAAGCCTACGCACTTAGCGAAGGGGGCGAAAATGATTTTGGCAAAGAGGCCATCGAAACTTTACTTAAAAGAATGGAAGATCAACGGGGCCATTTTATCGTTATTGTAGCAGGCTATACAGACAACATGCGCAATTTCTTAGAAAGCAATCCGGGCCTTCGTTCGCGCTTCGATAGAGAACTTCATTTCTTAGATTATAATGCCGATGAATTGTATCAAATTGCCATCAAATTATTACAAGGCAATAGCATTGTGCCTGAACCAAAAGCGGCCGAGCATTTAAAAAGCTACCTAGTGGCATTGTACGAAGCCCGAAATAAATTCTTTGGCAATGCGCGCAACGTAAGAAAAGTAATTGAAGAAGTTATCAAGAACCAACACCTTAGACTGGCCAAATTATCTGGCCCAGAACGAACCTCAGAAATGATCAATAGCATCCATTTCGAAGATGTAGAAGAATTCAAAATTGAGTACAATCAAAACGCTGGCAAACGCAGCATTGGGTTCAAACAGAATTCTTAAGGTGCTTTTTTTTTAAACTGGAATCTCCGGTATAACCTTCAATAAATAAACAAATAAGAAATACAAAAACATCGAAACCACATACACATTTAAATATATTTTAGTATACCTATATGTGGCCTGACTAGGATCGGCCCATAGCTTTTTTGCCCACCATATTAGGAAAATAAAAATTGGAAAAAGGCAACATAAAAATAAATAAAATAAATGCGATTGGTCTGAACCAACCAAAAATATACCCATCCAAACCAAGACAATCAAATACAACAAGCCAACAAACTCAAAAGTACCACGCTTACCAAATAATAAACTTAAGCTGCCCTCCCCTTTTGCCGCATCAACTTTGTGCTGATAAACCTGCGTTAAAGGCAAATTTATTGCCACCAATAAACTGCTAATGGCCGCAGGAATCATTAAATTTACCTGAACCAAAGCCTCCAAATAATCCACCTTTTGGCAAAACAAAAACACCATCACATACAAATACATTCCCTGAAATATGATTACCAACAAAGCCCCAATGATAGGAAACTTTTTAAGCTTAATATTCTTAGAACTATACCCTATTGAAACAGCCACATACACGGCCAACAAAAGCCCCAAAACAGAATCTAAAAAATATACATATCCTATACCTCCCGCATTAAATAACATACAAATCCACCACAACTCTGAGGTGGGTTTGGGCGGGTGACGAAGTCCGCCAACTGGAGTAATATCTGCATCCATATAGCTATTATAGCCATAACTCGCTGGTGCAATAAGCAAGAAAAACGCCAAAAAAACTTGTACAAATTTTTCAACATCAATGTAGTCTGCAAACGTAAAGGCAAAGAAAAAAACAGGCATCAGATTGATACCATAAGGCATTCGAAGCAACAAAAGGGTATCGCGCAATCTCATTTGTCTCTTAATAATTTCTTTAATATTTCTAAAGCGATTCTTAAAGTTTTTTCAACAACTTTTTATAATCGTTTGACAACCTGAAAAAAGACAAGCTAATCCTATAAGTCGTTTACCATTATAGCATGCAAGTTAATTGATAATACGCAATTTAACCCAGAAAATATTAAATTCGAATATAATTTTACCAACATGAGCCAAGAACATATACCGCATATTTTAATTGCCGAGGATGATATTACCTTGGCAATCTTGCTAAAAGAAAACTTAAAACTATCTGGGTTCAGCACGCATGTTTGCAAAGATGGCGAAGAGGCATGGCAAGTTTTTAGAAAAGAGAAATTCGACCTCTGTCTTTTAGATGTGAACATGCCCAAGAAAAATGGCTTTGAATTGGGACGGCTAATTAGAGAAGAGGACGTCTTTACACCCATGGTTTTCCTTACTGCAAACAGCAGCCAAGAAGACAAATTAAAAGGATTTGGTTTGGGTGCAGATGAGTATATCACCAAGCCTTTTAGCACGCAAGAATTGGTAGCCAGAATAAGGGCAATCTTAAAACGCAGCACCGTGGTTAAGCCAGATATTCTCATTAAAGAGGAGATTTACCAAATTGGCGGCATGCGCATCGACATTCCCAACCATGTTATTTATTTTAACGGCCAGGAGAAAAAAGTAAGTGGCACAGAATGCGATTTACTGAAGCTTTTTGTTAAAAATAAAGGGCAACTTTTAAGTAGAAATAGTTTGCTTTTAAGCATCTGGGGTCGCGATGATTTTTACACCGCTCGTAACCTCGATGTGTACATCAATAAATTGCGCAAAGTCCTCAAAGATAATCCTGCTATAGAAATCGTTAACGTACATGGATCTGGCTTTAAATTAATTGAAATTTAAGCACCTCATGTTGCGCAGCTCCCTCTTATTATTTCTCTTTTTTTTTGGTCTGAACCAAAGCCTTGTTGCGCAACAGGACTCGCTTTCCATCCAACTCCAGCTAGCCAAAGAAGCCATCTACAAACAACCTGTTTC
Organism: bacterium; assembly: GCA_034439755.1. Lineage (GTDB taxonomy): Bacteria > Bacteroidota > Bacteroidia > UKL13-3 > UKL13-3 > B1. The sequence continues at coordinate 13,619 of JAWXAZ010000112.1, forward strand.
CGCAAAAATTCAGCTAGAAAATGTGTTGGATCAGGCCCGCATAAAAAATAATTTTGACATCCAAATTGAGGCACTCAAGCAACTCACTTTCATAAACAGCAATGCTGGAAATTTCATTGTTGCAAAAGAATATTTAGCAGAGGGAATTGCCCTAGCAGATGCCCAAAATAAATTAGACATAAAAGCCGAATTCACTTACTTGTATGGCACCTTGTTTCATGCCCAGGGCGACTTTTCACAGGCCCTACAAAAATACCTCGATGCACTGCGTTATTACGAAAATGTAAACCACCTTCTTGGCAAGCTAAATACCTACCTCATGCTTGCCGATTTATACTTGCGACAAAACAATTTTACTCGCGCCATTGAGTTCAATTTAAAAGCACTTAAGCTCTTTGAACAGAAGAACGATAAGTTTAGACAGCTAAATATTTACGAGCAAGTTGGGGCTATGTATGAGCGACAAAATCAGCTAGAAAAGGCCGTTGAATATTATACCAAAGCACTAAAATTATACAGAGAAATAGACAATCACACGGGCGAGGCAGCAGCACTCATCAACTTGGCACGCATTCAATTGGCTCAGGGCAATGCTGCCGTGGCAATCTCCTCTTATAAACAAGCCTATGGCCTCGTTACACCTTTGCAAATTCTGCCTTTAGAAGTGCGCAGTTTAATTGGAATGGCCAAGGCGCACACCCTGATAAAAGATTATGAAGCGGCCAATTTAGAGTACCGCAAAGCCATTCTTTTGGCCAAAAAAGCCGGAATGAAAATTGAACTTGAGGAGGCCTATGAAGGCTTGGCCGATGTGTATAAAGGCCTTAAAGACCCGGGCACCTCAAAGGCCTTTCGCTCCTTAAGCTCGGAGATAAAAGATAGCTTGTTTAATGACTCCATTTTAAAGCGCACGTCTGACCTACAACTGCTGTACGAAACAGAGAAAAAGCAAGCGCAAATTGAGCTCATGGCCAAAGAAGAAAAGTTGCAAAAACTCGATCTGAACCAAACGCGGCAGTTAAAAAACTTCTTCTTGGTGCTATCGGTTTTATTGGTGCTGCTCATCTTTGTTTTTGTGTTTTTCATCTCTCAAAATAGGCGCATCAACAAGCAATTAAAAAAGGGCATGGTGGAGTTGGAGTTTAAAAATGTGGAGATTGAAAAACAGAGCGAACAATTGCAACAACTGAACCAAGTAAAAGACCGTTTTTTCTCTATCATATCGCACGATTTGCGCAACAACCTCACCACTATGAAACTCTATTTCGACCTAGTGGGAAACCCCGATTTTAAAGGCGAATCGGCCTCCGTACTCGGAAAAGAAGTAGCAGGATCGGTTCAGAACACCATCGATTTATTGGAAAACTTATTGGTATGGGCATCGGGCCAAATCAAAGGCGTAGTGGTACATCCTAAAAAGACAAATTTGCATCAATTGGCACAAGAAAATTGCCAGATGCTAATGAGCATGGCCGTTCAAAAAAACATCCAACTAAAAAATGATACAGAAGAAGATGCTTGTATTTTGGCCGACCCAAACATGGCGAATTTGATTCTTAGAAATTTACTCTCCAACGCACTTAAATTTACCCCCGAAGGAGGCTCGGTAAGCATCTTATCTCAAGAAGAAGAAAGTTACCATCAAATAATTGTGATAGACAACGGTGTGGGCATTGCCGCACATAAAATTGCCGATTTATTTACCGCACACAACAATGTAAGCACCCAAGGCACAGGCAACGAAAAAGGCACCGGTTTGGGACTCATGCTCTGCAAAGAATTTGTAGAGAAAAATGGCGGCACCATCTGGGTAGAAAGCGAAGAAAACCAAGGCTCCAGCTTTTACTTTACCTTGCCAAAATGTTAATTCTTCGTTTTAGTGATAACATTTATAGCCATCCTTAAAAACATAAAATGAAGCTATTCGCTATAACCTAGATTTCCTTCCATTACAACATCCTTATGAGATCAGAAATTGTAGAAGAAAACTTCAAATTACCTGCCGTTTATTCTTCTAACGCATTTTTATGAATGCTTAAAATTTCATTGCGTCTCGCTTTAGAAATATTATGCTCCAACAGGTTTCTTAGCTCCAATTTCTCGTTTGGAGGAAGCTCTTACATCCTTTTAACAATATCGTTAAACTAACCAAGCAATCTTTTCATAAATATAGTTATTTTTTATACAAAATAAATAAAGAATAAAACCATATTCTATAAGCAAAAGTTTTCTTTTAGAATGAAACCTACAATAAAGAATAAAACCATATTCTATAAGCAAAAGTTTTCTTTTAGAATGAAACCTACAATAAAGAATAAAACCACATTCTATAAGCAAAAGTTTTCTTTTAGAATGAAACCTACCTAACTCAACCCAACCCAAAGATTTCTGCATATTCATATACAAATAAGGCACATGCAAAAATCCAAAAAGAATTGCACTAAACATATTGTCGTGAGGCAATTACCATACTTAAACCACATTTCCCTTTAAACTAATTTAATACCAATTAAAATTAATAAATAGCCAAAAACTATTTGATAATTTTACCTGGGTAAATGGCAATACAACCAAAAACTGTACAATGAAATATGTATTGAAATTGGACTGTATATTTTGTGTTTTCGGCATAATTTAAGGAATGGTATTTTGCTTATTTTGATTGGAAATTTTATTATAAATAAAGACAAAAAAAACAGCAAAAAAAGCGGTTAAAATTGATTTTGATTTCCTGCAAAAAAGTATGACCACGTTCAATTTCCAAGATTAGTCCTCCCATTTAAGACACTAAAAATTAGTAAAATCCAAGAAACTGGATTTTACTATCTTGAAGGTGTATAGAACAGTTGGCTAAAACAAGTGATATCTCCATTTAAATATCAAATATTCCATTTAAATACATTTTAAGCCTATTTAAATAAATTAATACTTCTCGGATATAGCAATTAAAATCGGGGCAAATTGGGACTTTTTGGGGCTAATTTCACATAAATACAGATTCAAGCATATTTTTTGTTCCTAACATTTTATTAACATTGTTATAGGAAGCTGGCCAGCAGCCTATGAAACAATTTTCACATAATGTTAAACCCTTAATTAAAAAAAATGAACGCAATTAAAATCGTCCTTGTTGAGGACAACCAAACCGACAGAGCTACCTTAGTTAAAGCATTCCAAGAATCGGGCTGGATTAAGGTAGTACACACCTTTATGACTGGCATCGATTTCATCAATTACTTTAGTGAAAACAAAATTGATTTTGAAGTTGCGGTCATTGATTACCGCATGCCATTTTTAAACGGACTTGATACCATCCGAAATTTTCATTATAAAAATCGAGGCACCAAAATGCTGTTGGTTTCACATGGCTACTATTCGCAAGTAATGTCTGATTTATATGTTTTGGGTTTACAAAATTATTGCCGAAAGTCGCCCGAAATCATTCTTAAAATTATACCGTTGGTTATAACTGGGCAGTCCATTTATAAAAACTCAACAAAAGACATCACTTGGGAAGCACTAAGCAACAAAGACATGCTTAAACAATTAGACGAAAGCAATTGGACCAAGCGATTAAGTCCGCTCGAGAAAAAAATCATTCGCCTCATGGCATCCGGCAAAAACTCCGAAACCATTGGCCGCATTTTGGGCTATGAAACATCGAGCATCGAAAAATATCGAGGCAATATTCTCAAAAACTTAAACCTCAGCAACTCCCAGCAGCTCGTTGCCTTTGCCATTTCCCATGGCATTGTATCGCCCTCTAGCCTTTTTTGCGACCAAATTAATCCAAACGAAGAATCACCGCTTAGCCTATTTATGGAACAAGACCCCGCTACCCCGCGCAGAGGCAGAAAACCCAAAAAGAAAAAGTAAAACGCTACCCCAAATTTCACCACGCCGCAAGAAACCCAATGAAACAAATTGAAAACTTTACCCCGTTGTTGCCCCTCCAAAAGAGGCCAAACCTGTTAAACAAGTTGCAAACACTACCCCCAAAGCAACCTTTGATAATTTGGGCCTCTCAAAACCTATGAAAACTTTACCCCGTTGTTACCCCGCCAAAAGAGGCCAAACCTGTTAAACAAGTTGCAAACACTACCCCCAAAGCAACCTTTGATAATTTGGACCTCTCAAAACCTATGAAAACTCTACCCCGTTGTTACCCCGCCAAAAGAGGCCTTCTCAAAAGCAATTATGAGTTGGCCTTTTTTTTTATACCAATAAACCATTTGCTTCTACTTCACTTATTTTTAGTTGCAATTTTTTGGACCACCGAATTTAGCCCAAATTCAGCATTAAAAAATGCCGAATCGAATTAATAATTTTGCCAAGCGCAACCGATCATTGCTTGATTAAGCAATTAAAAGAACTGATCAATTGGTATTCATATTAGTCAACTAATTTATACCAAAATGCAACAAGTAATAATTCAAAAACATTTGCACCAAACACCTAAAACAAATTGTAATTAATAAATTTCCCAAAGCTATTTGATAATTTAACTAGGGCAAATGCCGATATAACAAAATATTTAGTACCATGATAAATATGTAGAAATTGGACTCAATATTTTGCATAATCGGTATTGTATTTCAGAGGCAATTGTTTGCAAAAAACATCTAAAACCAATTGTAATTAATAAATTTCCCAAAGCTATTTGATAATTTAACTAAGGCAAATGCCGATATAACAAAATATTAGTACCATGATAAATATGTAGAAATTGGACTTTATATTTTGCATAATCGGTATTGTATTTCAGAGGCAATTGTTTGCAAAAAACATCTACGTATTGAATAAAAATAAGGGCAAAAAAGGGATTGAAAATACGCAATTAAAATCTGAAAATGATCATTTGAAACCCCCGAATAATTGACTTTGGTTCAGACAATTGGGGGAAATCTCTTAAAAATCACTTAAAAAATTAAACGAAAAATAAAAAAATCCGGTTTATAGGATTGTGAAAAATGATAAAAAGGGCTGCATAATAAACAAGCTAAAAAAAACAATAAAACAACTACCTAAATAACTAATAATCATATTCATAAAACAAATGCCTTTTC
>JAWXAZ010000113.1:0-4765 GCA_034439755.1 bacterium
AGAAATAAGCCTTTACCCAAATCCATTTTCCGAGCAAATTCAATTGCAATATTTCGGTTCGAACCAAAACCATGTTGCTGACATTTTTATTTATGACCACACCGGAAAATTGGTAACTCAAGAGTCGGTAAGCTTAAACAATACATTGCTTCCTAGCATTTCAACCAGCCATTTAAACAATGGAATTTACCTGGTTAAAATCTTCGTAAATGGGCAGATGTATTGGTTCAAACAGCTAAAAAATTGCTTATAATTGCAGTCTAATTTTAGACCATGAAAGACGTATTTGTGATAGATGCCGTGCGCACGCCCATAGGAAAATATGCTGGCGCCTTGAGTTCGGTTCGACCAGATGATTTGGCTGCTATGGCCATTAGGGCTTTAATTGAGCGTAACCCTTTGATAGATGTAAATGAGATTGAAGATGTTATTTTAGGGGCGGCTAACCAAGCTGGCGAAGACAATAGAAATGTAGCACGCATGGCTTTATTATTGGCGGGCTTGCCTACTCATATTGGCGGCAACACGGTAAATCGGTTGTGTGCAAGTGGCTTGCAAAGCATCATGGATGCCTCGCGAGCCATTCAAGCTGGCGATGGCGATTTGTATATTGCCGGAGGGGTTGAAAGCATGAGCAGAGCGCCTTTTGTAATGGCCAAAGCCGAAGCGGCCTTTTCTCGTGTACCAGATATTCACGATACCACCATAGGATGGCGCTTTACCAACAAAGCCTTGAGCGCACTTTACCATCCTTATAGTATGGGCGAAACAGCCGAAAATGTTGCCACTCAATGGCAAATTTCACGCGAGGCGCAAGATGCTTTTGCATTAGAATCGCAGGTAAGATACCAAGCCGCACACGAAGCAAATCGCTTTGCAGAAGAAATGATTGCGGTGCACATTGCCCAGAAAAAAGGCGATCCAAAAATTATCAACAAAGACGAACATCCGCGCTTAAGCAGCCTAGAAGATTTGGCCAAATTGAAACCCGCATTTAAAAAGGATGGCTCTGTTACAGCGGGCAATGCTAGTGGCATAAACGATGGCTCGGCCATGATGTTTTTAGCCGGAGAAGAAACCGTTAAACGATATAATTTAAGTCCGATAGCCCGCATTGTTTCTAAATCAATTGCCGGCGTAGACCCTTCAATCATGGGCATTGGTCCGGTTCCTGCTTCTCAAAAAGCATTGAAGCGTGCTGGCTTAACCGTGGCCGATTTAGGGTTAATAGAATTGAACGAAGCCTTTGCCTCGCAAGGTTTAGCATGCATTCAAGAGCTCGGTTTGAACCAAGACATTGTAAATGTAAACGGCGGTGCCATTGCATTGGGTCATCCATTAGGCGCAAGCGGAACGCGCATTAGCACCACCTTAATTCATGAAATGCGCAAACGCAAAGTAAAATACGGCCTCGCCACCATGTGTATTGGAGTTGGTCAGGGTGCCGCTATTATTTTTGAATCACTGTAATACTTTTGCGGCTTTTTCTTATATTTACGTTTTAAAATAAACCAAATCCACTATGAAAATAATTGCAATTATTTTTACCCTCATGCTATTCATTGGCAATGCCAAAGCCCAATATGTAAAGAAAATACAAGATGGGAAATTTGTAGGCGTAAGTTTTTTAACGAATGATTTAATAGAATATAAACAGCTTAAAGGAAACTTTGAAGATATAGCGGTATTTGTTCACTTTAGCATTAATGGGGTTTATTTAGGGGAGAGTTATACCAGTTGTAATTTATTGAACGATACAGAATTTTTGGAAGTACCTTTCGACGTAAATGATCCCTCTAAAACAAAAGTAGAAACCATCATAACAGAGACTAAATCTTTTAACCCTACCAAGCCAATCTTGGTTAAAAAAGGAGGCAGATGGGGCTTTGTAAACGAAGATGGTGCAGAAATGATGCCCTGTGAATATGAGGAATATTTGCAATATTCAAACGGTGCTTGGAACAACATCGGTTCAGACCGAAAACCCTTGATTTTAATGACTAGAGGCGTAGAATCTAAATTGGTTGACGCGCAACTGCAACCCATAATTTCCGAATCGCAATTTCCAGCTTATTTTAGTGGTTTAAAAAGAAAAGGCGATGCTTTAGAGTTGTGCTTTTTTGGCGATTATATTTTAGTTAATCAGGGTGGTTCAATATACGATTCGCTCATTAAAGTACCTGCCGTTAAAGAAGTTGTTAAAGGCAAAACAGTGGTAAAAGAAAAGGCATATTCTTACACCACTTATGTGTATAAAGGTGGCAAGTTTAATGTAATAAACTTGCAATCTGGCTTGCCCTTATGGCCTGTTGCCAAAACCAATATTCAAGTTAAATTTAAGGACCAAGAAGGCAAAGAATATTTCGAAAGCCTCAATCCGCGTAGCCTAAAATCAATTTCCACCTACGAAGAGAATTTACGCCTGGGTATTACACCCGCACAAATTGAATTTGTGGGTGAGTAGTTTTCAAAATCCTATTTTATCCCAATCAAAATCTGCTTTTTTGTATAATTATGAGTAATATTGAAGCTCGAAAATTAACATTCAAATTTTAAGTAAATGAGCAAAATAAAAGTAGCAAATCCAGTGGTAGAATTGGATGGCGATGAGATGACTCGCATCATCTGGAAATTTATCAAAGACAAATTAATACTGCCTTACCTCGATTTAGACATTAAATATTACGACCTTGGCATGGAGCACCGCGATGCCACCAACGACCAAGTAACCATTGACTCTGCCGAGGCTATTAAGCAATACAATGTGGGCATTAAATGTGCCACCATTACGCCAGATGAGGCGCGTGTAAAGGAGTTTAGCTTAAAGCAAATGTGGAAATCGCCCAACGGAACCATCCGCAATATTTTAGATGGTACTGTTTTTCGGGAGCCAATTGTTTGCGCTAATGTTCCGCGTTTAGTTCCAAACTGGACAGCCCCCATCATGATTGGTCGCCACGCTTTTGGAGACCAATACCGTGCAACCGATTTCGTAACCAAAGGAAAAGGAAAGTTAACAGTAAAATTTGAAGGCGAAGATGGCACGGTTCAAGAATTTGAAGTATATAATTTTAAGGGCGATGGCGTGGCATTAACCATGTACAATACCGATGAGAGCATCATGGGCTTTGCGCATTCTTGCTTTAACATGGCCCTAAGCAAAAATTGGCCTTTATACCTTTCTACTAAAAACACCATCTTAAAAAAATACGATGGTCGCTTTAAAGATATTTTTCAAGAAATATACAGCAACCATTACGAAGCACAATTCAAAGCAGCGGGCATTACTTACGAACACCGATTAATAGACGATATGGTGGCCTCTGCGTTAAAATGGAATGGCAATTTTGTTTGGGCTTGTAAAAACTATGATGGCGATGTGCAATCGGATACCGTTGCCCAAGGATTTGGCTCATTGGGCTTAATGACTTCTGTATTGGTAACGCCAGATGGCAAAACCATGGAAGCAGAAGCCGCACACGGTACAGTTACCCGCCACTTTCGCGATCATCAAAATGGCAAACCAACTTCTACCAACCCAATTGCCAGCATTTTTGCGTGGACAAGAGGATTGGCTTTCCGCGGAAAATTAGACAATAACCAAGCGTTAATCAATTTCTGTACCGCCTTAGAAGAAGTGTGTGTTGCCACTGTTGAAAGTGGAAAAATGACCAAAGACTTAGCAGTCTGTATCCATGGCAACAAGGTTAACCATGGCGAACATTATCTTTATACAGAAGAATTCTTAGATGCTTTAGACGCAGGTTTAAAAGCCCGTTTAAAATAATCCTATACCACTGCACAATAAGTAATAGTCAGAAAAAAATGGACTTAACTTATAGCTCATTTGATCCTTTCAAATGAAGTAATATTAAGAGATAAATTAATAAAAAGGCCACAATTATTGTGGCCTTTTTATTTTCATAACGCGGTAGTATTTCGCATACGCGCCCAGGCGCAAAAATCCTTCATAATATTCGGGCGTATTGTGGGTTATTTTGATGTCGAGTGTATCATTCATACCATTGCCCTTGCCCACGTTTATTAAGCGATATTCCCAATTGGATAACCAAGTAACACTAAAGTTAAAAGTGTCTTTATAGTTCTTGCTATATTCGGTCTGAACCGATCCGTTGCGCACCATATAGCGATAATTGGTTTCAAAAATCCCATCCCGAATATCGCTGCAATCGCTTGCCCTATCTGTAATTTCAATATATTTGGATTTAGGGAACGGTTCGTTTTTCAAAGCCCATTGCGAAAACAAAATAAGTAAGTTAAAAACCAACAAACTAATAGAAGCACCCATAAAAGAATTGAGCGTTAAGCGTTTCCATTTTACCCAATACAATTCATGCCCAACATTAGGCCAAGCAGCAAACAAAAGCATGAGAATCAATATAGGAATTAAGACCCAAATGGGCGAACCAAAAATAGCTATTATATAAATAATTTTCCAGATGCTTGTCATGCCAAAATAAGCTATCACCATGGGTTGAATGGCTATGATGCAAACAATATTAATTATAGGGATAATAAAAATCCAACGATTCAAGCTTTTCATGAAACGAAATTACGCAGATATTGGGCAAAATAAGTAGTTTGTTTTTTGGGCGTTGGGCTTTGGGTGTTGGTCTTTGGGCTTTGGGTGTTGGGTGTTGGGTGTTGGGTGTTGGGTGTTGGGTGTTGGGTGTTGTTATTATAATTTCTTGTCGTTGTATTTAAACATTGTATTAGCCTTTTATGTAAAATTCCACATGTAGAC
>JAWXAZ010000114.1:0-8652 GCA_034439755.1 bacterium
ATTCTTCAGGATTCTTTTTTTTGTTGTCATATTATTTATGGTATATATTTGAAATATACAAAAATAAATGAAAGCTACCATAGGTTTAGTTCAACAGCAACTACTTGTAGTCGCAATCCGCCAGTACTAAATGGCCAAACAAACTGCAATCAAAACCTGGCATTTCAGGGTACCATCACAATTATAAGGTAAGCAAATTGCCCTTAGGCATCGGCCATTCTGCTTGCGCAAATTTGGTTCAATTCCATTTCTTGCTGAACCAATGCTTGCAAGGCATTTGAATCTCCCATGCGTTCGAAAAATTCTCTATAATAAGCAATGCCTTGGTTGAGGTTATTTTCGAATGACTGGAGGTATGTGGCCTTTTGTTTGCTTATTGGATACGTTGTTTCGTTGATGGCATCTTTAAAAAACTGAAGGTATAAATCGAGTTCTTTTACAAACATGTGTGGCCTATCTTGGCGTGTTAATATATCTCCCTTACCATAAATATGGTTAACCATGGTTTGCAAGGAAACCAATTTATCGTAATAGGCAAGGTTGGGGCCGGGACAAATAGAAACGCTGTCTTTATAATGTTTAGTTGGTATGCCATATTTCATTAAAGCTGCATTGGATAAGCCCACGCAAAGGCATTCTTTGGAGGTGGTTAATTCAAACTCCTTTTGAAATTCTTTGTCGGTTAGGCCTTTTGTTTTAAGGTCGTTTATGCGCAGGTGTTGGTATTGGCGAGAGGCGGTGCAAATTGGTTCTTCTGTATATTCTTTGTTGAGCACCGAAAACTTTTTAGGGCAAGAGCTACCGGGCCTGTTTTTCTGAATTAAGAATTCCTTTTCGTGGGCCATGCTGTTGTTGCGAATATTGTTGAACCGCACGCCCAAAGGGGAGTTGTGACTTAAATACAAATCTTCCTCTTTTGCTTTGCATAATAGCGTTAAAGTTTCATCATCAACTGTAGTGGCTTCTGGTACCAATAAAAAAGTAGAGCCCCAACCCACAGAATCTAATTGATATTCTTCGAGGAGCATTTGGTGTTCTTGGGCGGTTCCTACACCCCCTTGCGCAGTAAATTTTTGTTCAAAGGCAAAGGTTGGAACGGCGATGTTTTTTTCTTTTAAGGCTGCGCTATATAATTCAAATAAGGTTACCTTAAGTTCGTTGCGGTGTTGTTTAAATTCTTCTAAAATAGGACCCATCAATAAGCCATCGGTGGCAAATGCATGTCCGCCACAATTAAGTCCCGATTCCATTCTAAATTCACTTACCCACAAGCCTTTTTTTGCCAAGAATTTTCCTTGGATGAGGGCCGAACGGTAGTCGCTAATTTTAAGAATAATCTGTTTGTTGAGGTTACCTTCTGGGCTTGGATAAAAGTCTTTAAACTGCTCAAAATAGCTGTAAAGGCGTGGGTTTAGACCAGCAGAAAGAACCACACTTGATTGCAAATTGCTCTGGGCAAATCCTCTGAGTGCGGCGTGTGCATCGTTAAACTCGGAGGGCAATTTTACCCCGTCTTGCTCATTTTCACGGTCCAACTTGGTCATGATATTGATGTCGATAGAACCAGGTTGTATATTCTGTTTGAGCCAATCGCGCAGGGAGTTGTTCATGCCCGAATTTTGGATGCGCGCTATGAAATCTTTTTTAAGGGAGGCATAATCTGGCAGGAGTTGAAAGTATTTTTCTAGTTCGCTGCCTTTTTCCCATGCGGCATTTTTGATGGCCTCAATTTTTATTTGAACAATTTCTTGCACCATATTGAGGTAGGCGGTAACGCGCTTGGCCCTAAAATCTTCCATTTTGGCGGAGATTTCTTGGTAGGCTAAGTTAAATTGCTGGCAATAATAGGCGCGCATTTGTTCCAACAGCGTATCATCTACCATGGAAATAACCGATGAAATGCCTAAGGGAGCTAGTTTAATTGGAGAGTCTATGGTAAAGGCCACTCCCATTACGGGTAAGTGGAAAGTATGCATTGAATTAGTTTGCGCCATTGAAAAGTAGTTTTGGTTACGCAACAAATCTAAGGCTATTGAAATCTGTAATTTATGACATTGGTCATTTTTGCAAAAAAGGCAAAATTAGGTTTTGGGGTAATTTGGGGTAAACGCGTAATCGGTTCAGACCGAAACAAAAAAAGGCCGATGGAAACCCATCGACCCTTCAAAAAAAAAAAATACTATAGTACGTCGTTTACGTTGTGGAACGGAAGATTGAAAGCATCTGCCACACCTTTGTAAACCACTTTACCTTCAACAACATTTAAGCCTAAACGCAATTCTTCGTTATCTGCGCAAGCTTTTTTCCAGCCTTTATTTGCCAATTGCAATCCGTAAGGAAGCGTGGCATTGGTTAAGGCCAAAGTAGAAGTATAAGGCACTGCACCTGGCATATTTGCCACGCAGTAATGAATAATACCATCAATTTCGTAAGTAGGATTCTCGTGCGTGGTAGGCTTACAAGTTTCTATGCAACCACCTTGATCTACTGCTACGTCTACCAATACGGTACCCGGACGCATTTCTTTAAGCATATCGCGGGTAATTAAATGAGGTGCTTTGGCACCTGGAATCAATACCGCACCTACAATTAAATCTGCTGTTTTAATGGCCTCTCGAATGTTGTATTCGTTAGAGAAAACAGTTTTAACGTTAGCAGGCAAAATATCATCTAACTCGCGCAAACGCGGAATAGAGATATCCATAATGGTAACATCGGCAGCCATACCAGCCGCCATTTTAGCTGCTTGTGTACCTACAATACCACCCCCTAAAACCAACACTTGCGCAGGCTTAACACCCGGTACGCCACCTAATAAAATACCTCTTCCGCCCATTGGCTTCTCTAAATATTTTGCACCTTCTTGAATACTCATTCTACCGGCAACTTCGCTCATTGGCACCAAAAGAGGCAAAGAACGATCTTTTTTCTCAACGGTTTCGTAAGCCAAACATACGGCTTTGCGCTCAATCATGGCATTGGTTAATGGCTCATAACTGGCAAAGTGAAAATACGTAAATAACAACTGACTTTCTTTAATCAAAGGATATTCGGAAGCAATAGGCTCCTTTACTTTGATGATCATCTCTGCTTTGGCATACGTTTCTTCTATGGTAGACAGAATGGTAGCACCTGCAGCGGCATATTCTTCGTCGCTAAAACCACTACCTATACCGGCAGTAGCTTGAACAAACACTGGGTGACCTGCTTTTACGAAGGCCGAAATACCTGCTGGGGTAAGACCCACGCGGTTTTCATTGTTTTTAATTTCTTTTGGAACACCAATAATCATAATTGTAAAATTTGGGTGGGCAAACTTAGGATTAAAATATCAATTCACAAAACAAGTTTGCAATGCTTTTTTTCCTTCATTATCAAGCTAGTTAGGCGGGCAATTGTGCAGGTAATTTTCTACGAGCGAATCTGGAAAAAGCGTTGGTTCGGCCAGAAATTTTTGCCAAACATACCTGCAAAGGTCTTTCATTTCTTCTTTGCTCAATTGCTTGTTGGCAGGCATGGGCAATTGGTACATGATGCCGTTGACGCTTAATTTTCCTTGTATGCCGTTGTGTATTAGGCAAGGCAATTCGGCTGCATGTTGGTTAAGATAATCGGAGTTTTTTAAAGGCGGAATAAGTTGTGCCAAGCCGCTGCCATCGTCTTGGTGACAATTGCTACAGTGTGTTTTGTATAATTTTACGCCATTGTTGAGCTGTTTCATGCTAAGCAATTCGGTGTCTGAACACGATTGCAACAAAAATAATTGCGCGACAATTGCAACAGAAACGATGCTGAATAAAAAGCGAAATACTTTTTTGTGGAGCTTGTTTTTTTGAAGACGCATATTTGAAAATGAAGTGCTTTTTTTGCTTTAAAATGAGTTGCTTTTTTGCTTTAAAATGAGTTACTTTTCTGCTTTAAAAGAAAAGCTTTTTGCTTTAAAAGAAATTATTTTTCTGCTTTTAACACATACAAATCGCGCATCAATTGGTCTACCTCTTTTTCCTCGGTACCATTGTAAATGCCCCTTACGCGGCGTTGCGCATCTACTAAAATAAAGCCGCCACTGTGAATATACCCGCCAGGTTCGGTGCTATCTGGCATGGCCGTAGCGTAATATCCCTTCTCTGCCATCTCATAAATTTGGTCGCGGTTTCCTGTTAAAAACATCCATTGTTTTCCGTCTGAACCAAGTCGCTCGCAAAAGTCTTTTAGCAAAGCCACGGTATCATGATCGGGGTCGATGGTATGCGAAAGCAGCATAAAACTTGGGTCGCCCTTAATTTTTTGATATACCCTAATCATTTGTTTTTTCATGATGGGGCAAATGGTTGGACAAGTGGTAAAGAAGAAATCGGCCACATAAATCTTGCCCTCGGTGGTTTTTTGTGTTACAGAATCGCCATTTTGGTTAATGAAACTAAAGTTGGGCACTGTGCTATACACGGTATCTATTGTGGTTTTGCCAACAATTTGACGTTCTACAGGCTCTCTATTACCAAGAATAGGCAGCGATTGCGGCTGGTTACAAGCAAAAAATATTGCGCTAAAAATGACAAGTAATAAATGATTATTGATCTTCATAATTCAATTTAAGAGGTTTCGGTTCAAACCAAACGCGCTAGCGAAAGGGCTGTTCCTTTATTATTGGGCCGCAAGTTAGGACAATTGCAGGTATAATTTAATTCTATAATTTGGGTCAAAACAGAAAGAATAAAGAGGTAAGAGGCAAGACCCAATTTAAAGAGCTGGTAACAAGTTCAATTATTACAAAATAAAGTGCTGGGAGATATTCATTGAAATTGGACTATATATATTTTGCATAATTGGGATAGCTCCAATTTAAAAACTGGATTTCTTTAAAAACTTTTGGGCTATGATGCGAATAGCTATTTAAAAACAATCAGTTAATCAAGCCATTAAAACAAAAACGCATATTTTTTTCGGAATAGGTTGCAAAATTGACAAATCCCCTTATTTTTGCACCTCCTTAATCCTAAGGAATCGGGGTGTAGCGTAGCCTGGTATCGCGCCACATTTGGGATGTGGAGGTCGTAGGTTCGAATCCTGCCACCCCGACAGCATGTTACTAAATACCCTTGTCTATCAATCATTTGTGGACAAGGGTATTTTTTTTGCGCCAACTTTGCGCCAACTTTTGGAAACTTTCTATCCAAAATCTTCCCAAATATTTTCGTCCTATTATTCATTAATAGTTCCGCCCTCCTATCACCATAAAATTTAACTTTCTATTCATTCACTGTTATCTCTTTTTACATTTTCTTTCAAACGAAATATGAATTCATCATTGTTGACTTTAATTTTTTTTAAACCCCAGCCTTTTTTTATTACCAAACGAACTCGCCTCAACTTCCTTTTCAATTAATTCCAAAACACGCTCGGAATTAACCACTTTAACAAACAATAACTTATCAGTATTCATTTGGTAGACGATATTCTGCACAATTGCTGCTGTGAGCTCATATTCTGCATACTTTTTAATATTAGGATCGTCGCCCAAGAGGTGATGCCAATGTTTGAATCTGCATTCATAATCGCCTATTTGGAAGTCAATTTGAACAGGAAACCTTCGGTGGTACTCGGGCGACATCTCACCATAATTGGTCGTGCCTATTAAGACACAACCTTTGGGCAAGTCTGAGCTCAAAGCATTTAAAATTATATTTTGTAGACGGTAGTCGGTATTACCAGTGCTACTTGTATTCTCAATTGCTCTTTTTTGTAAAATACCATCAATCTCTTCAATCAAAAATATAGGTTTGTGTCCATCAGCATACATTTTATTCACTTTTTCAAAAATTTTCATGGTTTGTTTTTCGCTCTCGCCATAAAAAGAATTTCTAAAATCACTGATATTAACGCGAAATACACCTCGCCCAACCTTTGCAGCAATATGTTTCACAACTTCGCTTTTACCAGTACCTGCCAACCCCCTAAAAATGGCTAGTAACGCTGGAAAATCAATCTCATCTGCTCTCTTTATCATCTCGCAAAATCTGTCAAGTTCTTTTTGCAATTTTTCAGGAAAAAATAATGGTTCAAGTTCATCCAGTTTATAATATTTGAGCTCTTTTATTTGTTTAATATTTGTTGTGCCAATCCCTTGGTCTTCAAATAATTTTTCTTTCACCTTAGGTGTAAGCTCTATATATACATCATCGTTGAAGCCTTGACCGCTACTAGTAAGTTGAACCAATTCCATTTCCACTAGCGGATGGATTCCAGCCATAAATTTCTTTTTAATCTCAAATGTCATTCGAAAATCATTCGGGAAAAAATCCTCCATCATTTCCATGACTCGAAAGCCGTGAGACATCCCATCAACATGACCAAAAGCGCAAAAAAGTAAAATTTGAATTTCAATTGGTTCTAATGTAAAAGTTTTTAAAAAGGTTAAAAATAAGTCCTCACACTTTTCAAATTTTCTTAAAATAGGCGCAAAACTATCATCAAAATTGTCATTTCGAGAATCGTATTTTTTACACATTTCTTTTGCTAAAATAAGGACACTTATAGTGTCGCATAGGTCGCTTTCAATTTTCTTTTTAGATTTGAGGTTCGATAATACCGCACTCATGATGTTTTCATTTAGGCAATATTCGGCACGTTTTCTTCGTCTTCCTTCATCTTGTTTAAGTATTCCCCTACTCAAAAAATCATTAAGGATGAGGTGGAAATTCCCTAAGTATAAAACCGTTTTTTTCAAATTTAGGGTGCGAGATATTTCATTTATTCCGAACTCATTTGACTCTAATGAAATTGATATAATAAGTGCCAATACTAGCACATCCATATCATCATTTAATTTTAGGCTGTTTTTAAAGAACTTTTTGACAAAGTCAATTTCAGGTTTTTTTTCGGCGATTACAGATTTGAAATCAAATGTTTGGTCTCTGTAAGTGTTGGTTTCAATGTGTTCAAATAAGCTTGCGATGGTTTGAAGTATATTGTTTTTCATAAAATGGGACGGCAAAGGTACGTGTTTTATTTGTGAAAAAGAGACTTATAAAATAGTCACTAACAATATTTTATGCGATATTTCTATTATTTAAAACCTTTGCAAACTTCTTGTCCAATTTTTCTTTTTCAAAATTCGTTACGAAAAAAGAATCGTGGCAAATATTCCCATATAAACAACCTCAAATAGGTCTTATATATGCTGCTCATTGCGCTTGTTGCTGCATTCGCTAACTATTAATTAACTAAACTTCTTAATTGACTATAAAGTTGATGTTTTGAGAATTAAATGAAAAATTATAAAGTTTTAAAAATATACCAACTTCTCAACTAATATGATATATATATATTCAATATATTCATATCTATTACTTGCGTTTCTGGTATATTTTTTAAACTCTAAAAAAAATAAATAAACAAATCCAAAATAAAATATATAAAGAATAGCATAAAGCTATTTCCATAATGACTAACTGTTAAAACTGCGGGGAGGGAGTAATTACCTTCCCCTTTAACAGAACCAATATGGATATAAAAAATCATTATATATGGAAAAATTTAAAGAATCAAATTACTATTACAGTAACGGAGAATTGTACTCCAAAACAAAAAAGATTTTAAAAATAATAGGTAAAGAAAATCGGCTAAAAGTTTTGCTGAATGGAGTAGTCTACAACATCCCAATAACTGATATAGAAAAAATATATAACTCATCCCTATCTCTTAAAGATTATTATCAGAAGAAAAAAGGTTCAACAAGAACCGTTTTTCTTCCATCTGATATTTATACCAAATTGAAAGATAATAATATTCTAAACCCATCTTCAACACTCTTGATTCATAAAATTTTGACATCAGATAATATATCAACATCCTATTTGCCTAAAAGGTTCAGAAGTGCTAAACCAATTGAAATTTCATCAAAATACAAAAGAATGATTGGCTTTAATGACACGAAAGGAATACAACTACTTGAAAATATGAATATTATTCAAAAAATACCCTATGAAACTATATACTTAAAAAAAACACAGGAAGTTAACTTCATAAGAAATCATTCAATACGGTATGTCGCCATTACCAATTCTACAAAATTTTTTCCATTTAAATTTGAATTTACCTATGAGAAGGCATTTGCTCAAAAACCATACGATAAAAAACGCTCAGAAGCCTATTACAGACTATTTGATTACACAAATAAAGAAGAGTTGATTAAATATTATCATACAATAAAAAACGAATTCAAACAGCAAATAAATACAAAGAATTCCTATATTGTAATTAGAAAAATTGCTTCTATCAAAGCGTTAATAAATAGCATAATGGAAGATAAAAACTATTGTTTTCGCAATAAAACAAACGGACGAGAGGAGAAACTTTTAAACCTGATTGAAAATAAAAAAAATAAATGTAGAAATTTATTTACCACAATCGGTAATTTAACCAGTAAAGATATTACCTGTTCACAACTTCGTTTCCTTTATATTTTTTTATTTAATCCTGATTCATCACTATTCAGTACGACTTCTACTTTTTACAAAGAACAGGTAAAAATAAATCGAAAATCACTTAATGAAGAAATAATATTATTAAAAAACAACCTATCTCAGCCTGATTTTTGGAAAATATTGATGCACAAACATGCAGTCAAAGACAAAGAACTTTTGAAAACAG
>JAWXAZ010000115.1:0-6228 GCA_034439755.1 bacterium
ATCTTAAACAAAGATAAAAAATTTGTTGAACAGATGAATCTTTTGCAAATTATTTCTTTTATATAATACCTAAGACCCTTAGGAAAAAATGGAAGTAAAATCTCTCGCAGAGATCTACCGCTTCTCATGCAATGGGCAAGAGCTTGTAAGCGTAACGTATGTTCAAGTGGTTTTATAGGAGGACTTATTGCTTTTGATTTTAAGTGCTGCGTTTGCGGCCTTTGGCTACTGGGGTTGCGGTCCAGGGTTCATCGGGCCATGCGTGTTTTGGATACCGGCGCTTGAGTTCTTTTTTAACTTGGTGGTAGGTGTTGTTCCAAAAACTTCTGAGGTCTGAGGTTACTTGTACGGGCTTAAATGCGGGCGACAATAAATGCATCACCACAGATGTTTTTCCTGCATTGATAATGGGCGTATCGCTTAGGCCAAATACTTCTTGTAAACGCACAGCTAAAACAGGCGTTTCGCCATTGGCAAAATATTCTATGGCAATGTGTGAGCCGCTTGGTACTTCAATTTTTTGGGGCGCCAATTGGTTCAGGTCTAATTGCATTTGGTAGGGTAAACTGTTAAACAAAGCTTGCGAGAGATCCAGTTTTTTAAGGTCGTCTGGCTTCTTTACTTGTGTTAAATATGGGCCGATCCAATCCTTGTTTTGAAGCAGTAAGGTGTGGGTACTAACATCTGGCCAATGGTGCGAATTATGCCATTTACGCAAACTCAAAATTCTATTTTGCAATTGCTTCATGTCGTTGTTGAACGAAAGCAAATTTTCGCCTTCACTTTTGATGGCATCAGAAATGGCCGCTGCCAAATGCTTTGGATCGGGCATAGGCATGGGTTTAGATTGCAACACAATGCTTCCAATACGCAAATCTTTTGTGGCTATGAGTCCGCCTTTGCGGGTATCCCATGTAATGACTTCTTTCTCTTTAACCAAGCTTCTTAAGTCGGTAGGATTAAGCGGTGCGGCCAAAAATATTTTGCCCAACCCATCGCGCGTATCCATGTGCGCAACGGCCAACCAAGGCTCGTGGGCTAAGTCGTCTTTATGTCCGGCAGCCGCATATTTGCCATTAGAAAGTTGAAATTGTGCATTGTTGCCAGGCCTTGCGCATGCTATGCGTTCTGGGTATGCGTGGGCAATGAGCAAGCCCGTTTCGAACGGATCTATGGGCGCATTGCTTGGTTCAACCCGCAATAGTTTTCTGTAACTTTCTGCTACCTTTTCTATGCGGGCAAATGCTTTGTTTAAGGCATTGTTTTTTCTGGCCCTTCTTAAGGCTTCTACCCTTAAGTTGATGTCGATTCCTGCATCTCTTGTTAGTGGATCGCGTTCTTCTAAAACGGCAGCTACATCGGTGGCCAATTGAATGGTATGGTCTTCCTGAGCCAAGAGCAACATGTGTGCAATGCGCGGGTGACAAGCCAATTGATGCACCAGTTTTCCATGTGCGGTTATGCGTCCGTTTTCTAAAGCACCCAAAGCGTGCAAAACTTCGCTCGCTTGCGCTACGTGGGCCTTTGGCGGATTGTTGAGCCAACTCAGTTGCTCTAAATTTACGATGCCCCATTGCGCCATATCTAAGACCAGGGAAGCCAAATCGGCCTCCATAATTTCGGGTATGCGGTGCGCTGCCATTCTATCGTGCGTGGCTTTGGTCCACATGCGGTAACAAGTGCCAGCGCTTAACCTGCCAGCCCTACCAGCGCGTTGATCTGCGCTGTCTTTCGAAATTTGCACGGTTTCTAACCTGCTTAAACCACTCTTTGGATCAAATCGTTGCATTCTGGCGAAGCCTGTATCTACAACCACTTTGATGCCTTCTATAGTGAGACTAGTTTCTGCAATGGAGGTAGCCAAAACGATTTTTCGCTTGCCATTTTTGTTGGGCATAATGGCGGCATATTGTTCGTGTTGCGGTAAAATTCCATAGAGCGGATGTATGGCAAATTGGTTCAGCCCGTTCTTTAAAATTTCTGCTGTTTTCCTAATTTCTCCCTCGCCGGGCAAGAATACCAATACATCGCCCTCGTGGTTGCGCGTGGCGTCTATCACAACCCTGGCGCATGTTTCGGGCAACAAACGCTCATCGGCCTCACCCACATATTTAACTTCTACCGCAAATTGTTTGCCCTCGCTGGTGGCCACAGGCGCTTTGAGCAAGCTTGCCAATTGCGGCATATTGAGCGTAGCACTCATCACCATCATGCGCAAATCTGGCCTTAAAACCTGTTGCGTTTCCCTACATAAAGCCATGGCCACATCGGCATGAATACTGCGCTCGTGAAACTCGTCGAAGATAACCAATGCCACATCCTCGAGTGCATTGTCTGTTTGCAACATACGCGTAAGAATACCCTCCGTAACCACCTCAATTTTCGTTTTATCGCTAATGCGGTTATCAAAACGAATGCGGTATCCCACAGTTTGGCCCACCTCTTCATTCAACAATTGCGCCATGCGCATGGCAATGCTTCTGGTAGCTAACCTGCGCGGTTCCAAGACAATTATTTTTTTGGTCTGAACCCAAGGCTCATGCAACAGAGCCAGCGGCAGTATAGTACTCTTGCCCGCACCCGGCGGCGCCTGAATAATAAGCGTATTATGTTGGTTCAGCTTATCCCTTACCTCATGAATAATTTCTGTAACTGGAAGATTTATGGTAAAAGGATCAAATATCACTGCAACGTAATTTGGTGGAGGGCGAATTTAATGTTGAAAGTTGGTCGCAGCAATTAATTTGATTTATTTTCTTAAGTGTGAATATTATTGGTTAACTTAGCCGATTGGTGTTTAAAGGTTTACATAAGCAATGAAGTGTTTGTAATTTATTTAACAAACATTGCATTGCTAAAAAGAATGAAAACAGAAAAACAGTCATTACAAACAGAAATTAATTATAATTATTTAAGATAGCTCGTTTAAATTTGAAACATGGAAAAATCAGTTGTCCAGATTTTCCGCTTTACCCTGTGGATTTTTCTTCTTTCCAGTAATTATATTAGCGGACAGACAATTAAAAATTTAGTATTTAGCGGAGGCAATCATTTTTGTTCACCGGGTACTTACACCTTGTCTTTTGATACTACAGGGAACTTTGGAAGTACAACTTTTACGGCTCAACTTTCAAACGCTTCGGGGTCGTTTATTTTATTTTCAAATATTGGATCAAGCACTTCAAAATCGATACCTATAACCATAGCAGGAGGCTTAACCACCTCGGCAAATTATGCGATAAGAGTTGTTAGTAATACCCTAGTAATTACGAGTGATACCTTGATTAATATGGTGTTGACAAGACCTACGCCAAATTTTACTTTTAGTCTCGATAGTGCATGTGCAGGAACTAATATTTTATTTAGCAATACCTCAATTGGCAGTTCTCCTTTTTTATGTAGTTGGAGTTTTACTGGGCCTTCAGGAGTACCCTTACCCACCTCAAATTGCAATCCAGTGGTTAATTTTAACCCAGGAACAGGTGCAAACTATGTAACCTATCAAACAAGTTTAAATGTTTATGATACCTATGGATGTGTAGATTCTATATCAAAAAACATTAAAAGCATACAAACGCCATCTACTAGGGCATATGCTACTCTTTTGGTTGGTGGTAACTTTTCTAATGTACCAAACTTTAGCACTAACCCAGACACAATTAGAAAATGTAATAATACGCTACCGTATTTATTAACGCTTGCAAATTCATCTACAACATCTTCCACAAATACCAGTTATACTTTTGTTTGGGGAGATACTTCATCTAATACAACTACTTCAACTTTTACTTCCATTGCTTATGTTTCGCATAACTACCTATTTCAAGGAAATAAATCACTTCAAATTATCTCAACGGGAATTGGTGGTTGCACTTCCACCGCAACTAAATATGTATATGTTGGTACAAACCCTAGTATTGGCTTAGGCAATCCAGGAAATACCACAGGAGAATGTATTTCTAAGACGTATACTTTTCCAATTACAGGCTTTACTGGGAATAGCCCTGGCACCAATTATTTATTATCTAGTAACGATAAGGGGCCAGAGACTTCCTATGTTCATCCTCCACCTAATTCATACACTAAATTATATAGCCAAAATTCTTGTGGATTTCAATCATTAGGTAGCTATAATAATTCTTTTCATTTAAGGATAACTGCAGTAAATGCTTGTGCATCGTCATCTGCTACTGTTGAACCAATACAATTAAGTTCAAAACCTATTGCTAATTTCTCAAGAATAAGCCCTTCCTGCATCAACCAAAATGTCACCTTTACAAATACTTCCATATCAGGAAAATTTGTTGACCCAAGCCCACCAAATGATTGTGATACTTTAAGCTACCCCGTTTGGGAGATTTCTCCATCAACTGGTTGGAATCTAATTTCAGGCACCTTAGGTCCTGTTATTTCTGGAACAAATACCATCGTTGTATCTTTTACTTTACCTGGGATTTATCAAGTAAAGTTAAGAATTATTTCTCCTGCTTATTTAATTGATCCTTCTTTTATATGTGGCATGGATACGGTAGTAAAAACAATTTGTGTTCAGCCCATTCCCATCCCTAATTTTAGTTTAAACATTTCGCCAATCCCTAATTGCAAACCTGCAACGGTTACGGCCACCAACCTCTCAAATACCATATTAAGTTGTGCACCGCCAGTTTATACCTGGACGGTAAGAGATAGTCTTACCTCATCCTTACTACAACCGGGGTCGCGGTATTCTTACATAAGTGGAACAGATTCAAATAGCATCAATCCTGTTTTCAGTTTTACCCAAAAGGGGCGGTATGTAATTCAATTGAAAATATCTAATACTTGTCCAGGATTATATGTTAAAGACACCTTTATCATAATTAAAGATATTCCGGTTGTTGCTTTACAACCTGACATTATTTATTGTGATTCACAAGCATTGGTTTTTGGTTCAAGCAACACTTATCATAACCCTACTTATGATAGCAGTTATGGAACAATAAGTGCGTATAATTGGAGTATTACTCCTACTGGCTTTTCTTACCTTATTGGGAATTCTGGTAGCAGAAACCCCACTGTGTTATTTCCTAATTCAACGCTATCTCCCATTACTTACAGGGTTATTTTGAAGGCAACTAATGAATGTGGAATTTCTTTGCCTGATACGCAGTTAATAACCATAAATCCCAAACCTATAGTCACTGCCACTCCTTCTAGTGCTTCTTTTTGTTCTGGCGTAACTACCAATATCCTGCTTTCAAATAACCTCCCATCTGGCGTTACGTATACTTGGCGTGCATACGGAAGTGGACCAACAATAGGTGGTTATAATTCTCAAACTTTACCTTTTACATCGCCCATAAATCAGACTTTAATTAATACTGGAAGTGTTGCAGGAACGGTTACTTATAGAATTGCTGGGCGGCATACCGCTACCAATTGTAATGGCGATTCAACAACTGTTACCATAACAGTATTACCTATTCCAAGAGTCAATGCTCTTGGTGAGACGATTTGTTCTAGACAAAGCACAAATATTGCTTTAAATTCAACTGTTGCTGGGTCCTTATTTTCCTGGACAGCCTCGTCACAGCTAGGAACCACAACAGGATTTAGCAATCAAGTTGTTCCAATTTCTGGTCCAATTGTTCAAACACTTGTTAATAGTTCTAGTGCTTCTGCCGATACAATTAGATACCTTATTCGCGCTACCTCAAATGGTTGTCCGTCGCTAGATTCTGTTGTAAAAGTGGTTGTAAATCCTTTGCCGGTAGTTTTTGCTGGTTTTGACTTTCTAAAATGTGTTTATCAGCCAGTTTTTTTGCTGGGTGGGACTCCTGTTGGGGGCTTATGGACTGGAACGGGTGTTATTGGTGGAAATAGCTTTAATCCTTCTTCCTCAGGAATTGGTATTTATTCGTTGGTTTATACGTATTCAGATTCTAGGGGATGTGTAAATAGGGATACGGTTATTCTTAATGTTATTGCTTCCCCAGTTCCAAATTTTACCATAAGCGATAGTGTAGGCTGTAGTCCGTTGCTGGTAAACTTTAACAATACATCTACGGTAGGAGTAACGGCTGTTTGGACATTTAGCAATGGGTCAACCTACCCGGGAGGCAATCCTTTTGGCATAACGTTTGTAAATCCAACTAATAACACAGATGCAAGCTATTCTGCCAAGTTAGTGATAACGGCAGGAACAGGATGTAAGGATTCTATTACAAGAAATATTTTGGTTTATCCAAA
>JAWXAZ010000116.1:0-16404 GCA_034439755.1 bacterium
ACAGATATTTCAAGAAATTTTTCAAACACAAAAGTCCTTAAAAGTCCGACCACCACTTGCCAAATTAAAACCGCGTAAATCATTACTATTTGCTATAACAATTCGCTACAAACAACAAGTTGCGTATATATTTAATAGGTGAAATGTACGCATGTGTTGTGGGTAAAGTCCGTTTTGGATTATTAGGCGCATGTGTAATTGGTATATTGAATGGTGGGTGGATTCAAATTTTTAGCTGTTGTAAAAATTGTTAGGGGTAGATTCATTTTAGGTAATAAAATTATTTATATCAAATCAAACTTAAAGTATTTTTAACATATTTCAAAACAATTAACAATGCTTGTTTTTTAGAAAAAACGCGATTTTAAGAAGCTTTCAATGATTTAAAACAATGACTTGAACAACATATTTTAAATTTGTTAAATCTATTATTAATTCTCATTTACCTAATTTTAGGAATAAATTTAAACTTCAATATTGTACTTCATTACTTTATTTATAAATTCATTGTATGGATAAATTAGGACAAGCATATCTATTTCTGCACTATTTATGCAATTCCAAATTTTTGTAGTTGATGTCCTTACCCCGTTTCTAGTCCATAATCTTCTTTTTTAATTAATGCACCGCAAGGGTCAAGTATAATTTGATTAGGGTTTTTTTCTGCAAATACTTGCCCTTTTTCGCATACTTTGAGTAGCTCTTCATTCCCCTAATTTGCCATAATATTTCCAATAAAAAATGAATACTTATTAAATTTTGAGAAGGTTAAACGATGTTGTGCTTATCTCAATAGCATAAATAAAAAGTATCATTTCTAATTCAAATTAATCGCAGTTCAATTGATATTTCAATGAATTAAATCCAAAGGCTACCGTCATATTCTTTTAGGTTTAGCACAATCATATTCTTAAAGCACTATATTGTACTTATGTTTACCCGCAACAATTTTAAGCTTTTGCGCTTGCCATTTTCGCTTTTTCTCATGCCCGTTTTCTTATTTGCACTGAGTCAAAGCAATGGCGTAAACCCAGTTAACGCAGGCATATTGTTCGTTGTAATGCACCTGTTTGTTTACCCCGCTAGCAATGCCTACAACAGTTTTATGGACCAAGATAAAACCAGCATTGGTGGCTTAAAAAATCCACCCAAAGCAGAAAAAAGTTTATTGCAACTCACTTATTTTTTAGATGTTTTCGGCCTAATCCTATCCGTGTTTATCAGCCTTGAAATTGCCCTATTAGTGGCCATTTATATACTTGTCTCGCGTGCTTACAGCTATAGGGGAATTAGGCTCAAAAAATTCCCTATAATAGGCTACTTAACCGTCATCATTTTTCAAGGAGGATTTACCTTCTATTTGTGCTCAAGAGCTTTTGGCAACACAGAAATTAACTGGCTACCCATCATTGCTTCGTCATTTCTAATTGCAGGCGTTTACCCGCTTACCCAAATTTACCAACACGAAGCCGATAAAAACGATGGCGTACAAACAATAAGCATGCTTGTGGGTTATTTGGGTACCTTTGTTCTTACTGGAATACAATTTATCATTGCTATGTCACTGCTTTATTTTTACTTTGATCAACTTCATTCGCTCAATCAATTTTGGTTTATACAAATTTGCCTTGCACCAACCCTTGTCTATTTTTTTTATTGGTTCAGACAAACGTTTAAAAATACGCTTGCCGCAAATTTCGAAAACACCATGAAAATGAATGCCATTGCCTCTACTTGCATGAGCTTGTGTTTCATTTCTCTCACCTTAATTAATCAACTATGAGCTTTATAGCTGGCATTGGAACGGCTTTGCCAAAATACCAACTCAATCAAATGCAGATTTATCAATATATGTCGGCTTTGTACAATTTACCTGCAGACCACGAGCGCAAGCACGAGCTATTGTACCAGCGGTCTGGCATTAGCAAGCGATACAGTTGTGTGCCCGATTATGATACCACTTTGAACCAGGTAGAACTATATGATAAGGATGCCAAAACAGACCCTTTTCCAAGCATCGAAAAAAGAATGGATTTGTATTTTCAACATGCACTTCCTTTGTCTTTAAATGCAGTTGACCATTTGCTTCAAAAAATGCCTGCATTCTCCATAAAAGACATCACGCATATTATTACCGTTTCTTGCACAGGCATGAGCGCCCCTGGCTTAGACATACTGCTTTTGGAGGCCCTAAATTTGGGCTCCAATACAGAAAGAACCAGCGTTAATTTTATGGGTTGTTATGCTGCGGTGCATGGCTTAAAACAAGCACATGCCATTTGCCAAAATAATACCAAAGCCAATGTGCTTCTGCTGAGTGTGGAATTGTGCACCTTGCATTTTCAAAAAAAACCCGATTACGATAACCTAACGGCCAATGCGCTGTTTGGCGATGGTGCCGCGGCGGTTCTTATCTCAGGTTCTGAGCCAAAAGGCAGAACCATGGAGATAAAAGACTTCTATAGCGAACTACAATTTGGCGGAAAAAAAGACATGGCTTGGCAACTTTCTAGCACTGGTTTTCTCATGACTTTAAGCAGCTATATTCCGCAATTGGTTGAACAGAATATCTTGCAATTAATTCAACATGCCTTGCATAAATATGGTCTTCCTTTAAGTGAGGTAAGCAATTGGGCCATACACCCCGGAGGGAGAAAAATTCTAGAGGTTATTAGCGCGCAACTTAATTTGTCGAAACAAGATTTAAATGCCAGCTATGAGGTATTAAAAAACTACGGAAACATGAGCAGTCCCACCATCCTTTTTGTATTGGCAGAATTGCTCTATAATTCAGAGAATACTGGCCCCGCAATAGGCACTGCCTTTGGTCCGGGATTAACCATGGAAACTTTTTTAATGGATATAAAATAACCATGTTTCAATACCGTTCTACGCAAAAAGAATTGTTAGATGAAGAACAAATTCCCAAACAGGATTTGTATAGAAACCTGTTTGAGCTGAACCAAATAAATAGCCTCTTGGGAGGCCATGCCGTAACCTTAAATGCGCTCAAACAACTCAAGCTTGTTGAAGATAAAACATACCGCATTCTCGATATTGGGTGCGGTGGAGGAGACACCTTGATGGCCATTGCAAAGTGGGGAAGAAAAAACAATTTACAGCTCCAACTTATTGGGGTAGATTTAAAAGCAGATTGCATCCATTATGCCACAGAATTTTGCGCCAACTATCCCGAAATAAGCTTTGTGCAAAGCGATTACGCAGCTTGGCTTCAAAAGCAAAGTGAGGTCGACATTAGTATCAGCTCCCTGTTTTGTCACCATTTACCCAATCAAGATATAGCAAATTTAATGCGCTTGGGAGCAGAATTATCAAGCACAGCACTTATCATAAACGACCTGCATAGACATCCACTTGCCTATTATAGCATTGCTTTTTTAACTAAGCTTTTTTCTAAATCATACTTGGTAAAAAACGATGCCAAACTATCGGTACTTAGGGGATTTACCAGAAAAGAAATTCAACAAATATTGCCCCCCAATTATAGCGCAAGCCTTAAATGGAAATGGGCCTTTAGGTGGCAAATAACAATTTACAAATGCGCGCTTGGTGGTTAATACTACAACATACGATTATGCCATTGTTGGCGGTGGTTTAGCCGGATTAAGTTTGGCCATTCAATTGAGAAAACTGCATCTAAACGTGGTACTCTTCGAAAAAGAATCTTACCCTTTTCACCGCGTTTGCGGCGAATATATTAGCATGGAAAGCTGGAACTTTCTCGTTGGTTTAGGCGTTCCGTTAAACACCCTTAATTTGCCCTTAATAGATACCTTAAACGTATCTGCACCCAATGGCAAATTACTTACACACAAACTGCCTTTGGGCGGCTTTGGCATTAGCCGGTTTAAATTAGATTACCTGCTTTTTCAATTAGCCCAAAAACTAGGTGTGCAAGTGCAAACAGATTGCATGGTAATGGATGTAAAAGACAATCAAATTAAAACAACAAAAGGCGTTTTTGAGGCCAAACATACCATTGGAACCTGGGGCAAGCGATCTAAAATAGATGCAGCCTTAACACGTGATTTTTTACAACCGAAAAACCGAAAACTAAATAATTATGTGGGCGTAAAATACCATGTAAAAGGTAATTTACCTGCCAATACCATTGCACTCCACAATTTTAAAAATGGGTACTGCGGCATCTCAAAAATAGAAGACAACCTATATTGCCTATGCTATTTGGTTAAGGGCAACGAACTTAAAAAAGCAAATGGAAACATCAAAAAAATGGAAGAAAATTTGCTCATGAAAAATCCTTTCCTAAAAAAATATTTCACCGAATTTCCATCTGCCTACCACAAACCTTTGAGCATTTCTCAAATTAGTTTTGAACCAAAAACCCAGCAAGAGCAAGGCATTGTAATGGTAGGCGATGCCGCCGGATTAATAGCGCCCTTATGTGGCAATGGCATGAGCATGGCCCTGCATGCATCGGTATTGCTTGCCAAACAAATTGCCTTGGTTCAGCAAGAAAATAAACCTTATGCGCAAGCCCTTGTTGCCTATGAAAAAGAATGGAAATTGCAGTTCTCTAATAGGTTAAAAGCTGGTAGAATAATTCAATCACTTTTTGGCAACCCTACACTTACAAACATGCTAATAAGCGCCCTTAAACCCTTCCCAACACTGGTAAATGCACTCGTTAAACAAACGCATGGTAAGCCCTTTTAATGAAACTTAAAAAAGATATTTTGCAGCAACTTGCACTTATTAAAGGCAATATTTCAACCAAGCAGTATTTCAACAAATTAACACTTATTTAAACCTGTATTTTAAAAAGACAGCAGTTAATAAATCAGTTAGTGTAACCAAAAAAAAGGTGGCCTACAAATTGTAAGCGACCTTTTGTTTATTCTTTAACAAACCTGTGGATGCTAGAGCCACCGCGTTTAACGCCTCTATATTAAGGTTCCTTTCTCGGTCTGAACCAAGACGCTGATAAAGCATTTGCACTCCGTTTAAATTGAAAACACGAAGTTCAATAGTTCCCTTACTTTCTGTTTGAATATTCAACAAGTCACAAACAGGATTTGGATAAATACTCAACAAACCTCTTCTAAACGGGTTATTCACCACTATGCCTGCCGTGTTCAGTTTACTCCACCTCAACGGTATCTCGTCAATAATTAACTTGGTGCCTAAAACCATGGTGTTTTGTGCAGAAGATTCAATAACCACATCTAGCGAGTCTGGCATGGTATTGCTATTCATAATAATTTCAAAATATTGGTAAGTGGTTGTTGGAAATAACTCTTTTCCAAGCCAGCATAATTCCCCCTAAAAGGATCGCTAATCCTAGAAAAACCTTCGTTGCCAGATACGTTCCAATCTCGAATAACACTGGTATTTGTATTTGTCCACTTCTCAAAACCACCATTCGAAATGGTCTGTGCAAACGCCATGGACTGCAATCCAAGTAGGATTAATAATAGCTTTTTCATCTTGGTTTAATTAAAAACAACCCTCAAAGCTATTTTGAATCTTTTTGCCAAAATATAAGCTAACTCATACCAATTCTTATAAAATTATACTACCTCGTAAATTTGCTTTTCCATCCAAACATTACAAGCGAAGTGCCCCGTATTTCCCAAGGGTGCAGCCAATGTTTTAAATCCATACAATTGATACAAATATACCGCCGTTTCCATCTCTGGAAACGATTCCAAATAAAGATAGCGATACCCCAATTCCAAAGCCTTTTGCTCGCATTGTTGCATCAATAATTTCCCAACTCCTTTTCCCCTTACCTTTGGATCAAGGAAAAACCGAACCAGCTCTGCATAGCCTTCGGGCAAGCCATTAGAAGGATAAACACCACAACCGCCCAATACTTCTCCTTGCAGTTCCACCACAAAATAATAAGCACCCGGCTTTTTAAACAAAGCAAATAAATCATCCGTTGTTGAATCAGAATGAGCAGTACCTTCTGTTGGCAAACCCAAAGTAACAATGCCTGCGCGAATGATTTTCGCCAACAAAGAATTATCTGCCAACTCAATTGGCCTCAACACAATTTCTAAATCCATTGGGCTATTTTATCTTTTCGTAAGTTTGAACCTCATCATGAAAAAATTCGAGCTTTACTCCTGCCGCTTTTAACATGGCTTCACTTTCGCCACCGGCATGGTACTTGCGCTCGCAAACCACACGCGTAATGCCACAATTAATAATTAACATGGCACAAACCCTACAAGGTGTCATCCTACAATACAAAGTAGACCCTTCTAAAGGCACACCCTTTTTTGCCGCCTGACAAATGGCATTCTGCTCTGCATGAACCGTCCTTACACAATGTTCTGTTATGCTGTCGTCTTGGTGCATCACCTTCTTCATTTGATGTCCTACCTCATCGCAATGTGGCAAGCCTATGGGCGATCCAACATATCCCGTAACCAACAATTGATTCTCTTTAGCAATTACACAACCACTCCTGCCGCGCCCACAGGTAGCACGCTTGCTTATGGCTTCCATCACTTCCATAAAATATTCATCCCAAGTGGGACGAACATATTTTTCTTCAGAATTACTCATGTTTATAATTGTTATCTTATGACCAAATCTATCAAGTACATTTCTCTTACTTTCTCAAAACCCAGGCTATTAACTGTTAACCTACAACCAAATCTACCAAGTACATTTCTTTTACTTTCTCAAAACCCAGGCTATAACTGTTAACCTACAACCAAATCTATCAAGTACACCTCTTACTTTCTCAAAATCCCTGCGTAAAACTGTTATTTTACAACCAAATCTAGTTGTTTATATAACTCATCAAAAGTGCCATTGTTGCTAAAGTGATGATTGGCCAAGGCCATGCAAGCACTCAAATTTTGCTTATTGGGATCGGCAGAGGTGAGCTCCCTTTCTTCGTTGGCCTCAAAGGTCTCAAAAGAGATTTGGTCGGTTTCTGAGCCGCGCAACAAAATGCGATTGTAACGCAAACGTCTTTCTGTATCCACAGAAAACAGCAAGAAATTTCCCTTCAATTTCAAAGCATTTACCTCCCCAACCGTTCTAATACTTTCGATGATGCAATTTTGCCCCGACTTTAAAGCTTGGGCATACAATTCTTCTGCAATAAAACTCGAACTGTTCTTAGCCCTTAATTCGTTGGCCGTATGCGTTAAAGAATCTCTATTTACCGCTAGGCCTTGGGCCTTAATAAGGCCAATTAAGTAACCCCTTACAGAGAAGTGTTTGAACCCATAGTGCTCTGTTAAATAATCAACGATAGTGCCCTTGCCTGCACCCAAAGTGCCCGTAATTCCAATGATTTTCAATGTGCTATTTTTTAGGAAATTTATATTTCTATTTCCAATTTCACAAACGCCAGCAAAAGAAAGAACTGTTTGAACCAATTACTTTCAACATAAAGAATTATTTCTAGCTGTAAAACAAACCATTGCAATTAAACCAATCAAAAAAATTAATAACAAGGCTTTGGTTCAAACCGAAATGTTTTGCGCTATTTAAAACAAACCAACTAATGCCAATTGTACTAATATTGTATGCGTTATGTAGAAAAATTTTATTGCCTAATACAAATCAGCTTTGGGCATTTTATACCAATAAACATATAATTATCTGTGTGCATTAGTTAATCAAATTCGTTAAAAATAAACAAACTTATTTTTTGTTAATTCTGTTTAAAAAAGTCAGCATAAAATTATCTTTCAAATAAGCCTTTAAATGAGTACCTTTGACGATATAAATGGCCGATATTTCTGATGAGCAAACACAACTCCTATTTAAGCTACTCATTTGCCCTTCTAATAATTTTGCTAATCAACGCAACTTATCTATTAGGACAAGTATCGAAAGTTAAGGCGCTTAAATACAAGCTTTCTCATACAAATTTAAACGATTCTGTAAAAATTAGAACATTAGGCGACCTTGCCTATGCCTTTAGCTTTGTTCATCCAGATAGTACCATAAAATATGCAAAGCAATGCTTAACTCTTTCAGAAAACATAACATGCAATTGGGGTATTACCTATTCCCTGTCAATACTTGCAATGGGCATGCATGCAAATTCTGATAATGTATCTGCCATAAAATATATTAACCAATCATTAGATTTAGCTAGGCAAACAGGCGACAATTATGGCGAGGCAACAGCACTTAATAACAAAGCAATTATTTACCACAATTTGGGTAAATTAGATATTGCTTTGGTTTTATATAAAGAAAGTTTAAACATTAGAAAAGAATCTAAAAACCTTAATGGCATTGCAAATAGTTACAACAATATTGGGAATACTTATGTTGATAAAGCAAATTATCCCGAAGCCTTAGAAAGCCATTTTAATTCTTTACAAATACGAGAAGAATTAAATGATTCTATGGGCATGGCTAATAGCTATGGAAACATTGCTGGCATTTACTATTTATTAAAAAAATTAGATGAAACCAATGCCTACGCCAAAAAAGCACTCGATATGCAAATAATATTGGGCGATTATGATGGCATAATACAATCCTCTATTGCTTTAGGTGGGGTTTGTTTTGAAAAAAAGGAATACAGAAAAGCAATCGACTATTTCAATTTTGCAAAAGAAAAAGCAAAGGACCAAAACAACCTTGTTTTTGGTTATTCAAAGGCACTAATAAACCTGGGAGAGGTTTACAATGAAATAAATTTGCCCGACTCTGCTATGCTGTGTTACGATGAAGCATTAAGCATATTAGAGCCCAATGAAGAAATAAGAGGAATTTCTTTTTGTGAAATTGGATTGGGCAGATCCTTGCTGTTAAAAAACAAAGTAAAAGAAGCAATTGTTCGCCTTAAAAAAGGTTATGATCTTGCCTTTAGTCTTCACAATAAATTACACCTGCTAGAAGGGGCTAAATACCTAGCAGATGCTTATGAAAAGGAAGGAAACTATACGCTTTCTAACCAGTATCTTCGCACATATATAATTTACAATGACAGTATTTTTAACGAGGAATCTGTGCAAAGATCTCACAAAATAGAATTCAATTATATTTTAGAAAAAAAACAAAATGAAATCTCTTTATTAGAAAAAGATAAGGTTATCCAAAAGGCTAAAAACGATTTTCAAAGTCTCTTGCTTATCGGTCTCATCGTTACCATTATTCTACTAATTGTATTTATTTATTATGTAAATAGGTTCAGGGTAAAAGAAGTTAAAGCAAAAGAATTAATTGTTCAACAAAAAACAGAAATAGAAAAACAAGCCCAGAACTTAGCGTCTCTAAACAATTTTAAAAATAAAACATTCTCCATTCTTTCGCACGACCTTAGAAGTCCTATTTCTTCTCTTACGCAAGTGCTCGATTTAATTGACCAAGATGTGATGTCTGAGGAGGATTTTAAAGCGCTCAAACAAAATTTTAGGGCCCAACTAAAATCAATAAACATCTTACTAGACAATACCCTCAACTGGGCCAAAAGTCAAATGAATGGAGAACACAATCCGGTTAAATCACATGTAAATATCGATTTATTGGTAGAAAGAAATTTTCAACTATTCCATCAAATTATCAGCAGTAAATCCATTGAAGTAAAAAAAGAAATCGATAGCGATTTAACCGCTTGGGTAGACACAAATCACCTTGATATTGTGCTTAGAAATATCATCTTTAATGCCATTAAATTTACCAACAATTACGGCCATGTTACCGTTAAAGCAAGCAAAGAAAATGGCAGGGCTATCATCCAAATAATAGACACTGGCAAAGGAATGAGCAAGGAAGTTTTAGACAAATTATTTACCTATAACATTCAATCAGGAACCTTTGGTACCAATGGCGAAAGAGGTGCCGGAATTGGTCTTATCTTAACAAATGATTTTATCGAAAGAAATGAAGGAACCATTTCTGTGCAAAGCCAAGTAAATCAAGGCTCAGAGTTCAATTTGTCTTTTCCGCTAAACTAATCCATACCTCCTCGTTTAACCTAGAATATGTCTTAAATCATATTTAACGTAAAAGGCATCTCATACCTTTGGTTTCTAATTTTTTTATTAACGTTCTGAACCCATTATTTATGAAGCCCGAAAGTCTCATGATGTCGTATGGCTACAAACCCGAATTATCGGAAGGTGCCATCAAATGTCCCATTTTTCAAACCTCTACTTTTGTTTTCAAAAGCGCAGAGCAAGGAAAAGCTTTCTTTGAAGTAGCTTATGGCCTCAGAGAAGCAAAACACAACGAAAAATTAGGCCTTATTTATAGCCGCATTAACAACCCCGATCTCGAAATACTAGAAAATAGACTTACCCTTTGGGATGAGGCCGAAGAAGCTGCCGTATTCGAAAGTGGCATGTCTGCCATTACTACCGTGCTCCTTGAGTTTTTAAAACCGGGCGACTTACTCCTTATTAGTGGTCCGCTTTACGGTGGTAGCGACCATTTCATCAAAAAAATCTTGCCTAAATTTGGCATCCACCACCTCGAATTCGCAGTGGGTCAACCCAAAGAACAAGTCATTAAAATGATTGATGATTCTGGTTTGGCAGATAAGCTAGCCCTCATCTTTATAGAAACACCCGCAAACCCAACAAACGACCTGGTTGATATTGAAAGCAAAAGCGAAATAGCCAAACACTATAGCACACCCGCTAAGCCCGTTTACCTGGCTGTTGACAATACCTACCTTGGCCCAATATGGCAGCACCCTTTAAAACATGGAGCCGATTTAGTACTTTACTCGGCCACCAAATACATTGGCGGACACAGCGATGTAATTGCAGGCGCATGCCTTGGCTCACATGCCTTAATGGGCCGCGTAAAAGGCCTTAGAACCTTCTTAGGCAACATGGCTAGTCCAAACACCGGCTGGCTCTTAATGCGCAGCTTAGAAACACTTAAAGTGAGAATGGATGCCATTGCCCAAAATGCAGAACAAGTAGCCTCCTACCTCAACCACCACCCAGCCATAGAAAAAGTTTATTACCTAGGAAATCTCACCGAAAAAGATGTTCCTGCCTATCACATTAAAAAACGCCAATGCAGCACCAATGGCGGCATGATTAGCTTCGACTTGCCCGGCGGAGAACCACAAGCATTTAAGTTTTTAAACGCACTTAAACTCATTAAATTGGCCGTAAGTTTGGGAAGCACAGAGAGCCTAGCAGAACACCCTGCCACCATGACGCATGCCGATGTAGAACCCCATCTCCGTGCACAATTATCCATCACCGGTAAAATGGTGCGCTTGTCTATTGGCGTAGAGAATCCAGAAGATTTAATAGACGATCTCGGCAGGGCTCTAACTGCTAGCTTAAGTTAAATTCATATCGCTTCGGTTTGAACCAACGCTCCGTAAATTTTGGTTCAGACCGAAATAGTATTTGCAACTATTAACGCCAATTCGACTATTAACATAAAGTGTAACGTTTGTTGTTAATAAACAATTGAACTTCCCATAAGCCTTTTGCAAACCTGCCTGCAATTTCATTGTGGCGAAAGTAGCTTTTTCTGGCTTTAGCGCATACCTTTGCTAGGCTAAAAAACGTTGAATCCTTAATTATCCTTGGATACTAAATTTAAGTGCCGTTATTGCATTAAGTAAAAACCTTTGTCGATTTTCAATTAACCTTTTGCATTTTTAATATAAACACAAAATCAAGCAGAAAAATGGAAGATATTAAAAGTAAACTAGAGAAATATTATCCGCAGTTCGATGAAGAACTTAAAGATTTAATAGCGGCTAAAGGCTTCGTAAAAACCTTTAAAGCCGGCGATATTATTATGCAAAATGGGCAGTTTCTTAAGAACACCATGCTCATTACCAAAGGCATGGTAAAACTGCTTACAGAAGGCGAAGAGGGAGAGGAGTTTTTTATGTATTACCTAGAACCTGGGCAAGCCTGCGCCTTAAGTTTTGTTTGCGCAACTAAAAATAAAAGAAGCGATTTGGATGCAATTGTAACCGAAGATTGCGAAGCCATTCTCCTTCCAATAGATTACATGGACGAACTCATGGTTAAAAATAAATCGTGGTATTACTTTGTGCTCGACACCTATAGGTCGAGATTTAGAGAGCTCTTGGATGTTATTAAAAGCGTTGCATTTCATAGCATGGACGAGCGTTTGGCCTATTACTTGGTTAAACAAAAGAATGCTTTTGGCAGCTCTTATATTTCTATAACGCACGAACAAATTGCCAACGACCTCAACTCCTCTAGGGTAGTTATTTCTAGGCTGTTGAAACAAATGGAGCAAAAACAAAAAGTTAAACTGCATAGAAATGCCATAGAACTCCTCGCTTAATGCCTGTGTAACTTTTGTAACGTGAGGCTTAGTTTTGCCTTGCTACCTTTGCTACAAGCAATCTAAAAAACATGGAAATACTTGGATACTTTGCATCGGCCCTGATAGGCATTTCGCTTGGATTAATTGGAGGTGGTGGTTCCATTTTAACGGTGCCCGTTTTGGTGTATCTATTTAAAATACCAGCCGTTGAAGCCACTGCCTATTCTTTATTTATTGTAGGTACAACCAGCTTAGTGGGCACCATTCCCAAATATAAACAGGGATTACTCAACTTAAAAACTGCCCTAATTTTTGGCATTCCTTCCATAGCGGCCGTTTACCTCACCAGAAAACTTATTGTGCCCGCCATTCCCAACCAACTATTTACCTTCAATGAAATTATTGTTACAAAAAGCCTCTTCCTTTTATTGCTTTTTGCCTTTATTATGGTATTCGCTTCCATTAGCATGATTCGCGAAAGAAAAGCTATCCCAGTAAATTTAGACCAAGAAAAAAAATTCAACTACCCAATGATACTCCTAGAAGGAGCCATTGTTGGAACCATAACAGGCTTAGTTGGCGCCGGTGGCGGATTTCTAATTATTCCAGCGTTGGTGCTTTTTACTGGCCTGCCTATGAAAGAAGCCGTTGGCACCTCACTCCTCATCATTGCCGCAAAATCTCTAATCGGTTTTACTGGCGACTTAGGTCATTTTGCCATGAACTGGAACCTATTGCTCCTTGTTACTTCCATTGCCATTGCTGGCATAATCCTAGGCAATAAACTTTCTTTATCCATCGATGGAAATAAATTAAAGAAAGGATTTGGATGGTTCGTTTTAGTCATGGGAATCTACATCCTCCTCAAAGAACTTGTTTTCCCAGGCTAAAAATAGTAACATTACGTATCCTTAAATTTAGGGTGTGTAACAAAAATTGCACAACATATTCTAGCGAATTCCGAATATTGCATATCATTTAATCAAAACAAAAAATCAATTATGAAAATAGAACAAATTTATACAGGATGCTTAGCACAGGGTGCGTATTACATAGAGTCGAACGGTGAGGCTGTAGTAATTGATCCCTTGCGCGAAACCACCCCCTATACAGAACGCGCCACCAAAAGCGGTGCCAAAATAAAATACGTTTTCGAAACGCATTTCCATGCCGATTTTGTGTCGGGTCACATAGACCTCGCCAAGGAAACAGGTGCACAAATTGTCTATGGTCCTACCAACATGAAAATGGGATTCGATGCCATCATTGCAGAAGACCAACAAGAGTTTAAAGTTGGTGCCATCAAGTTTAGGTTGTTGCACACACCCGGCCATACCATGGAAAGTGCTTGTTACTTGTTAATAGATGAAAACGGAAATGAGAAAGCCATTTTTACCGGCGACACCCTCTTTATTGGCGATGTAGGCCGACCAGATTTGGCCCAAGAAGTGGTAGAAGAACTAACACAAGATATTCTTGCAGCACACCTCTTCGATTCATTGCGCAACAAGATTATGCCCTTAAGCAACAACCTCATCGTTTACCCTGCACATGGCGCCGGCTCTGCCTGCGGAAAAAACATGAGCAAGGAAACTTACGACACCCTTGGTCACCAAAAAGAAACAAATTACGCCCTTAGAGCAAACATGGGTAAAGAAGAATTTATTAAAGAAGTACTAACCGGTTTAATGCCGCCACCTGCCTATTTTCCAAAGAATGTAATGATGAACATTCAAGGTTACGATAGCATTAGCGATATCCTAGAAAGAGGAACACAAGCCCTAAGTCCAGAAGCTTTTGAGGCAGCCGCAAACGAAACAGGCGCCCTTATTTTAGATACACGCAAACCGCAAGTTTTTGCCAAAGGTTTTATTCCAAACTCCATTAGCATTGGCATCGATGGCGGTTTCGCCCCTTGGGTAGGCGCGCTAATTCCAGATATTAAACAAGAAATATTAATTGTTGCAGACAAAGGCAGAGAAATGGAAATTGTTACGCGCCTGGCACGTGTTGGTTACGACCATGCCATTGGTTTTCTAAATGGTGGCTTTGAAGCTTGGCACAAAGCCGGTAAAGAAGTAGACACCATTGAAACCGTTACAGTAGCAGAGTTTGCCAATGCAGAAGTAGCCAATCCAAACATCCATATTTTAGATGTTAGAAAATCGAGCGAGTACCTTTCGGAACACATTAAACAAGCCACTAACGCACCACTAGATTTTATTAACGAAAGCATGCTTGCCATAGATAAATCTAAAACCTATTACGTGCATTGCCAAGGCGGTTACCGTTCCATGATTTTTACGTCCATTTTAAGAGCAAGGGGCTATAACAACCTCATAGATGTAGATGGCGGATTTAAAGCAATTAAAGACTCAAACAAGTTCAACACCACAGATTACGTTTGTCCAACCACCTTGTTATAAGCAAAAACCATTTCGGTCTGAACCAATCACGTCGCCGTTTATATTTTACAAAAAACACTTTGCACTTTCATATTTGCAGCCAGAAAGAGATGGATTCAACCATTCATTTCTCCTATGCCATAAAACTTGGATTTGCCCTCATGCTATTTGTGTCTTCGGTTAAAATAGAAGAACAAATAGCCACTCTAAATTTACAAATAGCCACTCCAAATTTAAAGCCGCAAACAGAGCAAAAAGACACGTCAAAATCTTTGCAAAGTCTTTTTAAATTTGGCCAGTTCTCTGGTAGCGCCAGGTACTATTTTATGGCCACAGATAACAAAGGCTCCCTAAGCAACTTTTATGCCAACGCATTTGGCATGGGAATTGGCTACGAATCTGCTAAAATAAAGGGTTTTCAGGCAGGTTTAAGTGGCTACTTTATAGACAATCTTTACTCAAGCGATTTCACCAAATTAGACTCAAGCACCAAGCAAGGAAGTCGCTACGAATTGGCGCAATTTAATGTGCTAAATCCTGCCACAAAAACCATGATGAGCAGACTAGAAGAGGTATACCTCAAATACACCTATAAAAAATCGTTCATCAAGTTTGGTAAACAAGACTTTAAAAGTCCATTTATAAATCCACAGGATGGCAGAATGAGACCCACCATGGTAGAAGGCGCCATATTAGACTTCAACGAAATTCAGAAACTAAAAATAACTTCCGCATGGTTGCATGGCATTGCCCCAAGAGGCACCATTGATTGGTTCAGCATAAAAGAAACCATTGGCCTTTTTGGAACAGGAACCAACCCCGATGGCAGCAAATCGCCCTCCCCAAATCAAATTTCAACCAAAGGCATCTTTCTTTTGGCCGCTACATACAGTTTTACCAGCAACAACAAAATTCAATTGCTGAACCAATATGTAGAAAATGTTTTCAACACAAGCCTTGCCCAAGCAGAAGGCTCCATTGCAATTAACGCACATAGAAACATACTTTACGGCGTGCAATACATAGAACAACATGCCGCAAACAATGGCGGTAACGCAAACCAAACTTTGGCTTACTTACCAAAAGGCAGCCTCGCAAGAACCTTTGGTGGCCACTTAGGAATTGAATGGCCCAAGAAGTGGCAGGCTTTTATAAATTATAACCGCATTACCAAGGATGGAAGATTCCTAATGCCGCGCGAATGGGGACGTGAGCCGTTTTTTACCTACATGCCTAGAGAAAGAAATGAGGGCTGTGGCGATGTGCAGGCCATTAATTTGGTGGCCAATAAAACCTTTGCAAACTCTAGGCTTAAAATAGAATATTCATACGGCCATTATTATCTGCCCAACATTAAAAACATTGCGCTCAATAAATATGGAATGCCTTCGTATTTTCAAACAAACTTAGATATTAGATGCCAATTTAAAGGCTATTTTAAAGGCATCGACGCACAATTTTTGTATGCCTACAAAGGCAAAATTGGAAACACCTACAACCAAGATAAATCAATCATCAACAGGGTTAATATGTCGTCTTATAACCTTGTTCTCAACTTTCATTTTTAGCCATTTAAGGCAATTACCAAAAGCATTTAAGACCTATTTTAATATTTGTGTTTTTGGTTCAAACCAAATTCGTCATATTGTGCTACAAGTAAAGCATATGATCAGCATTTAAGACCTATTTTAATATTTGTGTTTTTGGTTCAAACCAAATTCGTAATATTGTGCTACAAGTAAAGCATATGATC
>JAWXAZ010000117.1:0-79239 GCA_034439755.1 bacterium
ATAGCGACAAAGCCGCAACATGGCGCGAATAACAGGAGAAGGTAATTGGGCTTCTTCCTAAAACCGAAATTGTTCGCTCAAAACGATACATAAGCTCGGCAAAACCAGGCACCTCGAGTTTGGCCTGATTAATCAAATTGTTCTCTCCTAATTCTTCAGGATTCTTTTTTTAGTTGTCATATTATTTATGATATATATTTGAAATATACAAAAATAAATGAAAGCTAACATAGGTTTAGTTCAACAGCGGTATAGCAAAAAAGCGGGTGCAGTGGTTAATTGAAACTATGTGCAACGCATTTAGCTTTTAGGTGGTTGAAAAAATTGACCTACATAATCCGCTTATTCGCCAAGCGCCAAAACGATGTATTTTATATAAAAAACCATATTGAGTTATCTTTATTGGGTTACCTTTATTGGGTTACCTTTATTGGGTTACCTTTATTGGATTACCTTTATTGGGTTACCTTTATTGAGTTATCTTTATTGGATTACCTTTATTGGATTACCTTTATTGGGTTACCTTTATTGAGTTATCTTTATTGGATTACCTTTATTGAGTTAACTTTTTTGAGTTATCTTTTTCGAGTTACCTTTATTGAGTTACCTTTATTGGGTTACCTTTATTGAGTTAACTTTTTTGAGCTATCTTTTTTGAGTTACCTTTATTGAGTTACCTTTATTGGGTTACCTTTATTGGATTATCTTTTTTGAGTTACCTTTATTGAGTTACCTTTATTGGATTATCTTTATTGAGTTAACTTTTTTGAGTTATCTTTATTGAGTTACCTTTATTGAGTTATCTTTATTGGATTACCTTTATTGAGTTACCTTTATTGGGTTACCTTTATTGAGTTAACTTTTTTGAGCTATCTTTTTTGAGTTATCTTTATTGAGTTATCTTTTTTGAGTTACCTTTATTGAGTTACCTTTATTGGGTTACCTTTATTGGATTATCTTTATTGAGTTATCTTTTTTGAGTTACCTTTATTGGATTACCTTTATTGAGTTACCTTTATTGGGTTACCTTTATTGAGTTATCTTTATTGAGTTATCTTTATTGGATTACCTTTATTGGGTTACCTTTATTGGATTACCTTTATTGGGTTACCTTTATTGGGTTACCTTTATTGAGTTATCTTTATTGAGTTACCTTTATTGGGTTACCTTTATTGAGTTACCTTTATTTAGTTACCGTTATTGAGTTACCTTTATTGGGTTACCTTTATTGGGTTATCTTATTAAAGTAACGTTGCTTTATGCATTTTGTTGAGCGTTTTTTTGATAAAATTTGCTTGTTACATTTTGAATAATTATAATTTATGAAAAAATTGATTTTGCTTTTATTGCTTAGCGGCTCCCTAAATTTCAAAGTATATTCTCAAGTAAAATGGTGGAATAATGTGACTGCTTACGAGGTATTTGTGCGTAGTTTTTACGATAGCAATGGTGATGGCATAGGAGATTTTAACGGGCTG
This sequence comes from bacterium, assembly GCA_034439755.1. Taxonomy (GTDB): domain Bacteria; phylum Bacteroidota; class Bacteroidia; order UKL13-3; family UKL13-3; genus B1. Next base: position 1,479 of record JAWXAZ010000117.1, read on the forward strand.
AACCAAAAGCTTAGCTATTTAAATGATGGCCTAGCAAACAATAAAGAGGACTTAGGAATTGGTCTTGTATGGCTAATGCCCATTAATGCTAGTCCGAGTTACCATGGTTATGATGTAACCAATTACCTAACCTTGAATCCGCAATTTGGCAGCTTAAACGAATTCAAGGATTTGCTGAACCAAGCCCATAGCAGAGGAATAAAAGTGATCATGGATTTTGTAATGAACCACAGTTCTAATCAACATCCTTGGTTTATAAAATCTGCTGCCAACGATTCATTTTATCGAAACTTTTATAGGTGGAATACCAGTCCGCCCAGTGGAACGGGTCCGTGGGGGCAACAAATTTGGCATCCTAAAAATGGAAGCAATTATTATGCTTTATTTTGGAGTGGGATGCCAGATTTAAACTATGAATATAAACCCGTAAAAGATAGCCTGTTTGCAGCAGCAAAGTACTGGTTAAAAGATATTGGGGTAGATGGATTTAGGTTAGATGCGGCAATGTATATTTATGAAGAAGGAACAGTATTAAAGAACCATCCAAAGACTATTGAATTTTGGAGGGAGTTTAACGACAGTTGTAAATCATGGAACCACAGTTCATTGTTAATTGGGGAGGTTTGGGATACACCCCAAACCCTGGCATTGTATAAAGGTGCGCTCGATATGTGTTTCGACTTTGGCTTGTCGGACGCAACCATGTATGGCATAAAATCTGGCAATGCTAACAGCATTCGTTTGGCAATGGAGGATGGCAAGCAAATTTTTGACACAAACCAATATGGAGGCTTCTTAACCAACCACGATCAGAACCGTGTTTTTGATATTTTCTCTGGGAACCTAGGTATGATGAAAGCGGCGGCAAGTGCTATGCTCACCCAAGGCGGTGTTCCTTTTGTATATTATGGCGAAGAGATAGGCATGAAAGGCGCAAAACCAGATGAAAATATAAGGCGACCTATGCAATGGAATAATGGCACCAATGCGGGTTTCTCCACAGGAAATCCTTGGCGGGCATTAAACTCCAATTATACCAATTACAATGTAAGTACAGAAAAGGCTGATCCTAATTCCTTGTGGAATCATTATAGGAAACTTATCGAGGTAAGAAATGAAAATTTAAGTTTGCAAAAAGGTAATCATAGCAATTTAATTACCACCCATACAGAGGTTTTGAGTTATTATAGAAGTTTAGAAAGTGAAGTGATTGTATTAGTTAATCCAACGGGACTAATGAAAACTGATATTCAATTCAATTGGGTTCCAAGCAACCTAACAAAGGGATCTAATTTGGTGGTAGATTTATTAAATGATTCTAGTTTTTCTGTTATTCCGAAACAGGATTACTATCCCATAAAAATTAATTTAGGTCCTTATCAAAGTAGGGTTTTAAAATTACGATTTGCTATTTTAGAGGGAATAGGTGAAAATGGTTGGGCAAATAGCATTCAACTATATCCAAATCCAGCGAGGAATCTAGTACATATTAATAGGCTGCAGAACCAGTCGGACTTGGCATTTGAGCTATATAATTTGCAAGGAGAATTGGTTCAGACCGAAAAAATTGAAGGCAGCCAAAATGAAGTGAAGCTGATGGTTGCAAGCGGAATTTACTTGGTAAAATTAAGTGATTTATCAGGCCAAGTTAGCTACAAAAAACTACTTGTTGATTAGACCCAAAATAGAAAATTGAGGTGCGATAAATTATTAGCTACAAAAAACTACTTGTTGATATAGACCCAAAATAGAAAATTGAGGTGCTATAAATTATTAGCTACAAAAAACTACTTGTTGATTAGACCCAAAAAAGTGGCTCTATGTAGAATATGGTGGGTAAAATAAGACTAAAAGGCTTTTTCTCTAATCTGCAATCGTGATTCATATTCACCATTAGATTAAAACTATACGCCTATCCATTAGCCGTGTTGCATCTTTAAACTTTACATACTACAAACATCCTAGCGCCAGAATATTTCTATTAAACTGCCAAAAAAACTAGTTAAAATTAAGTTTTGGAAAACGGTATGCCTCGCCATCGTGGATAAAAAGTTCATTTATTTCGATGGTAATAAATTGGTGAATTGGGAATTGTTGCACAATATCGAGCACCTCATCTGCTCTTTCCGAAAGAAAAATGATCCAACCTTTGCTGCGATCGAAACTGATGGAGTAAGATAATATTTGTCCTGCGGCAATAAGTTCGTTAATATAGGCCCTATGTGCAGGAATCATGCGCATAAAATCTAGATCAATATCGTTGGGCAGAAAAATTTCTACCATGAATTGCTTTTTCATATGAATACAATTTACAAAACTTTTACAACAATGATGCCTTTTTTTGATGTTAATATGCAACAGTTAACGATTTATTAACTTTAAATTGTGTTTTTTACCTTGATTTTAAGATTTATTATGAGTTAGTTTTGTATTTCAATGATTAAGGAAAGAAAAGGTCATTTATTTAAGGACAGGGAAATTAGTTGGCTGCATTTTAACGAGCGCGTCTTACAAGAGGCCGAGAGCATGCATACTCCCTTTATGGAGCGCATTAAGTTTTTGGCTATTTTTTCTTCCAATTTGGACGAGTTTTTTAGGGTTAGGGTGGCGCAAATAAGGCGGCTACAAAAAATAAATGGAAAAAAGCCAATTTCTGAATACCAATCCTCACCAGATGAAATTTTGTCTGAAATTCAAAGGACCGTCATGGTATTGCAAGACAAATTTACCGCTATTTTTGAGGATCAAATTATACCTAAGCTTAATTCTCATAAAATTTTTATTGTAGAGGAGAACCAAGTCACTGAGGATGAATTAGGTATTATCAAGCAATATTTCGTTAATCAGGTTATTAACCATCTTTTCCCTGTTGTTATTGACAATCTTAGGCATATTCCACACATGCGGGATAGAAGTATTTACCTGGCGGTAAGAATGCGTGGTAGTGTATCAGGACAAGATCCAAAACATGCTATAATTGAAGTTCCCTCTGGTATTATCAATCGTTTCTTCACCCTTCCACAAAATGAATCTGGGCAACATATAATCTTATTAGAGAATATCATAAAGATTAACCTTAAACGGATATTTTCCATTTTCGATTTTGAAGAATTTGAATCCTATATCATTAAATTAACGCGAGATGCAGAATATGAAATTACGCACGACGAAAATGATTATTCTGTTAACCTGTTGGATAAAATTCAAAAGAGTTTAAAACAAAGGTCAAGGGGCTTACCCACGCGATTTGTTTATGATGAGTCGATGCCAAAGGACATGTTAGAGTTTTTGATTAAAAAATTGGACCTCAAAAACGTGAATTTGATTCCTGGAGGTAGGTACCATAATTTTAAAGACTTTATGGACTTCCCCAAGGTTGGTCCAAATGAGGCCTATTACCCAGCATTGGTGCAGGTGGCAGTAAAGGAATTTGAGCAGGAAAAATCGATGTTTAGCGCCATTAGTAAAAAGGATATTTTGTTGCACCAACCTTATCAAAGTTTTGATTATTTGATTAGGCTTTTAAGGGAGGCAGCCATTGATCCAAAGGTTACTACTGTTTTAATCACATTATATAGAGTAGCCAAGCATAGCAATGTGGTAAACGCCTTGATTAATGCTGTTAAGAATGGCAAAAAAGTTGTGGTGCTAATGGAATTGCAAGCACGATTTGATGAAGAATCTAATATTTATTGGACCAACAAATTGCAGGAAGCAGGGGCGCTGGTTCAATTTGGAAAAGCAGGACAAAAGGTGCATAGCAAGCTATGTTTAATATATAGAAAAGAAGATAATAAGGTGGTTAAATATGCCCATTTATCAACAGGAAACTATAATGGTGTAACGGCTCGTATATACAGTGATTTTAGCTTGTTTACCAAGGATGCAAGAATTACCGATGAAATTGATGCCCTAACCGATATCCTTTTTGTTGATTTAAAGCGCAGTGGATTTAAGCATATTTTGGTTGCACCTGATTTTATGAAGAAGCAATTTATTGCGCTTATTGAACAGGAGACAATGAATGCCAAGTTGGGTAAACCAGCCTATATAAAAGCAAAAATGAACTCCTTGGTTGATACCGATATTATAAAGAAACTTTATGAGGCGAGCAATGCTGGGGTGAAAATTCAATTAATTATTAGAGGCATTTGTTGCCTAGTGGCTGGCATACCCAATAGCAGCGAAAACATTGAGGTAATAAGCATTATTGATAGGTTTTTGGAGCATTCGCGGGTGTTCATTTTTTGCAACAATCAAAAGGAGAAAATCTATTTATCGTCGGCAGATTGGATGAGTAGAAATTTGATGAATAGAATTGAGTGTGCCTTCCCTGTTTACGATTTAGGCAATCAAAAAATACTGAACGATATTTTTGAGTTGCAATGGAATGACCATTTAAAAGCTAGAATTGTGGATGGCATTAATGACATAGAATTTAAGTCGAAAGGAGATAATCCATTAGACAGAAGCTCGCAGCAATTAAGCTTAGAATATATAAAGAAAATTTAACCCATTCAAATTACCATTAGGCTATTTATTTATTTATTTAGGTAAATTAGTCCGTTTAATGGGAGGCTTTTATTCCCTTTATTGAGGTAATTTTCCAGCTACAATGATACCATCTGTTATAGTAAAAAACTGTGTAACTTGGGCTTGTCTTTGGGCTAAGTAAGTCTGGTAAATTGGAGAAAAATTGCAACGTTCATCCATACATTGATCAAAATTACCATAAAGTCCTATTAACATTTCACTCGTTTCGCGAACAGCAAAATTACCACTCTCGTGTGCCGTTATATAATCTACCAAATTGTTCTGAACCAAATAATTTTTGAACAGCGGATTTGCTTTTCGGTTAATTCCAATTTTTAGTCCGCATACCTTGGCAATGCTTAAATCGAGCACATCATCAAATACATAACAAACCTCGGATGCTTTAATATTATGTTGTTGGCAAAAGTGGTCTAAAGCAATTATCTTATGAGGCACCTTAAAATAACATCCGTCGAAATGCTCTCTCTGGGCAAAATAGAAAGCCATTTCATTTTTCTCTCCAGAAATAATGGCTGTTTTGGGTAATGTGTTTTGGTTCAAAAAATAACTAAACCGAAGCATATTGGTTCCCATACTATCTACCTCATTGAAAGTACTGCTTTTGTTTTCATTTTTAGCGGCATTATTAAACACGCCATCCCAATCGAACACAAAGGCCTTCACCTCAGATAATTTAGAAGCCAACAAGTTAATAGGTGTACAAAACACACCCCCAATTTGGGTGAATAAAGATTCGATATGGATTATTGTGGGCATAGCATTTTTAATTAAATCTATATTCAAAAATTGGGTCAGTATTTAATGTCTTTATTAGGCTCTTATAAACAAAAAGACCACTCCAAAATGGAGTGGTCAAAAAAAAAAAAGGGAAGACTAATCTTCCAAATCTTGTATATCAATCATACCAATTGGTTTGCCATTTTCTGTAACCAGGATGGTATCTACTTTGGTTGATTTAAATAAGCCCGCTGCTTCATTTAATAAGGCTGAACTTTCGATAGAAACTGCAGAACCATAAGTAAAGCTACCCATAGTTTTGCCTAATACATCTCTGCCATCGGTTTGAATTTTGCGGCGTAAATCGCCATCAGTAAAGACTCCTTTTAGGCTTCCATCTGCATTTACAACGGTAATTGCGCCAAAACCAAATTCGGTCATTTTAACGATGGCATCCACCAAGGTGGTTTCGGCCAATACGGTAGGATTTACTGCATTAATGGCTTCCTTTACCCTAACAGTCATTAAGCGGGTATCGTGAATAAATTGGTCGGTACCAACTGTTGTAAAATGATTTTCGGTTAGCTGTTTCATTATTTTTAATGGAACAGTAATGGTATGAACACCCAGGTTGATGGCGTTTCTAATGTGTTCCATGGTGCGAACCGAAGAGAACATCACTTTGGTATCATACCCATAATGATCTACTGCATCCACAATTTGAGCTACTAGATCTAGGGCATCGTGACCTTGGTCTTGCAAGCGACCCACTAATGGGCAAACATAAGTGGCACCTGCATGCATGGCCATATAAGCTTGTTGTAGGGTATACACTAAATGTACGTTGACCAATAAACCCTCGTTGCGAAGCATTTTACAAGCACGCACACCTTCTAGGGAAACAGGTATTTTAAACACTGTCTTTTTAGGATCGAGTCCCAAAGCCAATTGGCGTTTAGCTTCTGCCAAAACATCTTCTGCAGTATCTCCTAATGCTTCTATTTGAAGAACAGGTACAATTTTAGATAATTTAACAATCATGGCATCCACGTCGGTAATACCTTCGCGTTGCATAAAGGTAGGCGTTGTGGTTAACCCATTTAAGAAGCCTAATTTAAATGCTTCTTCAATTTCTTTCAGGTTTGCTGAATCTAAGTATAATTCCATGGTATAAACTTGTTATAAATGCTTTTGCGCAAAAATAGGCTTAAAATCGAAAATTGCTAAAATAGGGCTAATTAAATTTCCCCATTCCAAATTGATAGCCAACGCTTATGTTTATTCCGCCTGGCGATTGTTGTTTAAAACTATTGAGTTGCTTGGAAGTAAACCTTAACTCTTTTGTAGAAAATGGCCAGGCACCATTGATACCATCTTTAACAAAAGCCTCATCAAATTCCACATTTACTTCGTTAAGTGCCATTGAAATACCCAATTCCACAAAAAACCGGTTTCCTTTTTTATTTAAAAATTGCCTTTGAACACTTAAGTGCAACACATTTATTGGCTTAAAATTCAGCAGTGTTTTTTCTAACATAAACGCATCTCCATCATAAATAGACCTCACTTCTGGCGCATACAAAAATTGGTTCAGACCGTAATTTCTTGTAAACCCAATGCTGGGACACCAGGTATTATTTTTACCCGCAAATGTGGTGAAAGATACGCCAGATTTATAACCCCATAAGCCAAGTCCTAAATTTACTTCAGCGAGCGTTTTTTCGCTTAACCTCATTCCAAAATCAATGCCCAAAATGCCATATTTTCCTTTAATACCAGTTCCTAAGCCCAAATAAGTGGCATAAAGTGACTTATCTGCTTTGGTTGTGTAGGCAGGTTCGTATTGGGCTGAACCAAATTTTGAAAGGAATAAAAAGGAAAATAAGATGGTTAATTTAGATTTCATGGCCTTAGCATTTTAGTTTTTCGCTCTGTAACTAACTTCAAGTGCATGAATATCGATTAAGGGCTTCAAAAATTCTTCTAGTTGATAAACACTTAATTGGGAAGCTGCATCGCAAAGTGCGCTAGCTGGATCTGGGTGTGTTTCAATAAAAACTCCATCTACACCGGCTGCTACCCCTGCCCTACTCAAAACTGGCAAGAATTCTCTTGCACCGCCCTTTGCATCTGCACTTGGAATGCCATATTTGCGAATGGCATGGGTAATATCAAAAACCACAGGATAACCAATTTGACCCAATAAGAAAAAACTTCTAGGGTCTACAATCATGTCGTTGTAGCCAAAAGTATAACCTCTTTCTGTCAAGATAATTTGGTTGTTACCGGCATCAATGCACTTTTGAACGGGGTGTTTCATGTTTTCTGGCGCCAAAAATTGGCCGTGCTTGATATTGATAACCCTACCTGTTTTTGCTGCTGCCACCATTAAAGTAGATTGCATACATAGGTAAGCAGGAATTTGCAACACATCGCAAACCTCACCTGCCGCAGCAGCTTGATCTGGATAATGAATATCGGTTAACAAAGAAAAGCCAAATTGCTCTTTTACTTTGGCAAGAATTTTTACGCCTTTATCTAAACCCGGACCATCATAATATTTTAACGAGCTGCGATTATCCTTTTGAAAAGAGGATTTATAAATCATTTTGATGTTTAACTTCTCAGAAACCTCTTTCAGTTTCTCAGCAGTTTTCATCATGATAGATTCGTCCTCAATTACACAAGGTCCAGAAATTAGGAACAACTCATCGCTTCCACATTCAATATTTCCTACTTTAACTATTTTTGTCATATTCGTATTTTAAAAATTCAGCTTTTTTTACACGTTTCACTAATTATTTCAATGCTGCGTTCAACAGCTTTTCTTAGAACAATGTTCTCATAAAATTGATTGTACTCAAAACCATTCGTATAATTTAGTATAAAGCCGCATTCATCAGCTATATGTTTAACAAATTCTATATTAGAATGATACTTTTCTACTTTAAGTTTACAATCTTCTAAACAAACCTTCAATTCGTTCGATGGTCATTATATCTTTCCAATCTGTTCCCAAGGCATGGTTCCACATGTGCGGTAAGTTATAGGCTACATGGGCCATGGCAGTAATTTCTGCATCAGACCAATTGGCGGCTAAATTTTGCGGCAGTTCAATATGATGTTTCACCAACATGGTTTTAAATTCGGCCACACCCTCGGGGTAAAAATCGCCCAAATGTTGAAAGGCTAAGCAATTGGCAAAACAATGTTTTTCGCCAAAAATTTTGCTTAAGCCATAACTCAAAGCATGACAAACACCTACTTCGGAATAGGTTAAACTTAAGCCACCCATTAAAGAAGCCACCATTAATTTATCGTCGTTCTCTGGCGATTGTCCCGAGTTTTCGCTTGAATAAATGTCTCTACATAATTTTAAAGATTGCTCGCCATAAGCCATGCTATAAGCATTGTTTAAAATGCCATCTCTACTTTCTATGCAATGAATAAAAGTATCCATTCCGGTATAAAACCATTTATCTACTGGAACGCTTGCTGTTAACTCAGAGTCCAAAATCACCTGATCAAAGATGGTCCAATCGCACTTAAGTCCGAGCTTTTTCTCAGGACCAGTTAACACAGCAGTCATGCTACATTCTGCGCCTGTTCCAGAAATTGTAGGAACCCCCAAATGGTACACTCCTGGATTTTTTATTAGGTTCAGACCTTGGTAATTTTGAGATGGACCTTCATTGCAAAGCATTAAAGCCAAGGCCTTGCCAATATCCATAATACTGCCGCCACCAATGCCAATAACTCCGCTGGGCAAACCTTTGTTGCTTAATATTTGGTCTCTAAGTTGATCAATTTGCTCGGTAGTAGGCTCGTGCGGATCTACGTCTATAAAATAAACGGTATCCTCTTGCCTTTGCTGCAAACGGTTTTCAAGGCTTTTGCCCTTAAAATAATGATCTACAATATAAACAAAATATTGCTGGTTGCGCGTTCTAATGGGTTCAACAATTTGGGCTAATTGGTTAAAGCTACCCCGACCAAAAACGGTTTTTTCTATGGATTTAAAATTCTTATGACTCATGATTTTAAAAACAATTAAGCGGTCTGAACCAATACAGCGTTGATGCAAGCAGTCATTTTTTGTACCAACTCAGCAACTTCCTTATCTGTCCATCCTGCCTTAATACCAAATGAAATTAAGCGACCAATGGTTTCTTGCGTTTTAGGCAATTCCATATTTTGATAATCTTGCGGCGCACCCAATAATTGCACATTGGTTCTTGCAGCTACTTTACCTTCCTTAATATGCGACCATTGGTTAATAAAATGGTACATATTGGTAAACCAATAATTAAAGCCAGCTACACCATTTTTATTAAATTCTTCTACCACTTTCATGGCAACCTCTGTATTAGGTAGCAACATATTTAAGAAGGTTGCCGAATCGCCATTTGGATCAGGAATGGTGGCAAAACTTACTCCAGAAATCTTACCTAGTTCGTTCATTAAATGCACCTTATGTAAGTTGTTCTTTTCGCGAATCATAGGTACACGACGGGTTTGAGCCAAACCTATTGCTGCATGCAACTCAGAAATTCTATAATTAAATCCAAGGACAGGGTGATTTTCCATACCACGGTTATTTCCTTGGTGATTGTGCCCATGATCGGAATAATTATCGGCTAATTTATAAGCAGCTTCATCGTTGGTAACCATAACCCCACCTTCGCCGGCAGTGGCAATTTTAAAGAAGTCGAAACTATAGCACCCTGTTTTACCAAATAAACCTGTTGATACACCTTGGTAACTAGCAGCCATTGCTTGTCCTGCATCTTCCACTAGCACTAAATTATGCTCTTTAACCACTTGCATAATTTGGTCCATTTGAGCCATTTGGCCACACATGTGCACCAATAAAATGGCTTTGGTTTTAGGCGTTATTGCTTTTTTAATTCCATCTGCGCTTAGACAAAGCGTTTCATCAATTTCTGCAAAAACAGGTAAGGCACCCGCAAATATTACAGCTTCAACACTTGCTATATACGTAAAAGGCGGAACAATTACCTCGTCGCCAGCGCCAATTCCTGCAGCAGCCAATGCGCATGAAACGGCGGTACTTCCGCTAGAAACGGCGTGTGCATATTTAGCACCCACTAACTTTGCCACTTCAACTTCAAACTCTTTTGCTTTCCAAATGCCATTTCTTTGGGCATCGTGGTTAAATCTAAAAAAGATGCCTGTTTCCAGCACATCGTTTATTTCTTTGCGCTCCTCAGCGCCATAAAATTCGGTACCTGCCATTGTTATTGAATTATATTACAAAAGTACCGTTTAAAGACGAGAATTTATAATTCATTTAAAGGCAATACCAATTCGCTTATAACCCCAAATAGGAATATTAGTCCCGTTTTGAACCAACATTAAAATAATTTTATACATATTAAAAAAAAATAAAAACTATACTTAGTTAAAAACAAGCAAGTTTCGTTGAATTTGCAGTAGGAATATGAAATGGCACCTTGATTGTACTATAGATTACAAATATCAAAACAACAAACTTATGAGAAGATTAATTTATCTATTTGCAGCCATTGCATTGATTGCAAGTTCATGTAAAAAAGGAAGTGAAGATTTAACGCCTGAACCAATCGCAGTTGCAAAGAATTTTAAAGAGATTAAGACCGACCCAAATTTTAATTGGGAAACCACCCATAAATTTACACTAATTGTAAAAGGCTTACCAACCGAAGCAATAATAACAAACACCTTGAAGGTTACTTCTGTAGATGGCAAATCTATTTACTTTACATCCTTGCATCAAATGAATCAATCTTTAACAACTAAATTTATTATTCCAATTGATCAGAAAGAAATTTTGGTTCAATACGGAAGTATCAATAAAAAGTATATTACAAGTAAGAAACAAATTGATTTCGATTTTACGGTAGAAAACCCAGAATAAAACAGCAAGTATTAATAAATTTCATAAATTTGCTTATATGAAGAGTGAGACACTAAATAAATTTTTTGCGATACTAAGTATTGCAGTTTTAATAAGCTTTTCGGCTTGTTTAAAAATGCCAGAACTTCCACCAAAAGAAGATACACAAAGCAACAAAAAATTTGCCGATTTAGTAACTAGTCCGAGTTTTAATTGGGGAACAACTAAGAAGGTTACGGTAAATGTTTTCGGTTTAATAAATCAAAACATTTCTGGAACTTTAAAATTAAGTGAAAAAGTAAGTGGCGCAATCCATTATATGGGTAGTCATTTAATGAGTGAGACAATTTCTCTAAAGTTGGAGATTCCAACCTCACAAGACTCAATTAAGCTCACCTTTGGATCGATTTCTAAAATGTACGTAATAAGTGGAAGCACAATAAACATGGATTATATTATAGATTATCCAGAAAACTAATAAATTTAAAGACATGAAAAAAATAATAGCATCAATTGCCGCATTACTTTTAGCACTAAATGTAAGTCAGGCGCAATCGGTTACCTTAACGTGTGAAAATTCTGCCAGTTCACAAAGCACTACTAATAACCGCAATTATGATATTGCCAATTGCTGGGTATTTGGCGGAGTAAGCTATCAAAGTACAAATGTTTTAAATGGCGTTTAATCGTTTCAAAGTGGCGCGGCGAGTAATCCTTTACCAAATGCATTTTGGATTAAATCACCTTGGGTAAAACCAGGATCGGCAAATATTACTTTGCGTACAAGACTATCTGCAGCCAATGGTTCAACTAGGTCGCTAATTTTTTCGTATATTCCTTATTTAGCAACTGGTGGTAATTCAGCCAAAGAAGGCACACCAGTGGTATTCTCTACTTATGATTGGGCAGTTATCAATACGGGGGATTTAAACATTTCGGTACCTATGCCTGTAGCTATTGCCAATTCAAATCAAGTTTTTAAAGTTATGATAAGTTTTGCAGGAAACGGCGGCAACTCAAGAATTATTGGAGACAACATTGTTATTCCAGGAACCTATTGGGCAGACCCAAGTAATAGTTGTTTTCCAGCGGCCTTAATTATAGATTCGGATGCCGATGGCGTTGCAGATGCCGACGATGCTTATCCAAATGATGCTACACGAGCTTATAATAATTGGTATCCAGCAGCAGGATATGGCACTTTAATGTTTGAAGATTTATGGCCAGCGACGGGCGATTATGATTTTAATGATTTGGTGATTGATTATAGATATAATTTAGTGACGAATGCGGCAAACAAGGTAGTTGAGATGAAAGGGCAATTTGTTACAAGGGCAATTGGAGCAAGTTTTCGCAATGGATTTGCTTTTCAGTTAGACAATTTGGTTAACACAAAAGTTACTGAAGTTACAGGCGCCAAATACCATGGGGCAACTTGGTTAAACAACGCAGCAAGCGGATTAGAGAATGGTCAAACGAATGCCAATGTAATTGTATTTGATGATGCACAAAAAGTGTTGCCATCGCCAGGAGGAAGTGGTTCTAATACTATCCCAGCAAACCCAAGAGTGGCGCCAGATACAACCTCTATCAATATTACCTTTACTAGTACAAGTGGCCAAATGATAGCGATATCTGATGTATCTTTTAATCCATATATTATTATTGATCAAGTGAGGGGCAAGGAATTACATTTGCCAAATTATGTGCCAAGTGCGAAAGTAAACACCAGCTTTTTTGGGCAGATGCAAGATAATAGCATCCCTGCTTCTGGCAGGTATTATAAAACAGAAGGTAATTTACCATGGGCTTTAAATGTTACGAGCTCTATTCCTTATACCCATACCACCAATGATTTTGTTTCTGCTTATTTGAAATTTGCAGAATGGGCGCAAAGCAATGGAACCTTGTATACAGATTGGTATCAGGATAATTCTGGGTACCGCAATGTAACTAAACTCTTTGTTCCATAGTTAAAAAAATTAGCTATTTTTAAAAAGCCATCGTAATGTACGATGGCTTTTTTTGTTTATTATTTTTTGCCTGATACGCCCTGAAAACTATCTCTTTTTGGGACATTTAAATCTTTTTGAAACATTATTTCATTTTGGAGCATAACTAAAACTATCTATAAAATTATTTAAACTCCTATCTGTAAGCTACTTATAGGTTTGGCACAGCATAATTTCTACTTGGCTCCTAGTTTGTATTAGTAAAGAAAAGCAAATAACAACTAAAAATAAACTATATGAAAAATTTAATGATCATTGCAGCCATCGCAGTATTAGGATTAAGCTCATGTAAAAAAGACTTAATGGACAGAGTAACTCCAACTTCAAAAACCCAGACTCAAGATGCAAGTAAATTTGCCGAAATTAGAGTTCAAGAAAATTTTGATTGGAAGACCAGCAAAGAATTTACAATGAATGTTGCGGGTTTAGAAACCATTGCACCAATTAACAGTACTATAAAAGTAACTTCTGACGATGGTAAAATAGTTTTCTACCAAGGTTTACATGGCATGAATGAGAGCTTCCAAACTAAATTTATGGTTCCTGCACATATCAAAGGCATAATAGTAAGCTTTGGTAGTATTTCAAAAAACTATGGTACTTTAGCAAAACAAATTCAGTTCAACTATTTAACAGATAGCACCGCTGAATAATCAATTGAAGTAATAATAAAATTAAAATCATAAAAAATCATAAAATGAAAAAAGCAATTTTAGCATTAGTCCTTTTAACGAGTTTAACTGCATTTACAAATGCCCAAACGATTTTGCCTTTATTGTCTGCTGAATCTGGTAACAGATCTGTTGAACAAGCAAACTGTTGGGGATTTGGTTCAATATCTTACACGAATATAGCTGCTCAATTAATAACAGGTACAACTTCAATGAGAAGTAATTCTCCAACAAACCTTGACCCAAATGCCTGTTGGATAAAAACACCTTGGATTAAACCAACTACTGGTAATATTACCTTGAAAATAAAGTTTGAAAGCACATCTGCTGCTACAACTAGAAGAATTATTTTAAGCTATTCGCCTTATGATGCATCTGCGGGTGTTTATAAAGAAGGCACTTATGTTCGTTTTGATTCAATTCAATACGAGCCTAGCCTTCCTACATCGGCGCAAAGTTTAACATTTGCCTTGCCTGCTGCCATTATAAATTCAACTACACCATATAAGATTAGAATTAGTTTTGTTGGTACTGGCGGTATTACAAGGTATAATATTGATGATGTAATGATTCCTGCTATTTATTGGTCTGATCCAAGTAATTCTTGTTTGCCTATACCTTCAATAGTTGATAAAGATAAAGATGGTGTTGCTGATGCGGATGATGCTTATCCTGAAGATGAAGAACGAGCTTACAATACTGATTTGGTAAAAGAAGCTACTCTGATGTTTGAAGATTTATGGCCTAATACGGGTGATTATGATTTCAATGATCTGGTAACTAAATACAATGCAGTAGCGGTTACAAATGCCGACAATAATGTGGTAGAAGTTTTGTTAAACGTAGAATTGAGAGCTATTGGTGCAAGTTTTAACAATGGTTTTTTAATGCAGTTCGACAACTTAGATGCAAAAAGAATTACTGGTGTTAAAGGCAATAATATGAGCAAAACAGAATGGGCAAATTTTAGCGATAATGGAACAGAAAACGACCAGAAATATGCCAATATATTGATATTTTCTGAAGCATTTAAGGTATTGCCTTCTCCTGGTGGATCGGGTGTAAATGTTAATCCAGAAGCCCAATATGTGAACCCTGAAACATTGAAAATTGTCATTTCATTTGATACAAATAAAGATAATACAACGGGTTTAAAAGAATTGGCATTGAATCCATACATCATCGTGAATCAAAATAGAGAGATTGAAGTTCACTTAGCAGATTATATGCCATCTAGTAAGGCTACTCTAAAATTATTTGGCACTGCAAATGATAATAGCAATCTTGAAAAGGGAAGAACTTACAGAACATCTAGCAACTTACCTTTTGCCTTGCAAATTGAAAAAACTGCCCCGCACATGGTTGAGAAGCAAGATATCTTGAAAGGTTATTTGAAATTTGCAGAATGGGCGAAGTCCAATGGCGAATTATACCGTGATTGGTATAGCAATACCGAAAAAGGTTACAGAGAAGAAAAATTGTTATACTTTATAAAAGGTGATAAATAGGAACTGCATCAATAAAAAAAGCCCAGCATTGTTGCTGGGCTTTTTTTATTTTTAAAAGGAAAGCCCCAACAATCTTTATTGTGTATTATGATTCTTGAGGTTGAATGGAAAGCAAATGTTGGATGAGCCCATTACCTGCCAATTCTATTTTACATGAATTTTGTGGTATGCGTTGCTCAAACCCAAACGTATATTGTTTATCGTAGTGTTGTAGTACCATTTTTGCCCAGGTTTCTACATCACCATTTTCTAAAGCTTCAATGGCCATTCGGTTATTTAAATCGCCCATTCGTTTGCATAATTTTGCCGTTATTTCGCTTAATGTTTTTGGGTCGAAAACACCATATTCGTCGATAATATGCTTCAAACGCATTTCAAAAGGGTAATCCAGAAAGTGAACATAACTGTTCCTAATACCCTCGTAAACGGAATTTGGCACTTGGAGTTTGCCAATTAATCTACTTTCGTCTTCTACCCAAATGAGTTGGTTCGAACCGAATTTTCTTAAAACATCATAAACTTTGTTTTCAAATTGTTCTTGAGTAGGTTGTTGTGGGTCTAAACCCAATGAACCAAAGGCAGAACCTTTGTGGTTAGCCAAATTTTCAATATCCAAAACCTGGGCTCCTTTGGCCAACATTTCTTGCAATATCTCTGATTTTGCACAACCTGTTAGTCCGCCCAGCACTTGAAAAGCAAATTCTTGCCCAAAAAAGTCCAAGACCTGCGCCCTATAGGTTTTATAGCCGCCTACAATCAAATTCACCTTAAAGCCTGCAGAACTAAGTAGGTTCGACATAATTTGACTGCGCAAGCCGCCCCTCCAGCAATGAATATAAATTTCTTTGCCTTCAAAATCGCGGTAAGCAACTTTGAGGTACTGCGTAAATTTGGGTCCAACCAATTTATACCCTAAAATCACTGCAGCTTGATGACCTTGTTGTTTGTAACAAGTGCCCACCAACTTCCTTTCTTCGTTATTTAAGATAGGAAAAGACCTAGCACCTGGAATATGGCCTTGTTCAAACTCGCCTTCGCTCCTTGCATCGAGCAATAAAATGGGCTCATTTAAGGCTAGAACATCTGATATGGTAATTAATTTTAACATTATTGCTTGCTTGGACTAAAATTGTCGGGAAAAATAATGAAATTCGCAGCACGTATGGAAGAAAAAGTCCTCATTATAGATTTTGGGTCACAATATACCCAATTAATTGCCCGTCGCCTTCGCGAATTAAATGTTTATTCAGAAATTCATCCATGCACGCATATACCGAGTCTCGATGAACACACCAAAGCTGTAATTTTAAGTGGAAGTCCGTATTCTGTGAACGATGGTATTTTACCCGATGTAGATTTGAGTTTATATAGAGGAAAATTGCCTTTATTGGGTGTATGTTATGGCGCGCAATTACTGGCTAAACAAAATGGCGGCTTTGTAGTACCAAGTAAAATTAGGGAATATGGCAGGGCTAATTTAAAATCCATTTTTGGTTCAGCTTTATTTAACGAAGTACCGGTTGACAGCCAAGTTTGGATGAGTCACGGCGATACCATTGAAGACATTCCTGCAAATTTTGAGATCATTGCGAGCACAGAATCGGTGAAAGTTGCAGCATTTAAGATTAAGGGCGAAGACACTTATGCCATACAGTTTCATCCAGAGGTTACGCACAGCCCAGATGGAAAAACGATTTTACATAACTTTATTAGCAAAATTGCCGGTCTGAACCAAAACTGGACACCCACACATTTCATTGAAAACACCACAGCCGATTTAAAGCAAAAGTTGGGTAATGACAAAGTAATTTTAGGCTTATCTGGCGGAGTTGATTCGTCTGTTGCCGCTATGTTGCTAAAGGAAGCGATTGGAGAGAACCTAACGGGTATTTTTATTGATAATGGCCTCTTGAGGAAAGACGAGTTTGCGCAAGTTTTGCATGCTTATAGAAATATGGGTATTAATGTGATTGGCATTGATGCAAAAAAGAAATTTTTAGATGCTTTAGTTGGCATTAGTGACCCCGAGCAAAAACGTAAAACTATTGGTCGGGTTTTTATAGAGGTATTCGACGAAGAAGCCAATAAAATAGAGAATACGAAGTGGTTGGCTCAGGGAACAATTTACCCCGACGTGATTGAAAGCGTGAGTGTAAAAGGTCCGTCTGCCACCATTAAATCGCATCACAATGTGGGTGGATTGCCAGATCACATGAAGTTAAAGATTGTGGAGCCTTTGCGGATGTTGTTTAAAGATGAGGTAAGAAATGTGGGAACGGCCTTGGGCATGGAGCCAATCATTTTAAACAGGCATCCCTTTCCTGGTCCGGGATTAGCCATTCGCATTTTGGGAGAAATTACGGAGGAGAAAGTTAGGATTTTACAGGAGGCAGATGCGATATTTATTGGCGAGTTAAAAGACAAAGGACATTATAACCATGTTTGGCAGGCTGGAGTTATTTATTTACCTATACAATCGGTTGGCGTAATGGGCGATGAGCGCACCTATGAAAATGTAGTTTGTTTGCGCGCTGTTACGTCTGTAGATGGCATGACGGCTGACTTTTGCCACTTACCCCATGAGTTTTTGGGAATGGTTGCCAATAGAATAATTAATGAAATAAAAGGTATTAATAGGGTTGTTTATGATATAAGTTCAAAGCCACCTGCCACCATTGAATGGGAATAAAAATGAAAACAATTCGCTATCTAATTTTATTTATAGCAATTTTAGTTGCGGGTAAGAGTGTGCAGGCACAAAATGGTTTAAAGGATTTGTTAAATCCAAAATACCAAGTGTCGCTTATCATGCCATTTTGTAGCGAACAATTGTTGCAAAATCCAAAGCATAAAAATGCTGCTATTAGTAATGCTTGTAGAAAATATTATGAAGGATTTCTTTTGGCATTGGATAGTTTTAGCACAACGGATCTTCCTATAGAAGTTAGGGTCTATGATACCAAACGGGATAGTTTAACACTTAAAAAAATCCTTGACAAGAAAGACGTTTTAAATTCTGATTTAATTATTGGACCCGTTTTAAAAGAGGGAAATGATATGATGGTAGACTATTGTAAGAAGTCGAAAATCTATCATGTTTCGCCGGTTTTTACCCTTACAAAAAGCAAGATTGACAATCCTTATTTGATTTCTGTATACCCCGATTTAAGTTATTATGGAGATTTCATTTTAGAGGATATAAAATCTAATGGCGAAACCAATGCGAATATAATGGTGTTGGCTGGAAAAGAAGGCAATGATAAAATTTTGGCGAATAGGATTATGGATTTAAAGGAGAAATATCCGGGCTATACTTTTAAGAGCATTGAAATTGGAAAGTATATGGAATTGAAGGACTATTATAAATTTGCGCGACCAAATCATGTGATTATTTCAAGCGAAAGTGAGTTTATGGTTGGTTCAGCCCTAAAGATGTTGAGCGATACGAATCAATTTATGGATATACAGGTTTATGGGTTACGCAAATGGTTGGAATTTAAGGCTCCTAATATTAGGCAATTAGAGCAATTGAAGGTAAAAATAATCTCCCCTTATTATTTAGATTATACCAATGAAAAATGTAAATTATTTATAGAAAAATATCGTGAGCGGTTCTTTACAGAGCCCGATGAGTATGCTGTGACAGGATACGAGCAGGGTATTTATTTTTTAAGCATACTTATAAAGAATCATGGCAATTTATCTGACTTAAGAAAAGAACCGAAAAACCAGCCCTTAAGTAATGTATATGAGTTTAAGCAGAAAATAGATGGGAAAGGCATTCAAAACAATGCGATTAACATTCTATTTTTTGAGGATGGTCGCCTTCAACGGAACGAATTTCTTAATGCACCGGTGGATTAGAAAAGTTAACTTTAAAGGGGCAATTAATAACGCGCTTAACTAATTTCGACAATTGAGTATAGACTAAAAATCTTACCCTACATAATCTAGCTTTTTATTGGGCTTGAAAAACCGAACTTGTTGTATTTAAATTAACCACCTAAAGAGGAGGAATAGAGAGCCAGAAAGGATAATGCTTACAGGCAAAGTTAGCAACCAAGCGAGGGCAATATTTTTGATGGTTTTGCTTTGCAAATTTTTAATTCCTTTGCTTGCTACCATAGCACCTGCGATACCCGATGAAAGCACATGGGTTGTACTAACAGGCAAACCTAACCAAGTTGAAAATCCGATGGTTGAGGCAGCTACTAATTCTGCACTTGCGCCTTGGGCATAAGTTAAATGTTGTTTACCAATTTTCTCACCTATGGTAGTTACGATACGCTTCCACCCTATCATAGTTCCTAATCCAAGACTAATAGAAATTAAAAATATCACCCACAATGGGGCATATTCTGTTACGCTTTTAATTTCTTTTATAGATTCTTTAATCTTAATTTTATTGGTTTCGCTCAGACTTAGATTTTTACTTGCAAGTAAAACTTTCGTACCCTTGCCCAATAGCACTAAATCTTTGCGCAAAGACGCTTTTTGATAATTGTCAAAATTTTCGATTTTAGCGCCTGTAGCCAATAGAGAATCGAAATGATTGATGTTATTGGCCACTTTATGGTAATTAAACAATTCATCCTCATTGAAATCTTGCGGATTTATTTTGGCATAAATTGTTTTAAATTCCACTACTTGATCGCGCACATCGGCAGTATTTTTATTTAAGTTTAGGGTAAAATACCCTGGAACAATGGCAATGAGAATTAACATTACCATTCCCACACCCTTTTGCCCATCGTTTGAACCATGAGAAAAACTCACCCCCGTACAAGTGAATAATAAAATTAACCTGATCCAAAACGGAGGAGGATCATTAGAAATAGGCTCTTTAAAAATTTGTTTATTTTTAACTACTTGGCGTAGGATGTACATTAATAAAATTGCTAAGCTAAATCCTAAAATAGGAGAAAGCAAAAGGGAAAGACCAATATCTCCTGCTTTTCCCCAGTTAACATAGCTAAGGCCGTTTTCGGGAGAAATAAAAGCAAATCCAATCCCAACTCCTATAATTGAACCAATGAGCGTATGAGAGCTAGAACAAGGAATCCCTAGATACCAAGTTCCTAAATTCCAAGCGATTGCTGTAATGAGTATGGATAAAATGAGTGCAATATTGTGATAGATATCGGTATCTAATAACAACTCGGTTGGCAACAAATTAGTGATTCCCATTGCCACTGCAATTCCCCCTGCAAAAACGCCAATTGCATTCCAAATTCCACTCCAAATTACGGCAGCCCAAGGCTTAAGAGAATTGGTGTAAATTACGGTAGCTACAGCATTTGCCGTATCATGAAAACCATTGATAAATTCGAATGCTGCTGCAGCAAATAAGCAAAGCAATAAGAGAATCGTGAGTGAAGTGTCTAGTCCAAACATATTGGTTGCAATAATAGTGCACTAATTAATGTTCAATGTTATGTAATTATGAAATATTTTTATGCATAATAGAACCACTTATCAAAAAAAAAGATGAGGTATGCTTGATTCTTTTTACTTTGCGGCTCGTAATAAGAAAAACAGATATGAAAAAACTTCTTTATTCACTGGCTGCAATTATTTTATTAAGCACTGGTGTTAAGGCCGACGAAGGCATGTGGATTCCATTATTGCTCAAAAAATACAATTATGAGCAAATGCAAGCAAAAGGGCTCAAGCTTACAGCAGAGCAATTGTATGATGTAAATAATAGCTCTTTAAAAGATGCAATTGTTTGGTTTAACGGTGGATGTACAGGTGAAATTATTTCTTCAAAAGGTTTGGTTTTAACTAACCACCATTGTGGATATGATGCCATTGCCAGTAATTCAACGCCAGAAAACAACAGATTAGACAACGGATTTTGGGCAAAAAATAATGGGGAAGAAATTCCTATTAGTGGCATGTGGGTTTCTATTGTTCAACGCATAGAAGACATGACAGATAGGGTTCAATTGGAATTAACAGGTGTAAGTGAAACTGATCGTCCGGCTAAGTTACAAGCTATCTATAAAAAGATCATTGATGAAACAAAAAAGGGAAATACCTATGATGTTCAAATGCGTGAAATGTTTAAAGGCAATGCGTATTATTTATTTGTTTTTCAAAGATTTACAGATATCCGTTTGGTAGGCACCCCACCTCAATCGGTAGGTAAATTTGGTGGAGATGCAGATAACTGGATGTGGCCTCGCCATACCGGAGATTTTAGCATGTTTCGCATATATGCCAATAAAGAAAACAAAGCGGCAGTGTATGCGCCAGATAATATTCCATACGCACCAAAACACTCTCTTCCGGTAAACATTAAAGGGGTTAAGGAAGGTGATTATGCCATGATATATGGATTTCCTGGCCGAACCAATCGCTATGAGTTTTCGCAAGGAATTGAGTTGGCTGTTGATAAGGTTAACCCAACCATTGTAAACTTAAGAGACATTAGGTTAAAGGCATGGAAAGAGGTAATGAATAAAGATGAGGGCGATCGTTTAAAATTGTCGTCGAGGTATGCACAAATAGCTAACTATTGGAAATATTTTATTGGTCAAACTGAGCAATTAAAACGTTTAAAGGTTTATGATTATAAGAAGGAGAATGAAGCTAAATTCAATGAATTTGCTAAAGGCAAGCCTTCATATGAAAATGTAATGGCCAATGTAGAAAAGGCATATATTAATTACAGGCCCATTGCCCTGCAAAGAACTTATTTATTTGAAGGCATATTAGGTGTATCTATGAATGGTTTTGCAAGTAGTTTAATACCTTATGCTACCAATACCAAGGACAACAAAGATACTGCAAGTGCAAATAAGGCATTGATGGCTGCAAAAGCTGGAGCTGATGAATTTTATCACTCATTTTTCGCTGTTGCTGATGAAAAGATTTTGGCTCAGATTTTAGAAATGTTTTATAACAATATTCCTGCAGATCAACATCCTTCTTATATGAGTGTTATCCTTAAAAGCAAGGGGGCAACTAATTCAGATAAATTTAGAAGTTATGCCAAAATGGTATATGCAAAAAGTTTCTTTACAAGCAAAGAAAAGTTTGAAGCCTTTGCCAATTCGCCAAGCTATAAAAAGTTGATGGCTGATCCTTGTTTTGCTATGGTAAATGCTTTCTATAATAATTATATAAACAATTATAAATCTAAGGTAGATGAATTTAATGCAGCAATGGGACCAGAAGGCAGGGCTTATATTAGAGGGTTGATGGAGATGAATCCAAACAAGGTATATTATCCAGATGCCAATTCATCATTGCGTTTAACTTATGGATCGGTTCAGGCCTACGAACCTAGAGATGCTGTTAAATTCGACTATATGACCACTTTAGATGGGGTAATGGAAAAATATAATCCAAATGATTTTGAATTTATTGTGCCTCAAAAGTTAATTGATTTATACAATGCCAAAGATTTTGGAAATTACAAAAGGGAGGATGGTAAATTACCAGTTGCTTTTATTACTAACAATGATATCACTGGAGGTAACTCTGGCAGTCCGGTTATTGATGGTGAAGGTCGCTTAATTGGATTGGCATTTGATGGCAATTGGGAAGCCATGAGTGGAGATATTGTTTTTGATGAAAAATATAAGCGTACTATTAATGTAGACATAAGGTATGTATTGTTCTTAATTGATAAATTAGGTGGCGCTCCACATATTGTTTCAGAAATGAAATTGGTTCAATAAAAGTGGTTTTAAATAGGAAAATATTTTCCAGCAATATTTTAATAAAAAAGGTCACCAACTATTCAGTTGGTGACCTTTTTTATTACGAATTAAAGAGATACGCTATTGGCAATAGCTCAAAAACATTTGGATTAAACTGCATATCTTTTGGCATTTACCATAACTTACATCAATGCAGCTTTTGACTAATTTAATTTTAGTAATGGTATTATTTGATTCAATTTTGTTAAGAATCACTTTGCAACCATATTTCGTTTAGAATCTCTTTGTATCCTTGTTTTATTAAGAAACACTTTGCAGCCTTATTCCTTTTAGAAACACATAGTATGATTATATGGTGCTACAAAAGGGACTAATGGCTTTGGGCAAATTTGCAGGTTTTAGATTAAAGGCAACTAAATGCCGATTTCGAATTGTAAAACGCCTAACATATTTTCGATATTCGTTTTGTGTGTAGCCAAATTTTTCTCTTTGTTATAAAAAACATTGAATTGGGCCTTTAATTTATGATTTATAAAATATCTAGTAACGCCACAACCATATTGTTCTATTGCGTTGTAGTATGAATACACTTCCTTCTTTGGTTGCAAATATGAATATCTTCCAGCTAACTCCCAATGAGACTTGGTGCAATAACTAATTTGCCCATTGTAACCTTTACCAACCAATAATGCACGATTACTTCCAAGCGAATTGCTGCTAATTGGTGTTAATTCTGAGCTGCGATCCATGTATTCATAACTAATTGCCCAACCTTTATACTTTAGTAATAGATCTGCTTCAAACTCTTGATAGGTTTTGGCAGTATATAAATCTTTTCCAAGTTGTCCTTGGGTTCGCATTGCCATATCATTTACTTGGTAAGAGCAAGCTAAAGACAATTTAGGTTTTGGCTCGCAGGCTAAATCACCTTCAAAATAATCGCCTCCATTGGTAAATTCGCCCAATGGAAGAAATTCAATTCTACCTGTATAAGCTAAACCAGAATTACTTATTACTGAATTTCTGCCTTCACCTGATGTAATTGCACCTTTAAAGATGGTTTTAAAGGTGTTTACATGAACAGAATAATTGGCAAACGCTCCAAAATCGCGGTCGAAAGTTAAGGCTGCATTAACAACGGAGCGGTCGTAAAACTGCTGAGCACCAGAGGAAATAACCCTTTAACGGTTTCCAGGAAGTTTACCCTGACCAAATCCTAATTGCAAATTTTTGTTTGGTTTATAGAATATCATGGCATCGCGCACCACATTGGGACTGGTATTGATATTAGAAACATCGGTTGCCGACCAATCCATATCGCCCCTAGAGAAACTTAGTTGCAGGTAATAGGTTAATTTGGGATTGTATAAATGTCCTAAAAAGCTTAAACGAGTTCTTCTTACCCTAGCCTCCCAAGCAGATGGTGAAAAATCGGAAGTAGAATTGGTAAACATTAGAAATCTACTTTGAAACCTAAATCTCATGTTTAGGGAAAAACTAGAATCGGGTGCAAGTATGCCAATTCCATTTGTGAAAGAAAAAATGGGTTGTTTTGAAGGTAAATCAGTATTGATTTGAGAAATCCCCCTATTGGGATTGCACAAAATTGTGAGAAAAAGTAAAAATAATTTTAAAGCTTGTTTCTTCTTTTGATTAATTTTAAGGTTTTTAGTAAAAGTTTTTTTCATAAATAAATTGATTTCTATGCATTGAAATTCAACTACTTAACTAACATTTTTGCCCGTGCAATGTTAAGTAATTACTACAACAATATTAAGTTATTGTTAACACAATGTTAAGTCGCCCCAAATATTTTAAGTTTGTCGGGGAAAATTAACCAATATGAACTTCAATTCTATTATTCAATTATTTACACCTAAGGATAAGGTGTTTTATTCATTATTTGAGCAAGTAGCTTGTAATGTGGCCGACATGGGTAAATTAATGAAAGAGGTTGTGGCTGAACCTGATTTTGACAAAAGGGGAATTGTAATTAAGAAAGTAGAAGACTTAGAAAACAAGAATGATGACCTTACCCATCAAATTTTCACCGAATTAGGCAGGAATTTCATTACGCCATTTGATAGGGAAGACATTCATTATTTGGCAACTGCTTTAGACGATATTTGCGATTATATTTATGCCTCTGCCAAGAAAATTAACTTTTACAAAGTTAATCCAAATGAAAGCGGCATTCAAAAAATGGCCGATATCATTGTGTTGGGATCGGAATCTATTAAAACGGCTGTTTTTGAGTTACGCAATATGAAAAACGTGCGCAATATTACCGATGCCATTATTAAGGTGAACAGTTTTGAAAACCAGGCCGACGATATTTTTGACCTCAGCATAGAGCGTTTATTTGAAACAGAAGATGATATTAAGATGTTGATGAAAAAGCGTGAAATTTATCAGGTGATGGAAATTGTGACCGATAAATTTGAGGATGCGGCTAATGTAATGGAATCTATTGTGGTTAAGTACGCATAAGAATAGCTACATGACATTTCTAGTAATTATTATTATTTTGGCCTTGATATTTGATTATATCAATGGCTTTCACGATGCAGCGAATTCTATTGCAACGATTGTTTCTACCAAAGTTTTAACCCCTTTACAAGCGGTAATTTGGGCAGCATTTTTTAATTTTGTGGCCTTCTTTATTTTCAAGGACCATGCCGTTGCCAATACCATTGGCAAGACTGTACACAAGGAATTTATTACCTTGGAGGTTATTTTTGCCGGACTTATAGCCGCCATTATTTGGAATTTATTTACTTGGTGGTATGGCATACCTTCATCATCGTCGCATACCTTAATAGGCGGATTTGCTGGGGCGGCGATAGCACATGCGTATGTTACCAAGGATGGAATTACGATTCCAGATATTGTTGAAATGGATAAAATTACCAAAACAGTCCTATTCATTTTTATAGCGCCATTAATGGGTATGGTTATTTCCATGTTTATTACCCTGGTCACAATTATGCGCAATGTTTGGTATAGGGTAGCCATCATTGTTCTGGTAGCCATAGGTACCTTTTTCTTATTCAATCAATTGGAATTAAGCAAATTGAATGAAAATTTAGGCAAGCATTATCATGTAGATAAACTAAAAATTGAGGTAGAAAAAAATCCTTTGGTTCAGCCCAAATTAGATAGCGCCATGATGTTTGTTAATCAAGCCAAACCCTTGTTAAAGCAATATGATGTATTGGGTTCGGACAAATTAGCGGCATTAATTGCCAGCAATGTTGACCCTAAAGCAGATGTTAAAAAACTAAGTAAAGACCTCAAGAAGGCCGACAATTCTGCCATTGTTTGGGGAATTATGGTAGTTATTGCCTTGTTTATTTTAACCTATATATATGTAGAAAAAGTAAAAACACCTAATGCATATAAGGTTGCGAATATGTTTAAGAAACTGCAACTATTGTCGTCGGCTGCGTTTAGTATTGGTCATGGTGGAAACGATGCACAGAAAGTAATGGGTATTATTGCCGCGGCCATGATTGCAAACGGAAATATTACCGACTTTAAGCAAATGCCAGATTGGGTGCCATTGGCCTGTTATGCCGCCATTGGTTTGGGTACATTGAGTGGCGGATGGAAAATTGTTAAAACCATGGGTTCAAAAATCACCAAAGTAACTCCATTAGAAGGAGTTACGGCAGAATCGGCGGGCGCATTAACCTTATTTATGACCGAGCAAATGGGAATTCCAGTGAGTACTACGCATACCATTACGGGTTCTATTATTGGGGTTGGAGCTTCTAAACGCTTATCGGCGGTGCGTTGGGGCGTAACGGTAAATTTGTTGTGGGCTTGGATTTTTACCATACCAGTTAGTGCGGTTTTGGCGGGCATAACCTATTTTGTGGTGAGGTTATTTTAATAAAAAACTTAGTTTATCTTTTTTTCGGTTTGATCCTATTGGGCGCCTGTAATAGCAACCCAAGGAGCAATTTGCCACAAACAGGTTCCTTTGGCGAATCGTTTACAAGCGATGTGGAAGTTATGGATGTGAATGCTTTTGTTATAGCAGACACAGCAATGTGTTTACCATTCATCAAATTAGCGGCATTATTGAAAAATATTGTAAGGGAGAAAGATGTTGGTTAACTTTAAAACAGGGTAATTCTTATGTTAAAGTTGTGTCCAAGGATAATCAATTTATATTGCCTAAAAACATAGATGGCAAGAAGGTTGTGGCAAATGGCAACAGGTATTCAGATTTTAGATTAGTAAAAAGTGTATAAAAAAAGCTGTCTTAAAAATTATTTAAGACAGCTTTTCGACTAAACCTCCTCTAATGTAGCAGCAGATTTTTGAGAATACTCAAGTATCAACTCAATGCTGGTTGGTGAAGGTTCTACCTCTAATTTGTTCATTACCGCCATGCCCATTTTAAAACTATTGAGTGCATTTTGGAGTTTAGGATTAAAGAGCAAATGGGCTTCCAACGTAGCGGCCTCTTGTTCATTTAACTCATTGTACAAATAAAGGATAAGGTCATTTTCGGTGTAATTATTTGCCATAAGCAGTTTTTTGTTTGGTACATTAAAAACGCAGCTTATGGCAAGTATATTTTTTAAGGATTGAATTTAATACTCGAAGCTTAGGTTAGTAGGCTGATTTTGAGGAGCATTTTCTTTTGGATAAGGAATAGTAGCTGAAACAGATTCGTCTACCACTTCAAAAGACAAATCATCGAACCACAATTGACCGGTTCCACTTAACAAGGCACCATAAGCAATATTGGTGGCTTTTTTGGGCACATCAACCACAATTTCACATTTTACCCAATCGTTATTTCCTTTTAATTTGCGGTTCGACATGTTATCGAAAACATATGGGTCGCTCGGTTTTTGGCCATCAATTCTTAACCAGAATCCGCCCCAGCCTGCTACATCAGTTGTTTTAATATATCCAGACATTCTCAACCTTTTGCCTGCAAAGTTTCCCGGTTTTAAGTTTTGAACCAAGGTCCCAAATCCTCTAACGCGGGCTCCCTCCGACCTAATAGTTGCGGCATTTGTACCATTAATTCCGGCTCCTAAATCGATACCAATTTCGTAACGATCTGGGTTGCTTCCGGCTTTGTACCAGCCTTTAGGAACTTCGAATGAACACAGGGCTACCAGAACCACCAGTAGCATCGCTGCTTGTGCTTTTGCTTTCATGACAATAAAAATTTAAGGGTTTATAAAAAAAGGAGTTGAATTGGAGTTGGATAAAAGCAGGCAAAAGCCCTTATTATATCTGCACTCCTTTGGCAACCATCATTTTGCGTAGGTTGTTAAGGGCATAACGCATGCGCCCCAAGGCCGTATTGATGCTTACGCCAGTTTTGTCTGCAATCTCTTTAAAACTCATATCGCCCCAATGGCGCATAATGAGCACTTCTCTTTGCTCTTCAGGCAAAAGTTTGATGAGATTTTTTAGTTGGTGTTCAGATTGCATTTTCATGATTTGATCTTCCTTGCTTTCTTCTGCAATAACAAGGTAATCGAAGATGCCATTGCCCTCACTGTCGGTAATGGTTACATCTCTTTTCATTTTGCGGATATAATCGATGGTAAGGTTTCTACCCACCCTTACAGCCCAACCACCAAACTTACCTTCTTCGTTATAATTACCTGTACGAAGGGTTTTGATAATTTTAATAAAGGTTTCCTGGAAGATGTCTTCCGCCAGGGGACGATCGCGAACGATCAAATAAATAGCAGAAAAGATACTACGCTTGTGGCGTTTGATCAGTTCTTCAAGAGCAGTTTGTGTGCCGGATTGATATAGCTTTACCAAATCGTGGTCACTAATTTTCTGCATGTTCATGGTCGTGTAAATTAAAGGGTTAAACCAGAGAGAATAATTAGTGTAGATTTTTTTACCTATAAGCTATATAATTTGATTTGTTTTTTGATTTTGTTAAAACGAATATAGTAAATGAAAATTAATAAACAAGCGTTTTGAAAAAAAAATTATTTTTTTCTTGAATCGGTCAATTGAAATTTAATTCCCGCATAAAAATGCCCCATTTGAAAATCGGGTTTTACTTCTACAGCCACAGCGGCCTTAATGGGGCCATTTCCATTGGTATATTTTTCGTATCCAAAATTATTTTTGGCATAAAAGAAATCATAACCAAGGCAAACGGATACATTTTCTTTTAAATAAATATTTGCGCCTAAACCAGCGGTTAACACCAGGGCATTTACTTTAAGGGTATTAAATTTTATTACGCCAATTGTATCGTAAAGGTTGTAGCTGTAGGTGCTCATCCAACCTAAACCAACGCCTGCTTTTGCAAAAAGGTCGAAGTTGTTGTTATAATAATTTATTTTACCTCCACCCATTAAAGTGGTTTGGTTCCAAGGCTTTGTTGCTTGAGCGCTTTGGTATTTGAGAAATTTATATACCCTGTCCAATGCATCTTGGTCGATTGGATTGTTGTTGCTGGTAATTTGAATAAACGGACTAATAAGTTTAGCCTTTCTATTATCCTCTAAAAGCACTGAAACCGCAAAGCCTTTTGTGGCAATACCTGCAGAAGTTTGTATAAAATCTTTGCTGGCATATAATCCGTAGGGCTGCGATGGCCCTAGGTTTATGCTAATAGATTGTGAAAAACTTTGAGAAACGGTGAGTAAAAAAAGCAAAAGAAATCCAATGGAAGCCATTGTTTTTTGTAATCTTGCAAGACAATTTTTTTTGTTATCCATAGGGTTCAATTGACATGCAAGATAAAAATATTCTGATAAAAGGTGCAAGGATGCACAACCTAAAAAATGTTTCGGTAAGTATTCCTCGAAATAAGTTAACGGTTGTAACGGGGGTTTCGGGTTCGGGTAAGAGTAGTTTGGTGTTTGACACCTTGTATGCCGAAGGACAGCGGCGCTATGTTGAAAGTTTATCTGCATATGCACGACAGTTTTTAGGAAAGATGAATAAACCCGATGTTGACACCATTCAAGGTATTTCTCCATCGATTGCCATTGAGCAAAAGGTAAACACCAAGAACCCTAGAAGCACGGTAGCTACAAGCACAGAAATCTATGATTACCTTAAATTGCTGTTTGCCAGGGTTGGGGTTACCTACTCTCCTATTTCTGGTAAAGAAGTTATTAAACATAGTGTTGAACATGTAACTGAGTATATCCTTTCACAGCCAGAGTCAAGCAAAATATACTTATTAGTTGCTTTACGTGGTGTGGGTGTTGAATTAAAGAAGGAATTGGAGTTGCATTTACAGAATGGATTCAACAGGGTTTATGTTCAGGGTGAGATGCTTCAAATAGAGGAATATTTAGAAACGGCGTTGGTTCGAACCGAAACAAAAAAGAAAACCAGCAGCAAAAAAGTTGAGGGCGGAGGATTGGATCCCATTTATTTGTTGGTGGATAGATTTGCAGTGGTTCATTTTGATGAGGACTTTCAAAACAGGATAAGTGATTCGGTTCAAACGGCATTTTTTGAAGGTCATGGTGAGTTAATTTTGTTGTTGGATGGAGAAGAAAAAATAGCGGTTCCCTTTACGAATAAATTTGAGGAGGATGGCATCACCTTTGAGCCGCCGAGTGTTAATTTTTTTAGCTTTAATAATCCGTATGGGGCTTGTAAAACATGTGAGGGATTTGGCAGTGTAATTGGGATTGATGAGGATTTGGTTGTGCCAGATAAAGGGCTTTCCGTTTATGAGGATGCAATTGTTTCATGGAAAGGCGAAAAGATGCAAATATGGAAGCAGCAATTTGTGGCTTTGAGTAGAAAAAATGACTTCCCTATACATAAACCTTATTACGAATTATCTGCTAAACATAAGTCGTATTTGTGGCAAGGTGGCAAGGATTGGGATGGGATAAATGGCTTCTTTAAGGAGTTGGAAAAGCAGACTTACAAAATTCAGTACAGGGTAATGTTGGCAAGGTATAGAGGGAAAACAACTTGCATGGATTGTATGGGTACACGTTTGCGAAAAGACAGCAATTATGTGATGTTGAAGCCCTATAATTATAGTGACGATATGGGCGGTACTGAACGCGATAACCGCATTACTTTGTCTCAATTAATATTGATGAGCATTGATGACAGTTATGCGTTTTTAAAAGAATTGCAATTGAATGAACAGCATAGCAAAATTGCTAAAAGGATTTTAATTGAGATACAAAATAGGCTGCTGTTTTTGAAAAAAGTTGGCTTGGGTTATTTATCGCTGAACCGATTATCGAATTCACTGAGTGGTGGAGAAAGTCAGCGTATTAATTTGGCTACATCCTTGGGTTCGAGTTTGGTTGGGTCTTTGTATATTTTGGATGAACCGAGTATTGGATTACATAGCAGAGACACCGAAAAACTGGTTGAGGTATTGAAGGCCTTGCGTGATATTGGCAATACGGTAGTGGTGGTTGAGCACGATCAGGATATTATGGAGCAGGCCGATTTAATTATTGATATGGGTCCGCTTGCGGGAATTCATGGTGGTGAAATTGTGGCTACTGGTACCTTGCGTGAATTGAAAAACAATCCGCTTAGTTTAACAGGAAAGTATTTAAACAATATAGAAGAAATTAACATCCCTGAGCGGCGCAGAAAATGGAATCAGTCGATACAATTGAAGGGTGTTAGGCAAAACAATTTGAAGGGTTTTGATGTAACCTTTCCATTGCATGTTTTAACGGTTGTTACAGGGGTGAGTGGCAGTGGAAAAACTACTTTAATTAAGAGCATTCTCTACCCTGCTTTACAAAAACAGATGGGCAGTTATAGTGGCGAAAAAACGGGAAGTTTTGATAAACTGCAAGGTGATTTGGGTGCCATAAAATCGATTGAATTTGTGGATCAAAATCCGATTGGAAAATCGTCGCGTTCTAACCCGGTAACTTATATTAAAGCTTACGATGCCATAAGAGAATTGTATGCCTCGCAGCCATTGGCAAAA
Organism: bacterium; assembly: GCA_034439755.1. Taxonomy (GTDB): domain Bacteria; phylum Bacteroidota; class Bacteroidia; order UKL13-3; family UKL13-3; genus B1. Next base: position 33,445 of record JAWXAZ010000117.1, read on the forward strand.
CAGCGTGCTTACAAGCCACAACACTTTAGTTTTAATGTGGAAGGAGGCCGTTGCGATGCTTGTTCTGGCGAAGGCGAAATAACCATTGAAATGCAATTTATGGCAGATGTTCATTTGCCTTGTGAGGAATGTGGTGGCACTCGGTTTAAAGAAGAGGTGCGGGAGGTACAATATAGGAATAAAAGCATCAGTGATGTGTTGGATTTAAGCATAGATGAAGCCATAAAATTTTTTGAAAATGAAAAGGCCCTATCGGCCAAATTAAAGACTTTGCAAGATGTGGGCTTGGGATATATTAAGTTGGGGCAAAGTTCTAATACCTTAAGTGGTGGCGAAGCGCAGCGGGTAAAGCTTGCTTCGTTTTTGGGGAAAGGCAAGAACGCCGATCCCGTATTATTTATTTTTGATGAACCAACCACGGGATTGCATTTTCATGATATAAAGAAGTTGCTTAATTCGTTTTATGCCTTGTTGGATCAGGGCCATAGCATATTTGTGATTGAACACAATATGGATGTAATTAAGTGTGCCGATTGGGTAATAGATTTAGGTCCGGAGGCTGGAACAGCGGGTGGACATTTGGTATTTGAAGGCACGCCAGAGGCCATGATTTTGGCTAATAAAGGCTATACGGCACCCTACTTAAAAGAAAAGTTTTAATTTAAGCAAAGATCGTTAGGAAAGACAGGGAATTTTAGTAATTTGGTCTAGTAAAAAAAAGACCTATGCCTATACAAAAACTTTTGGTTGCCAATAGAGGCGAAATTGCAATCCGCGTGTTTCGTGCAGCGGTAGAACTTGATATAAAAACGGTTGCTATTTATACGTATGAAGATAGGTATTCTTTGCACCGGTATAAAGCTGATGAAAGCTATCAAATAGGAAAAGAAACAGACCCTTTAAAACCCTATTTAGACATTGAAGAAATTATTCATGTTGCCAAAAACAACAAGGCAGATGCCATACATCCTGGTTATGGATTTTTAAGTGAGAACGCCCTATTTGCGCAGCGTTGTAGGGAGGAAGGGATCGTATTTATTGGTCCAGATCCAGAGGTAATGCGCCAATTGGGCGATAAGGTGATGGCCAAGAAAGTTGCCATTAGGGCACAAGTACCCATCATTGAAGATAGCATAGAAGATTTGGTCAGTTTTGAAGTTGCCCAAAAGGAGGCGGAGCGAATTGGTTTTCCTGTTATGATTAAAGCGGCTGCGGGTGGAGGTGGCCGAGGAATGCGGGTTGTGCGAGATGTGGCCAGTCTGGAAAACAGTTATTTAGAGGCAAAGAATGAAGCCAAAGTTGCCTTTGGAGATGATACCCTATTTATAGAAAAATTTATTGATGAGCCCAGGCATATTGAAGTTCAGATAATGGGCGACCGACATGGAAACTTGGTGCATTTGCATGAAAGAGATTGTAGTGTGCAAAGGCGGTTTCAGAAAGTAGTTGAAATGGCGCCAGCGCCTTCTATTTCTGACAAAACCAGGAATGCTTTGCATGCGTATGCATTAAAGATTTGCAAAGAAGTAAATTACAATAATGTGGGTACGGTTGAGTTTTTGGTTGACAAAAAAGAACAGATATTTTTTATTGAAGTAAACCCAAGGATACAAGTTGAGCATACGGTTACAGAAGCTGTAACAGGCATTGACATTGTAAAGGGGCAAATACGCATTGCAGAAGGTTTGGAGTTAAGCTCTCCAGAAATTAATATTCCCAATCAAGAATCTATTAAGATTGATGGATTTGCGGTACAAGTTCGCATTACCACAGAGGATCCTGCCAATGGATTTAAGCCCGATCATGGCACCATTATAGCCTACAGAAATGCTGGTGGACCGGGTATACGTTTGGATGAAGGCAGTTGTTACCCGAATGTAAAAATATCGCCCTTTTTTGATTCCTTGTTGGTAAAAGTTACGGCCAGGGGAAGGAACTTATTTGAGGCATCGGAGCGATTGCAGCGCGCGTTAAAAGAGTTTAGAATTAGGGGGGTTAAAACCAATATTAGCTTTTTAGAAAATGTATTGAAGCATCCTGCTTTTTTGGATGGAAAGACAACGGTTAATTTTATTGATGCTCATCCCGAGTTGTTTAATTTTACTAAGAAAATGGATCGGGGCACAAAGGCCTTGATGTATATAGCCGACATTACGGTGAATGGAAATGCCGATGTAAAATTTTCTGATCCAAAAAAGGTTTTTAGGAATCCGGTGGTACCAGATTTTAATAAATATGGTGCTTTTCCAAAAGGCACAAAAGATTTGTTAAATGAGTTGGGTCGAACCAAATTTACAGCATGGTTGAAGGCAGAAAAAGGCATCCATTACACAGACTGTACATGGCGCGATGCACACCAAAGTTTAATGGCCACGCGGGTAAGAACCACCGACATTTTGAAGGTTGCAGAATCTTACGCGAAGAACAATCCGGAGGTATTTTCTTTGGAGATGTGGGGCGGCGCTACCTTTGATGTAAGTTTGAGGTTCTTGCATGAAAATCCTTGGCAGCGGTTGCAATTGTTGAGGGAAGCCGTGCCTAATATTTTGTTTCAGATGTTAATTAGGGGTTCTAATGCGGTTGGATATAAGGCTTATCCAGATAATTTGGTGGAACGCTTTATTGAAGAAAGTGGGAAGAAAGGCATTGACCTATTTAGGATATTTGATTCATTGAATTGGATTGAGGGAATGAAGGTTAGTATACAAGCGGTGAATGAGAGAACGCCGGGCTTGGCAGAGGCATGTATTTGTTACACTGGAGATTTTCTTGACCCAGAGAAAAATCATAAATTTAATTTAGAATATTACCTCACACTTGCGAGGAAATTAGAAGATGCTGGTGCGCATATTTTGGGTATAAAAGATATGGCGGGCTTGTTGAAACCCTATCAGGCCGAGATCTTGGTTAAAGAATTAAAGAAGGCGGTTGATTTACCTATTCATTTGCATACCCATGATACCAGCAGCATACAGGCAGCTACCTATTTAAAAGCGATAGAAGCGGGTGTGGATGTGGTGGATGTTGCCTTGGCAAGCATGAGTGGACTTACCTCGCAACCTAATTTCAATTCGATTGTTTCTATGTTGCATGGCACGGAAAGAGCGCAAAAAATGAACTTAAAATCGCTCAATGAATTTTCTAATTATTGGGAGGCGGTGCGCGAGTTTTATTATCCGTTTGAGCATGAATTAAAGGCGGGAACGGCAGAGGTTTACGACCATGAAATTCCGGGCGGACAATATTCAAATTTGCGGCCGCAAGCACGCAGTTTGGGGTTGGAAGATAAGTTTGAAACCATTAAACAGAACTACGTGGTGGTTAACAAAATGTTTGGCGATATAGTAAAGGTTACGCCTAGTTCTAAGGTTGTGGGTGATATGGCTTTATTTATGACAGCCAATGGTTACGCTGCTAAGGACATTTTGGAAAACGGCGATTTAATATCCTTCCCAGACAGTGTAATAGAATTGTTTATGGGAGAATTGGGTCAGAACCCAGGTGGATTTCCGAGTGCGTTATCTAACAAGATTTTGAAGGGCAAAATTCCTTTTAAGGGAAGGCCTAATGAACATTTAGCGCCAATAGATTTTGACAAAGAATTTGAATTATTTCAAGAGAAATTTGGCTTAGAATACACCTTTTTGGATTGCTTGAGTTATTTATTTTACCCTAAAGTATTTGAAGAATATGCCAATAAAAGGGAGCAGTTTGGGCCATTGTGGCATTTGCCAACACCAGTATTTTTTTATGGGTTGAAGAACAATGAGGAATCCTTAATTGAGTTGGCACGGGGCAAAAATATTTTGATTAGGATGTTAAATGTGATAGATGAGGGAGATGACAAACGCTTGGTATTTTTTAGGTTAAATGGTCAGACTAGAAATGTGGAGGTGATAGACCGTAACTTTAAAGGGACCAAATTGACCAATAGAAAAGTGAGCAATGAAAATGAGATTGGATCGCCATTGCAAGGCAGGCTTTCTAAGGTATTGGTGAAAGCTGGTGAGGAGGTTTTAAAGAATACGCCCTTGTTTGCGATTGAGGCCATGAAGATGGAAAGCACTGTGGTGGCGCCTCGTTCTGGCAAAGTAGAATCTGTTTTGTTGGGCGATGGGGTATTAATTGAACAAGATGATGTGGTGGTAATTTTATCGAAATTATGAAGTTAACCTATCTATTGGTTGTGATTAGTTTTTGCTTTTTAGGAAATTCTGCTTTTGCATTAAAATTAAGATTAAGCTTAACGGATGCAAAAAGATTTGAGGAAAAGTTTGCCATAAAAGAGGGTAGGAATTTCGCTAAAAACTTAGAAGAAAAGTTGGCAAAAAAACCAAACAACAATTCTTTTAATAATATAGAAAAATCTGTAAAAAACTTAGGGCATAAGTTTGTCCAAATTCAAATTGAAAAATGGACAAAAATTGGCAAAAAGTCTGCAAAAAATTTAGACAGTAAATTTGCTAAAACCATAGATAAAAAGTCTGCAAAAAAACCAAATAACGATACTATAACGAAAAAAGAAAAGCCTGCTAAAAATGGCGAAAAGCAAATAAGAGCTATTATGCTGAACCAAGAGCAGGCTTGGAACAGAGGCAATTTGGATTCCTTTATGTTATATTATTGGAATTCGCCAAAGTTGCGGTTTGTATCGAAGAACAAAGTGAGTTTTGGATGGCAGCAGGTATATGATAATTACCAAAAGAGTTATGGGACAAAAGGCGAAATGGGCAAATTGAATTTTGACATAAAATCTATTGACTTAATTGGCAAGAAAGATGCCTTGGTGGTGGGCAGTTGGAAGGTAGAAAATAACAAGGGAATATTTGAGGGCCATTATACACTTTGGTTTCAAAAAATGGGTGGAAAATGGCTTATTGTGTTGGATCATACAAGTTAATTTTAGGGATGCAGAAAAACATAAATTTTCACCGAGGCTGGTATTTTGGGTCGTTGGCGGTTCTACTTATTGGCTTTGTTGCCTTTAAGTTTGAAGCCCTATTCTTGCCTTATTTTTGGGATGAGGCTTGGGTTTATATGCCCGCCATTAGAACCATGTCTGAGGTGGGCCCTAGCATGCTACCGGGCAGCATTGATGCCAATTTATATACAGGGCATCCTTTGCTTTTTTATTTTCTGGCATCCACTTGGATCAAATTGTTTGGCAGCAGTTTATGGGTAGCGCACAGTTTCCCCTTACTCATTTCTGTAACTTTACTTTTGAGTGTGTTCTATGTGGCTTATCGGTGGAGCAAGGAAAGTGCCTTTTGTTTGGTGCCTTGTTTTATGCTATTAACTGTGGTCGATTTTTTTCTTTTAAAGGAGCGAGGCAAAGAAATGTTATTAAAAATGGCGGGTATCATTTTGCTTTTTATAATTGGCTTTAGTTTCTTCTTTTTGCAAAAATTAAAGCTGGGTTGGTATTTTTTTCCACGACATTCTAATTGGATTACCATTGAAGATTTTCAATATAAGTTTGACTTGGCATTTGATATTTTATTTAAGCAACAAGGGAGAGTTTGGTATTATGTTTTGGCTTTTGTTTGTGCTGTAATAAGCTTGCTAATTGTTGGCCATCGGTATAAAAAAATACAATTGGTTAAGATTTTGGGCATACTCATTTTCACTTTTGGTTTTAGTTTATTTGCAGCAATTAATTTTTTCTCGACCCGATATTTGTTGGGCGCTTTACCCTTGCTTATGCTGGGATGTGGCTTGTTAATTGGGGGATTGGAGAAGACACTTTTTGCTAAAATATTGCTGCCATTGGTTTTGTTTTATGGGTGTTTTAATATTTATACAAGCATGGAATTAAAGGAATTTTCTGATACCGAATTGAGTTATACCAAATTGCTAAAGGCACAAGTAAACATGGTAGATTATTTAAAGGCTAATGCGCCACAAGAACAAATTTATGCGCCCTTTTTGATGTTGGTGAACTTAAGCAATTCAAAGTCGGGTTTTGTAGAAGAAGGTTTTCATTTTTTATCGAACCAAGTGTTGGATACGGCCAATGTATATTATTTGAGTTTGCCCAATGAGCACGAAAAAGAATTTGATTCTATATAGGCCAGTGGAGGCTTAGATTTGGTTTACCGTGCTGAGGTTGACCAAGCATGGGTGAATTTGCATAAGAAGAAGTGAGTTTCTTATATTGCCGCTCAATGAACCTAAAGATAAAACAGTGGATTGATGGCTATATAGGCAAGGCGATAGTGGCTGTAAACCTTGTTTTTGTTAGGGGTTTGGGATTATTGCTAAGGCGCGATCACAGCTTAAAGAAAGCGCCAGATCACATTTTGGTGATTAAAATATTGGGGTTGGGAAGTGTTTTGATGGCTGCCGACAGCATTTATAGCCTTAGGAAAAGGTATCCACAAGCAAAAATAATTTTATTCTGTGGCAAGGGCATTTATACTGGCGTTGCACCGCTCAATTTATTTGATGAAATTTGGGTAAACGACGACAGCAGCTTATTGAGCATGGTGAGCTCTGGTTTTACTACCTTGTTTAAGGCCATTAGCTTGCGCAATCTTTGGGTGTTAGACCTAGAAGTATATTCTGTTTTAACCACCATTTTTAGCTCGTGGACGATGGCTAGAAACCGGTTTGGGTTTCAATTAAACAAGGTTCATTTTAGAAATTACTTGAACACCCACAATACTTTTTTTAACCAGTTTATTACGGTTACAGAAAATTATGAAAACCTGGTAAAGTCGATGGGCGTTGAAACAATTGAACCTTATATTTTGGAGATTGGGCAATTAAATAGGCCCGAATTAGAGAAAATCATAGCCATTAATAATACCTGCAGTGAGTTGGGAGGCGATTTAAGAAAAATGCCAGACGCTTTGTTGGTTCAGACCGTAAATTACTTGTTAAATAACAGCCCTTATACCCTAGTTTTAACGGGCGCTCCCAGCGATTTTTTAGGCAATGAAGCCTTTTTAAAAGCCAATGGATTATATACACATTTACGCGTAAGAAACATTGCAGGAAAATACAGTTTTTCTGAATATTATTCCTTGTTAAAACACCAATGTGGCGCCATGATAAGTATAGACAGTGCGCCCTTTCACATGGCTGTAAAAGCTGGCATACCAACGCTTTCGTTCTGGGGACCCATTAATCCCATTCAGCGCTTTAGGTTCGATTTGAACCAAACTCATGAAGCTATTTATTTACAAACGCCCTGTTCACCTTGCATACATTTGAGCGATGTGGTGCCTTGTGGCGGCGATAATATTTGCATGAAACAACTTACGATTGCTTTGGCTGAACCAAAATTACAATCCTTATTAAAGAAAATAAAACATGAGTAAACAATATAGATTTCTTCAGTTTACAATTTTTGTTTTGGTATTTACCGTCATTGGATACAGGGCCATTTATGTTTCTGTATTTGACAGTGAGCGCGCGCGAAATGGCGTGTTTGGAGATGGTTTTAGCGACAAAAACACCCTTTCTTCGGCCAATTACTTTTTAGATTCTGGGTTTACGCAAACGAGTTTTTTGCCCGTGCATGATTATTTTCCTGGCTACCCAGCTTATGTGCCATCAACCTATACGCATTACCCGCCGCTTCCCAATATTCTAGCGGGTTTGTACGGTATTCTATTTCAATCAAAAGAGGAGCTAGTGTTAAGAATTATTCCGATATTACTATCGGTCTTCTTTTTCTTTTTTATTTTTTATGTGATAAACGATTGGCTAAAGGACGAAAAGAAAGCCATGATTGGCGCTTCGTGTTTGTGGTTGGCTAACTATTTTATTTGTTATGGCGATAATTTGCATCAACATGTATATGGCGAATTGTTAAAATGGATTTATGTTTATGGCTTGTATTTATTCCACGAATCGAATCAAAAACGTAAGTGGATTTGGGCCATGTTGATGTTAATAATGGTGCTTGAGGTTAATATTAGTTTTGAGCAACCGGTATTTTTGGGCATTGCAACTTTGGGATTTAGTTGGATATATCAAAAGAAAATTTTCTCCTTTACTACGGTGCCTGCTGCGGCTATGGTTTTATTGGGTTTTACCTTGCATTTGGCTCAGAACGCGCATTTTTTTGGCAGTTGGCAAATGGCCATTGATGATATGACAAAGGCTTATACCTTTAGGGCAACGGGGGTTGATGTGGAAGGTTATATTAATACACATAAGTTTACCTGGCGAGATGCTTGGGAAATTCCGTTTGATTGGTTTAATAGAATGGAGCGTTATTTTGCCATTCCGGGTTGGGCTATGATAGTTGTTTTTGGACTCACGTGGAAGGATTTTAAGCAGCAATATCCTTTGTTTTACCAGATAAATTGGGCATTGTTTTTTGCTGCCATTACGTGGGGTTTGGTAATGAGTCAGCATGCCTATTTTCACGGGTTTACCAATAAACATTTTAGCATTTGGTTTGCATTAACGGCGGGGTTTTGTTTGCCCATTTATTTTAACAAAATGAAGTTGGCTTTTAAAGCCGAGAAAATCTTACCAAAAGTGTTACATATTTTGCTTATAGCTTATATGCTTGGCATGTTCTTAACGCAGCAGGTATGGGAGGTTTGGCTAAAGTTGGGTGTTTTATATCCTAAGTTTGGGAGATAAGATTGATTGCGTTTTACCTCAAAAATTTTCTTAGAAAGGAAGAAGTTAAAAGATAGTTTTATAAAATTGTTATACTTGAACCAAAAATAAATAAAAATCAATGAGCACAGCATATGTATTTCCGGGGCAGGGAGCCCAATTTGTAGGAATGGGCAAAGACCTTTACGATGGCAATGAGCAGGCAAAGGCATTATTTGAAAAGGCCAATGAGATCTTGGGATTTAGAATTACCGATATCATGTTTAGTGGTACAGAGGATGATTTAAGACAAACTAGGGTTACTCAACCGGCGGTATTTTTGCATTCTGTGATAAAGGCATTGTGCTTAGAAAGTTTTACACCAGATATGGTGGCAGGACATAGTTTGGGGGAGTTTTCTGCTTTGGTTACCAATAAGGTTTTGTCTTTTGAAGACGGATTAAAGTTGGTTTATGCAAGGGCAATGGCCATGCAAAAGGCATGCGAAATAGAGCCTTCTACCATGGCGGCGGTATTGGGTTTAGAAGACCATAAAGTAGAAGAGGTTTGCGCGCAGGTAACAGATGGTATTGTGGTGCCTGCTAATTATAATTGTCCGGGACAGTTGGTTATATCTGGCAGCATAGAAGGTGTGAACCAAGCGTGTGAATTAATGAAAGCGGCCGGGGCTAAAAGGGCGTTGGTATTGCAAGTTGGTGGAGCCTTTCACTCGCCTTTGATGGAACCAGCAAGGGTTGAATTGGAAGCGGCCATTCACGCTACACATTTTAGCGAACCTATTTGTCCGGTTTATCAAAATTATGTTGCCAAGGCTGTTAGCGATGTCAATGAAATCAAATTAAACTTGGTGGCACAATTAACCGCACCAGTTAAATGGACGCAATCGGTTCGGGCCATGGTGGCAGATGGCGCTACAGAATTTGTGGAATGCGGACCAGGCGCAGTGTTACAAGGGCTGGTAAAGAAAATACACAAAGAAGCAATTACACGCGGCGCATAATATTTTGCTAAAGTGGTTAGCATTTATGCGTTGCCAAATAGGTAATAGATTACTAAAAAGTAAAACTATCTATGCTAATAATTAAGTAATTGGTTAAAGCTAAATGTAAAAGCTATTTATGCTAATAATTGAGTAATTGGTTAAAGCTAAATGTAAAAACTATCTATGCTAATAATTGAGTAATTGGTTAAAGCTAAATGTAAAAACTATCTATGCTAATAATTAAGTAATTGGTTAAAGCTAAATGTAAAAGCTATCTATGCTAATAATTAAGTAATTGGTTAAAGCTAAATGTAAAAACTATCTATGCTAATAATTGAGTAATTGGTTAAAGCTAAATGTAAAAGCTACAAACGCTCCTATTTGAATATTCGGTTCATATAAATAAAAGGCTTTATACGGCATTATTTAGGTTTCGGTTTGAACCAATTAAAGTTGATTTGATTGTTACCTCTCTCCTATTTGTTGGCGCCACATGGCATAATAGAGGCCCTTTTGCGCCAGCAATTCTGCGTGTTTACCCGTTTCTACCAATTCGCCTTTTTCTAAAACATAGATGCGCGTTGCGTGCATAATGGTTGAAAGCCTGTGTGCAATCATTACCGTTATGTGGTTTTCGCTGGCACTAATTTGGCGAATGGTTTTGCCAATTTCTTCTTCGGTGATGCTATCTAAGGCCGATGTTGCCTCATCGAAAATTATGAGTTTGGGTTCGCGCAACAAGGCTCTAGCAATGGACAACCTTTGTTTTTCGCCACCAGAAATTTTTATGCCACCTTCGCCAATTACACTGTTGATGCCATTTTCGCTTCGAGCCAATAAGTTCTCACAAGAGGCTTGGTGAAGGGCAGTAATAATTTGCACATCGGTGGCACGCGGGTTAACAAACAACATATTTTCTTTGATGGTACCAGAGAACAATTGCGTGTCTTGGGTAACAAAACCAATTTGGTTTCGCAACACATCAAAATCAATTTTATTCGACTCAATTTGATTGAAAAGCACCTCTCCTACTTGAGGCTGATAAAGGCCAACTAGCAATTTAACTAAGGTAGTTTTACCGGCACCAGAAGGCCCCACAAAAGCGATGGTTTCGCCACTTTTTGCTGAAAAACTTACTTGGTTCAGGGCATGTTGCTTGCCTGTTTTATGGGTAAATGCTACCTCATTGAACCTAATTTCGTTGATAGAATCGATTACATGCGGAGAGGCTGGCTTTTGTTCAATAGGCTTCTCCATGATGAGTTGAAAATTTTGAAGGGAAGCTTCTGCCTCGCGGTAACTAAGAATAACATTGCCCATTTCTTGCATGGGTCCAAAAATAAAGAACGAATAAAACTGTAAAGTCATGAGTTGACCTAAAGACATTTGTTCTTTAAAAATCATGTAAAGCAAAAGAAACAAAATACTCTGGCGCAATAAATTTACGATGGTACCTTGCAAAAAACTGATACTTCTAATGTCTTTCACTTTTTCTAGTTCGAGCTTCAAGATTTTTTGCGTAGAAAGGTTTAACCGTTTCATTTCTTGTTGGGTAAGTCCAAGGCTTTTAATTAATTCGATGTTACGCAACGATTCGGTAGTAGAACCTGCGAGCGCCTTTGTTTGCTGTACAATTCGTTGTTGCACTACCTTTACTTTTTTAGACAAAATGCTGGTTAATCCGGCCAATAAAAAGCTGGCACCAAAATAAATTACGATGAGCCAAGGTTGAACTTGCACGGCATAAATTACCACAAAAATGATACCCACAAAAGAGGTAAAAAAGATATTGATAAAATTAAGGATAAACTTTTCGGAGTCTGTTCTCACCTTTTGCAATACGTTTAATAACTCGCCACTGCGTTGGTCTTCAAAATCTTGAAACGGCAATTGCAAGGCATGTTTTAGTCCGTCTATATAAACCGCCGCACCAAATTTTTGAATAATGAGGTTAAGCGTATAATCTTGAAAAGCTTTGGCAATTCGGCTCACCATAGCCACGCCAATAGCAGCCAGAATAAGCAAACCTGCACCATAGATAAAAGCATGCTCATTGTAATCTTTGGGACGAGAGGCAAAGCGATCCACCAATTTTCCATAAATATAAGGATCTAGCATAGAAAACAATTGGTTTACAGAAGCCAATAGCAAGGCCAAACCAACTAGGTTCTTATAATTTTTTAAGTACTTTAACAATATCTTCATTTACAATTAATTTAAACGTGGTTCAACCACCAACAATTCTTCTTTTTCAACAGAAACCTGACCAGGATTTGCCCCTTTAGGCTTTCTAACAAATTTCTTAAAAGTATAAATTACCGGCACCAAAAAACTACCAGCGGCCGAAGAATAGTGCGCTGCAATTTGCGCAGCATAAGCAATAACAGGCGCTGGGAAAGGCATTTGGGCTTTGTGTTTTATAATTACATGACTGCCACTCACCCCTTTGGCATGCAACCACAGATCATCTTTATGGGCAAATTTAAGCGTAAGTTCATCATTATTTTTAGCATTCTTTCCCACATAAATTAAATAATCGTGGAGAGAAAATTTTCTAAACTTTTCTTTTAAGGGAGTTTGTTCTTTCAATTTTTCTTCCTTAATCCAAGGTTTTAAAGCCTTTAAATTAACCGCTTCAGCAATTTGCGCAAAGGTCTTTTCTACTTCACTTAACCTAATTTGGGCTACACTTAATTGTTTATTTTTTAACAATAACTCCTGTTTTCTGTTTTTTGCTTTTTGATAATAATAGCTGGCATTGTCTGCCGCACTCAAATCTTTTTTAAGGTCTATTGAAATGGGTGTATCTCTATAAAAATCGAAGAGGGTAATTTGTTTTTCCCCTTTGGGAATAAGGTGCAAGTTTGCCATCAAAATATGACCAATTTCCTCGAAAGGCACTGCAGTTTCGGCCTGTTTAAAAAAATATTCCAGACCCCTTACCAACCCAGCCTCCCGCTTAAGTTTTTGTTTGTATTGTGACAATAATTTTTGATGTGCCGTACTAAACAAAAACGCTTGCAAATACCGTTTAGAAAACTCGTTTAAAGCCTCAAAAATAGATTCAGTCTTTAATTTTAAATAGCCATCAATTGGTTCAAACGTAAATAAAACCTTGCCTGCTTCTATTTGCTCGCTTACAAAAAAATAGCCCTTAAACTGCGGCAGTTCTTGCTGTGAATGGGTTTGCGAAAAATCATTTAATTCAATAAAGCGGTCATTTTCGATGCTGCTTCTAAAGAGCTGTTTTAAGGCCCCATTTTCATAAAACAACACATTGCTTAATGCTGCGTACATTTTAAAAACCAATATTTGGTCTGAACCAAACACACATTGAAAGGAACGGTTATTGGCATGCGCAGATACATGTAAAACGGGCAAGTTGATGGCTTCCTTGAATAATGGAAATACCGCGCCATTGCGTTCTAGGGCATATTCGTAGAAGAAAAATAATCCCGTTTTTGCTTCTATGTTTAGCACCAAAGACAATTCTTCCAAGTCTTTTTGAAACACCAAAGTAAGCTCGGTAGATTGCATGTTTCTATAGGCATCTTTAAGCTTAAAGCCAAGTAATAATTGCTGCATAGCCTCTGCCAGCAAAGGGAACAAGGCTTGATGTTGGTGTAAAGACAACATTTATAAAGAAATTTCTAAGCCGTCGTATGCCAAATGCATGTTTTGAGGCAGTTCATTTTCTACCTCCTCATGAATACCCAATTGGTGACTAATATGCGTAAAATAGGCCTGTTCTGGTTTAATAAAATTAACAATTTCAACGGCCTCGGCCAAAGTAAAATGAGAGATATGATGTTCGCGGCGCAGGGCATTTAAAACCAAAACTTTGCAACCTTTTATCTTTTCCATCTCCACTGGATCTATTTTATTGGCATCTGTGATGTAAACAAAGTCTTTAAAACGAAAACCCAATACAGGCATTTTGTGGTGATGTACTTTTATGGGCGTAATGGGCAATCCAATTAATTCGAAAGGAGTTAAAGTAATGTTATGAATATTCATTTCTGGCACACCTGGGTATTTTGGTTCCTCAAAAGCGTAAAAAAATTCGCGCTTTATAGCTTTCTCAACATGTTTATCGCAGTATACATCTACCGCTTTTTTCATCCTAAAATTAAATCCACGAATATCATCCAAACCAGATATGTGATCTCTGTGAGCATGCGTAAACAGCAAAGCATCGAGGTGTTTTAAATTGGCCCGCAACATTTGTTCTCTAAAGTCGGGACCCGAATCGACCACTAAATTTTTGCCTTCATTGCTCACAAGAATACTCGAGCGCAAACGCTTGTCTTTTGGATCAACCGAACTGCAAATTTCACAATCACAAGCAATAATAGGAACGCCCTGCGAAGTTCCAGAACCTAAAAACCTTATATTCATTTCCTTAACTAATTTGCACCACCACCCTCTTTGGGTTAAGCTGTTTATTGGGCTCCAAAGCTAAATCATTTTTGCGACTTAACTCATTGTCCCAACCGGTGCAAAGAAACATATAAACCATGGAAAAAAATAAATAACCGTACCCGTAGGCATTTGCCCTAAGATTTGATTGCCATAACTTGCCACCACAATTCCAAAATAACCACAAGTAAGCGCAATCATTTTCTGCTTTATATCTGGGTCTCGCAGCTGAAAGACCTTGATGCACGCAATAATGAGCACAATAATAAGCGTAAGCAAATGAATGGTTAAACCCACCACACCTGTTTCCACCCAAATTTTAACATACCAACTATCTAAGGCCACTTCGGAAAGAAAACTTCCTGGACTAAATCGGGCTCCCCAACTTCCGCCTGAACCAATACCACCGCCGAGGGGACGTGTTGCCAGGTAAACCGCTAATTTCTTTTGATTTTCTATTCTAACTTGTAGCGATGCATCGTTTGGATCTAGTCCCGTTCGCATGCGGTGAATTTGATAATTTCCATCGCCCACATGGGTAAATTTTAGCAAGGCAAACAACAATCCACCCACGATGGCACCCGTTAATAAGATGCGGAAATTTCCAATTAAGAACAGGTACAAAAAGCCACCCGCTGCAAGCACAAATAATGGTCCGCGACTACCAGAAAGCGCATAACCCCAAAAGCACATGGCCGTAATTATCCAATAAATATATTTTTGCTTTTTGCTGTAGGGCCCCAAAGCCAATAAGAAGGCTGCAAGGGCGGTATGCGCCATGGCCGCACCAAATTGACCTGCATCGCTATAAAAAGAAAATATCCTTAATCGCCCTTGAATTTCATGGGTAATTTTTCCACCATCGTCTAACCATTTTCGTTCTCCGGTGGTTACGCCAAAAAGATCCATTTTAAAACCGTAAAGGGCAGAAATAACACTCCATATTAACCAAATTTTGATTACTTGGTCCATATCTTCCTTTTTATTCATGAGAATAAGAATGAGCGGAATTATTTGGATGAGGTATAATGATACGCCACGAACTGCGTAGAACCAAGCTTCCTTGCTTCTTGCTTCTGGGTTTACCACTTGAATTAAGGTGTATAAAAACCATACCAACATGATAAAGAAAATGGGGTTATTTATTTTTTTAGCATCTTCCTTTGTTACTTTAAAAATGGTGGCAACAATGGTTAAAATGAGCAAGGCATCAATAACCAAACCCCAGGGCACATCGCCAGGCACATAACGGCCTAAACCATTTGCAAGAAAACTAAAATGTAAAATTGAAATTAGGCCTATTTTAGGGTCTTTAAAAACAAGAATTAAAAATCCTAAAACAAAGGGGATAGCGATATAAGCACCAGCCGCAACTATTTTTCCTTTTCCAATGGTAAAACCCAAAATAAGCGCAATGAGCAAAAAGCCTAAAAAGGCAATTAACTCTCCTAAAAATTTATTTGATTTTACATCTGCCAATTGAAAATATATCTATCAATATTGCTCGCCACCTAACAAACTCTTTATTTTTCTTCTGAAGAAAGACCTGCGTTTTGGTATTTCTCCATAAATAGACTCTAATAAATCTGGCACTACATGATTGAGAATCACACTGGTTTTACCTTGCGATAATTTCATATAATTTTTGAGCTGAAATTGATCGGCATTGGTCCAAGATTTTGCAGCATGCACCACCAGAATAGAATAGTGTGCTTGTTCAATTAAATTGGCCGGTAGCGGGTATTTATTAAGGGCAGGAATTTCAAGTACATTATAAGAAACATCCTCTAAATTTTCTTGTTCCCCTTCTTGCGTTTTAATAAAATCTTGAATGCCGTTGTAGTCTATAATTCCATCGTTTACTGCGTAAGAATATTCTATTAATTTAGGATTATCTGGGTCTAAAAATTTACCAAAATTCTCGCTGGTTTCTGGGTGTAGGTAAAGCACTTTTTTTCTGATGCGACTTAATTTGTTGACCAAGCTCTCGGCAACAAAAGATTTTCCTTCGTGGCCTTTGGTACTAAAGACAATTATGAGGTAACTTTTGGCCAGCGGATCTACCAATTTTAAATCAATAAATAAGGTATTAATAATTTGTTGAAGCAAGCTGGTATAAACTTCTTTTATTCTTATTCCCTTTTCGTTTAATTTAGTGAGTTCTGGCAAGGCACTTAAGAGGGGCAATCCCACTAACTTTTCTACCTTTTCTGGCGATTGTATGGATTTATTTAGGAGGGCTGAACCAACCAAAAAGGAGAGCAATAAAACAAAACCTGCCAAGAAAGAAACCATAATTAACAATCCACGCTTAGATGGCAGGGGTTGTAGTGGGAAGAAAGGATTATCAACTATTTTAAGCTGGTTGCTCATTTGCAGACTTTGCTGTCTAAGGCGCGCTAGGTTGAGACCATGTAAAACAGATAAATATTGTTTTTCTTGCACACTTACTTCACGTTCTAACCTGTTCATGTTTGAGCCCAATGGTGCAAATTCTTTATAGATGCCATCGTATTGTTTTATACGTTGGTCGTACACCATTAACCTACCTTTAGATTCTTCTAATTCTACCACCTTGGTTAACCATTCTGTAAGCAAAGAATTTTGCGGCACCCATTCAATTGAATTGTTAAATTCGTAATAATCGCGGGCTTTTTCGCTTAAATTTTCTTTAATTTTTGTAGCTTGTTTTTGAAGTTCAAAAATAGAATTGGCATCATATTTATAAATCTGCGCGTTGGTAATTTTATAATTTACATTAGAAAGATCTTGTCTAAGTTTAACTAATTCATCGTTTGCAGCAACAAAGTCGTTGTAGTTCGACATCTTTTCTTCGATGCGCTTAATGGCAGTTTGCGCTGCCTCAAACTTCATTTTTTCTTTATAGTATTCTGTAGACAAATCTTCTTTAGATTCTGCCACAAATTTAGATTGCTCGTTGTAGTTGATGATGCGGTTGTTTACGCCAAAATCTAATAAGCGATTTTCCGATTTTTGAAGCAGGGTAAAAGCTTCTTTTAGTTGATCTTCAAAATATTTTACCACATTATTGGTTTCAGAACCTTTGATGTTTTTGTATCTTGAAGAAAAAGCTTCGATTAAAAATTTGAGTGTGTTTAAACATACCCCGGCATCGTCTGCTTTATACCCAAGTTCGAGCATGTCTGAGGTTGACTTGCGCATTACGGTTAAACTACCCAATATTTTGCTTGTGGCGTAGGGGCTAGAAGCATCTGTTAACAGATATTGAATTGTATTTTTATTGCTGCTATCTTTAATACTATAAAGGCGATTTACTGTTTTATTGAAATTACCAGGTACAATTAACTTGGCAATTTCGGAATCGCTTAATAATTTATGTAAATCATTGAAGCGCTTTTCATCTAAAATGTTTGGATCGTGCTCTTTTAACAATAAATGTTGGGCCAATAATTTAATACAAACTTCCTCAATGGTTTCGCGTGCTTTAACGGTAGTAATAAGGTTATCAAAGGCATTGTTTACTTTAAAATAATCTACTTTTTCATCGCCATCATCGGTAATGCTGTAACCACTGGCCAAGCCTGTATAAACGGTTGCCGACGATTGATATTCCTTTGGTATATTACGGGTTAAATAAAATACTACACCAGCAAGCATCAACGGAAAGAGGACAAGCCATTTAAGGTTCTTAAATATTATTCTAAAAAATCCGATTAATGTCATTTAATAAATCCTATTTGTTTTACGACGAAGGGAATTAAGCTTAACACCCACAAGCGTTTCGAGTTGATAGTAATAAACCATAAAATCTCTTCTAGATAACTCAAGATTTGATTCTGCAATGGTTAAAATATTTTTTAGTCGAGAAAGTTCGGAAGGATGAATTTTCCCTCTACGCATTTCTACATTGGCAATTTCTACAGACAGGGTAGCGCTTTCAACATCTTGTTGCCTTACCTTCATTACTTTTTGGGAGGCAATAAGGTTAAAAAAATCATTTATAACCCTTCTTTTTAAATCGAGTTCGGCATCGGCTCTTTTGTATTTGGCCATTTTCTCTTCTGCCTTCAATTGCTTCATTCGATTTGGGCGGCCAAAAACCTCTGTCATGGGCAAGGTAATATTTGCGCCGAACCGATAACCCACACCAAGCGAATTATTTAAGACAGCGCCATCGGCGTTTAAGGTATTAAGATTGGTTTGGTTTCCATAGGTATAGTTGGCAAAACCGGTAACACCGTTTAGCCAAAGATAGCGGGTGTATTTAGTATTATAGCGGGCTCTGTCCATAGAGGCATCTTCGAACATCAATGCTGGCGAGAATCGTATGGCATAACCCAAAATGGTATCCAAGGGCTGAATTTGGCGGCCAATATCGTCGTTTAAATCAAATAAAATGGTATCAATAGGCATAGATGATAAGGGCACCATAGCATTTCCATTCCAAACCATAGAGTCCTTTTTGGGTTGTGCAAAAGCAGGCAAAACCATGGCAATGCAAGATGCAAAAAGCAAGGATTTTAATATGTTTTTATACTTTGGCTTCAAGGTTCAATTATTAAAAGGTTACCTGATTCAAAAATATAGGTATTAAAAACTAAAAACTGCTTGATTCCCACAGCCTAATTAGTTCATTGTATTTTATTATATACATAAAAAATTTATACATTTGATTAAACCTAAATGAAATTTTGCATCTAATTAAAACAATTTAAACCCTTAAACTTATGAAAAAGATGAAAAAACAATTTGCCTTGCTACTCTTATTTATTGCCTTTATTAGTTTTGAAAATTTGTTGGCTCAGCCCGCAAAAATGCAGCAAAATGGGGAGAGAAATGAGGCCATGAAAAAGAAATCGGAGGAGCTTAAAGGCAAGTTAAACCTATCTGAGCCGCAGGCTGCTAAGTACGATGAAATTTTGAAAAGAAACCGAAACGAGGCTAAGACAAAAATGATGGCTTTGCCAGAAAATGCCGAACCAAAAGAAAGAAGAACCATAATGGAACAGTCGCTGAAGAATGCCGATTTAGAAATAATGGAAATTTTGGATACCGAGCAACAAACTATTTATAAGGCCGAAAAGGATAAGATGAAGGAAGAGGTGAAAACGAAACGGAAGAAAAAATAATTAGCGGTGCTTTCTTGAAACTTTTGCGGGTAGGCTTTTTTATTATATTGCAACATGAATTTGGATGAGGCAAAAAATAGGATTGAGGAACTTTCGCAATCGTTAAATTTACATAATTACAATTATTATATTTTATCGAAACCCAGCATCAGCGATTTTGATTTTGATCACTTGTTAAAGGAGTTGGATGGCTTGGAAAATGCTTTTCCGCAATTTGCTTCTGCCAATTCGCCTACCCAACAAGTGGGGGGAGATATTACCAAAAACTTTGTTCAGGTAAAGCACAAATACCCTATGTTGAGTTTGGGGAATACATACTCTAGCGAGGAATTGGGGGAATTTGACCAAAGGGTTAGAAAAACCATTGGTGCCGATTTTACTTATGTATGTGAGTTAAAATTTGATGGCTTGGCCATTAGCATTACCTACGAAAATGGCCTTTTGGCGCGGGCGGTTACGCGTGGAGATGGCGTTGAGGGCGATGATGTAACGGCAAATGTAAAAACGATAAGGAGCATTCCGCATCAATTAAAGGGCAACTACCCTCCTATTTTTGATATACGCGGTGAAATTTTTATGCACCGAAAAACATTTGATAGGCTGAACCAAACGCTTAAAAAAGAGTTGTTGGATCAAGGCGTAGATGAGGATAAAATTGCCGAAAGGTTATACAAAAATCCGCGCAATTTTGCCTCTGGCAGTTTAAAAATGCAGGACTCTCGTGAGGTAGCCAAACGATCTTTGGATGCCTTTTTATACTTTGTGTACACCGATGAAAACCTGAGTGCTACGCATGCCGAAAGCCTTGAATTGGCGAGGTCTTGGGGCTTTATGGTAAGCGATCATTATGAGGTTTGTAAAAGCTTACCAGAGGTATTGGCGTTCATTAAAAAATACGATAACGAACGGCACCATTTGAGTTATGAAATAGATGGGGTGGTGATTAAAGTAAATGAGTATGCGCATCAAAAAGAATTGGGCTTTACGGCCAAGATTCCGCGTTGGGCAATCTCGTATAAATATAAAGCAGAAACGGCAGAAAGTGTTTTACAAAAGGTGAGTTTTCAGGTGGGCAGAACGGGTGCTATTACGCCAGTTGCCAACTTAAAGCCTGTGCAGCTTGCCGGCACTACGGTAAAACGTGCAAGTTTGTACAATGCAGATGAAATTGAGCGCTTAGATTTATATGAGCACGATACGGTTTTTGTGGAAAAAGGCGGCGAAATTATTCCTAAAATTACGGGAGTAGATGTGAGTAAGCGCGATTTATTTACCCGTAAAATTGAGTATATTACCCATTGTCCGGAATGCGGAACCTTGCTGGTAAGAAAAGAAGGCGAAGCCATTCATTATTGCCCAAACGATAGTCACTGCGCCCCGCAATTGATTGGCCGCATGGAGCATTTCATTTCTCGTAGGGCTATGAATATTGAAGGCTTGGGCGGAGAAACCGTAGCAGGTTTATTTCACAAAGGTTTGGTTCGATCCTATGCCGATTTATATGAATTAACTTACGATCAATTGAACGGACTAGAGTTTGAATCGGAAGAAGATGCGGAAGGCAAAAAGAAAAAAAGATCCATTAAAGAAAAGGGCGCCAACAATATTATCAAAGGCATAGAGGCGTCTAAAGCCATTCCATTTGAGCGCGTTTTGTTTTCTTTGGGCATACGCATGATTGGCGAAACGGTGGCGAAAAAATTGGCTCAGCACTTTGGAACCATTGAAAAACTAATAGCTGCCTCTGCCACAGAATTAGGCGAAATACATGAAATTGGCGATAAGATTGCGGAGAATTTAATTCGGTTTTTTGCCGATGAAGACAATGTAAAATTGGTTTTTCGCTTAAAAGAATCTGGCTTACAAATGGAAGTGGTTTACGATGCTCATGAGATAAGAAGCAATAAGCTAGCAGGCCAAACTTTTTTGGTATCGGGCAGTTTTTCTATAAGCAGAGACGACTTAAAAAAGCTCATTGAACGCAATGGAGGTAAGAATGTAGGGAGCATTTCAAAATCGCTTAACTACCTCATTGCCGGCGATAAAATGGGTCCAGAAAAACTAAAGAAAGCCACCGATTTAAATATTGCGATGTTGAGTGAGGCAGAGTTTATGGGCATGATTTCTTGATTGAAATGGGTATGGAAAAACTAAAGAAAGCCACCGATTTAAATGTTGAGTGAGGCGGAGTTTATGGGCATGATTTCTTGATTGAAATGGGTCTGAAAAAACTAAAGAAAGCCACCGATTTAAATGTTGAGTAAGGCAGAGTTTATGGGCATGATTTCTTGATTGAAACAACAAAGTAATCAGCTAAAAATAAAAGTGTATTTTTGCCCACATGAGTTACTATCACGGCAGAAACATTGAAGAAACAATTTGCGCCCTCGCTACACCCGCGGGAGTTGGCGCCATAGGCGTTATACGAGTGAGCGGCAACCATGCCATTGAAATGGTGAACCAAATTTTTAAGGGTACAAATTTAGAAGAAGCGCTCAGTCATACCCTACATTTTGGCAAAATAATGGAAGATACTGTGGTGATAGATGAGGTATTGGCCAGTGTTTTTGTTGCCCCCAAGAGTTATACCGGCGAACATACCATTGAATTATCTTGCCATGGTTCGCCCTATATACAGCAGCGCATTCTTGAGTTGCTTATTAAACGAGGCGCTAGGTTGGCTCAGCCCGGAGAATTTACCTTGCGCGCTTTTTTAAACAAAAAATTAGATTTATCGCAAGCCGAAGCCGTTGCCGATTTAATTGCTTCCAACTCTGAGATGAGCCATAAAACGGCCATGAATCAAATGCGCGGCGGCTTTAGCAAAGAGATAATGTTGTTAAAAGAGCAGTTGGTAAACTTTGCCTCCTTGATAGAATTGGAATTAGATTTTAGCGAAGAAGATGTGGAGTTTGCCAGCAGGCCAGAGCTTAAAAGTTTGGTACAAAAATTATTCGGTTTGATCCAATCCTTGGTTCAGACATTTAAAATGGGCAATGCCATTAAAAACGGCGTACCCACAGTAATTGCTGGCCGCCCAAACGCCGGAAAATCTACCTTATTGAACGCCTTGGTGAAAGAAGAGCGCGCCATCGTAAGCGCCATTGCCGGCACCACCCGCGATACCATAGAAGAAGCATTTGTGATAGACGGCATTGTATTTAGGTTGATAGATACGGCAGGAATTCGCGAGCATACATCGGATGTAATTGAGAGCATAGGCATAGAAAAAACGCACGAGAAAATAAGACAAGCCAGCATTGTTTTGTACTTATTTGATGTGCTAGAAACCTCCTTGGTTCAGCTTGAAGCGGAGCTCCTCCCCTTCTCTAGCATGGATTTGGTATTGATACCCATTGGCAACAAAATAGACCTCGCAGATGCGAAGCAAATACGCGAAAAGTTTTCGGTTCGAACCGACATTTTATATTTGTCGAGCAAGGACCAAACCGGCATGGAACAGTTAAACGCCCGCTTAAAACAAGTGATAGACAAAGACCAAATAAACAACGACGTTATCCTTACTAATGTACGCCATTACCAAGCGCTCAGTTTAGCTGGAGAATCGCTCCAAAACGTATTAGAAAGTATGTCTATAGGCCGCAGCGGCGAACTACTTGCCTTTGACATAAGGAAATCCATATTTCACTTGGGCGAAATTGTAGGCGATATAACCACAGATGATTTGCTAGAGAATATTTTTAGCAAGTTTTGTATTGGAAAGTAACTATCTTTCCTTTGTTTGCTATGTGCTTGTTTTTGTAAACCTTAATCGTTAGTACCTGTCTTTTATTTGTTGCCAAACTACTCTTTTTTACCTATATTTGTTGTCTAACTGTTGCCCTGATTTGTTGCCCAAAACTTGCAAAGTGCAGAACAGCAAACACCGCAGGAGGACTATCTAAAAGCTACTCCAACCGTACCCGAAGAACTGTATTTGCAAATGCCAGAATTGTTGCAGCATGTTGCAATGGCATTTACCGATGAAAGAGAACGGGATGTTTTCTCACAGGTGCATTGGCAATTCTTAGCGGATGTTTGCCCGGTGTAAAAGGTGTGTTTGCAGGTAACGAAGTTTTTCCGAATATGTTTTCCTTCGCCATTGCCCCGGCAGCAAGCGGAAAAGGAGCTTTGAAATTTGCCAAGATGATGGCAGACGATTACCATAGCTTTGTACTGAAAGCAAGCCGTGAGGCAGAATCACAATACAATCAGGAATTATCCGAACACAAGCAGAAAATCAGCAGTAAAAAGAAAGGTGACACCTCCACCGAAGAAGGACCCTCCAAACCAACTTTCAAAGTAGTGTACATTCCGGCAAATACAAGTTATGCGAAAATCCTTTGGCACTTGGAGCAGTAGGAGGACACAGGCATTATTTGCGAAACAGAAGCCGACACCCTGGGCAACGTATTTAAACAAGAGTGGGGTTCCTATTCCGATATGCTTTGCAAATCGTTCCACCACGAAAGATTATCCAGTTCCCGAAAAGGCAACAATGAATTTACAGGAGTAAATGCTCCAAGCTTATCCATTGCCTTATCAGGCACACCCAATCAGGTAACAGGGTTAATATCCTCTTCCGAAGATGGTTTGTTCAGCCGTTTCATTTTCTATGCTTTTAAGGTGGAGCAAAAATGGAAAGATGTTTCACCCAATGCCAACAACATCAACCTCACCGAGCATTTCAAAATATTGTCAGGCAAAGTGTTTAACATGGTGCAGTTCCTGCAACAGGAAGAAACCATTGTAACCCTTACCACCGAACAATGGCAGCAGCTAAACCAAACCTGTGAGGCATGGCTCAATGAAGTAACCATGTTCACAGCCGAAGAAGCCGCCAGTATCGTAAAACGCCTGGGCTTAATTCTGTAACGTATGGCAATGCTGTTTACCGCCTTGCGGAAATTTGAAAACGGAGAAGCCGCCAGTCAGATAGCATTCACCGATGAAGATTTCAGCACCGCTTTGCGGTTGGCCGAAATATACTTCCACCACAGTATTTTAATGTTCAACAACCTGCCAAAGCAAAGCGATGCCACGCAATTCAAAACAGGCGACAGCAAACGCAAATTCTTTGATGCTTTGCAGCCCGAATTTACCCGCCAACAAGCCGTTGAAACTGGCAAGCAGTTTCAGCTTTCTCCCCGTACCGTGGATGATATACTCCACAATGCCACCAGCAAGGCTTTGGAAAAGCTGAAGGCAGGGCATTACCGCAAAATCTAACCCCCTTTTCCCACCCCTACATTGTTGCCCATACTGCCAAACAGATGAGGCTTTTGCGTTGTTTGCAGACTTTGCAACTCTTGCAAACTTTGCAACCTTACTTTCATTTTTACCTGTATATTTGCCAATACTTGACAAGTCAATATTAAAACAATGGAAAGTCAGTTTGGTAATAAAATAAGAGCACTCAGAGAAACGCAGCATTTATACTTGCGGCAGGTTGCTCCATTACTTGAAATGGACACGGCACAGCTAAGTAAAATTGAAAAAGGACTTCGACAAATAAAACGGGAACTAATACCCATTCTTGCCGAAATTCTAAAAACGGATAAAGACCAATTGCAAACCCTTTGGCTTGCCGACCAAATATATGCTGTTGTTAAGGATGAAAAATTTGCGAATGAAGCCATGCAGGTAGCTGACAAGAAAATAAATTTAAAGAAGAAAAAAAAGTAGTGAAGAAAATAAAAACATATACCGTCCATACCGCCAGAACAATGATGTTTTTGGAACTTGAGAAAGTAATGAATTTCTCCATTCAAAATGACAACTACAGGGAGGCCATGCAAAATAATGTTTTTAATAAAAAATCTCAAGATGGTATAAAGAAAACGAGTGGGTTCTTATCACAGCTTTATAAATTCGATATTTCATCAAATAAGTTTAAGGCTTTTAAATATTTTTGGTCAATTGCTGAAGAAGCTGAAAAACCAGTTTTAGCAATTGTGTTTGCTATAACAAATGATTATTTATTGCAAGAAAGCGTTTCGACAATCTCACAAAGAAAAATTGGTGAAAAAGCTAACATCGAAAGCATAGAAGAGAATATAGAGAAATATCATCCGAATCGCTTTACTAAAAACACTCTAAGATCTATTGCTAAAAACATTGCAAGCTCTTGGAAACAGGCTGGGTTCATCACAGGTAAAATAAAAAATATTAGGTCCGAACCTATAATCACATATAGAATTGTATCTTTTGCGATGCTACTTGCTTTTTTAAATGGTGTTAGAGGAGATTTTATTTTTCACAACAATGCCCTGCTAGCATTGTGCCAGAGTGAAAGCAAAATTAGGGAGCTATCTGTTGAGGCTTCAAAAAGGGATTTAATGCAATATCAGTTTGCCGGAAATATAACTTCTATTTCATTCGATAATTTAATAAACAAAATTGGAATTGATGCAATCTAAAATAGACCAACTAATAAACGCCTATGAATCTGTGGTAAACGAGCCTTGGGCTTCATCATTGTCTGGCCAAGAAAGAATTTGGTTCTTAGTATATGACCCAGCAGAACAGAGAAAAATTGACCTTAGAATGGGCGACTTTGAAACAACTACCATTAAAGCTCAAAAAAAATGGATGAGCATATCCTTGAAAAACTGTTTTCCGCTTTGGATGTCTATGCATGATTACAAAGAGGAATATTTCAATGACCCTGAAAGTTTGGTTGACCAACTTGAAGCAGAATTTAAACAGTTTGCTATTGATTATATGATAACAGAAATTGAAAAATTAAGAACAGATGATAATACTTTAATTGCAGTGAGAGATATATCATCACTGTTTGGTTTTAATCGAATGTCGGATGTTCTTTCTGGATGCTCAAATTCATTTAAAGGGAGAATGCTTTTATTCTTTCCAGGCGAATATGACAAAAATCAATACCGACTTTTGGATGCAAGAGACGGATGGAATTATTTAGCAAGACCTATAACAGCATAATTAATAAAGATGAAAAATAAAGAGCTTTTCACCCTAAATCCTGACGAGAATAACCTCATAAATGATGGTGTAGTAGAAATTAATACAGCAAAAGACGATAACGGTCTTAAAATAATTAGACATGAACTTAAAACCTTTGTCTGTGAAGGTGAATATCAAAAAGGTATCTATCGTATTTTAGATACATTCCTAAAACATATTGACGAGCCAAGACAGCCAGCAGTTTGGGTGAGTGGTTTTTTTGGTAGTGGTAAATCACATTTGGTAAAAATGTTGGGATACCTATGGGAAGACTTCAAATTTCCTAATGGGGACTTTGCAAAAAAAATAAAGTCGCTACCCCAAGATGTAAATGATTTGTTTATTGAATTGGAGAGAAAGCAAAATACTTACGGTAAACTTTCTATTTCGGGTACTTTAAAAGATTTTCCTTCTGCCGATATTCGTTACTCCTTCCTTCAATTATTTTTAAATGAACTAGGCTTGCCGCAGCAATACCATCATTTTAAATTTGTTTATTGGGCTAAACAAGAAGGCATTTACCACCAGTTAAAAACAATTGTTGAAGCTCAAGGTAAAGACTTTAAAAAAGAATATGAGAATCTATTTGTTTCATCAACCATTGCTAAAGCCATACTAGATTTAAAACCTGGGTTTGCTGAAAATGAAGCAAAAGTAAAGGAGAATTTTAAAGCCAATTTCAAACGGATTGATAGCATTAATAGAGAACAATTAATTGATACGATTAAGACCGAAATTTTGCCAATGTTTTTTGGCGATAAAATTCCATTAACCTTAATTGTATTGGATGAAGTTCAACAGTTCATCGGCACTGAAGGAAATAAAAGTATTGACGTTCAAAATTTAGCACAAGATTTATGTAGCAATTTCGATTCTAAATTTCTACTCATTGGTACTGGCCAAAATTCACTTTCTGAAACTAACCTTTTGCAACGTTTGCAAGACCGTTTCACAGTTAAAGTTTCATTGTCAGATGCAGATGTAGAAACAGTAACAAGAAAAACCGTTTTAGAAAAAAAACCAACTGCAATAAGTGCAATTGACAAAAAACTAGAGGCATCATTAGGTGAAATTTCACGTAATCTTTCTGGAACCGACTTTGGCTATGTTACTAGCGATAAAAACACTTTAGTAGCTGATTATCCTATACTTCCCTCCACTCGTAAATTTTGGAAAAAAATATTACAAGTAATTGATACTGCTGGTACATCAGGCCAACTAAGAAGTCAGCTAAGAATTGTAGATGAAAGTTTAAAGAAAGTTGCTGATAAAGATTTGGGTTTTATTGTTCCTGGTGATTTGATTTTTGAGCAAAAACAATCACAATTGCTGCAAAATGCTTTACTGCTTAATGAAACAAACAATTTAATTGTTGGCAGAAAAGCTCAAGGTGGCGACAGCACATTGGAAGGCAGAATTTTGAGTGTTGTATTTTTAATTGACCAACTTCCTAAAGATACATCAGGTAAGCGTTTGAAGTCTGACGAAAATACCATTGCTGAACTATTACTGGATAATCTAAATGAAACCTCTGATAAATTTAGAACTAAAATAAAAGAACTCATTTCAAAACTTGCGGTTGAAAAAATACTAATGCCTATTGGTGATGAGTATAAACTGCAAACAAAAGTTGGGCAAGAATGGGAACAAGAATATACCATTCAAGCTCAAAAGTTAGGAGGCTCAGGTGATGATTTGATTCAAGGATTACGAAAAGAAAAAATTATTGGTTTCTTTAAAGACAAAACCAAAACCATCAATGTAACGCAAGGTGTTTCTAAGCAAAATCGTGAATTTGATTTGTGGGATAAAAACACAACACCAAGTACAGAACATAAATTGAATTTATGGGTAAGAGATGGTTGGTATGAAAATGAAAGTACTGTACTTGATGAAATAAGAGCAGCTGGTAGCGATTACCCATTAGCATACATATTTGTAAAAAAGTTCAGAGACCCCGAGTTACGATTAGAGATAATAAAATTCCTTGCTGCCGGTTTTACCCTTGATGCAAAGGGCTTGCCATCTTCGCTTGAAGCTGAACAGGCTAAAAAAAGTATGGAAACACGCAAGGGTCTTGCGAAAATAGCAATAGAAGATATTATTGACCGTATTTGCAAAGAATCGTCTGTTATTTTAGCAGGTGGCAACATCATTCAGAAAGGAAATATTAGGGAGAATATTGAGGAAGCTCTGAGTGGTATTGCCGATAGGCAATTTCCTGAATTTAAAAGTAAGGCAGACTTTGCAAATTGGGGGCAAGCATTAACAAAAGCGATTGCTACAAATCCCGATGCACTCAATGCAATTGGTTACAGTGGCGATGTAGTTGCACATCCAGTATCAGCCGAGATATTAAGATTCATTGGCAATACCAGCAAACAAGGTAAAGAATTTAGAAATTTATTCAGTAAGTCACCTTATGGTTGGAGTCAGGATGCTATTGATACCATCTTGATAATGCTAAAGAATACGCAACTTATTTCATGCGATGAACCTTCCTTAATAGTATCAAAAATAAACAATGCAACCTTTAAAAAAGAAGTCCATATTCTTGCAGCAAAAGATAAAATTGCCATCAAAAGCTTGTTCCAAAAAGCAGGTATTTCATGTCCTTCAAATCAAGAGATATTTCCATTTTCAAATACTTATTTAGAGAAATTAAAACAACTAGCAGCTAATATTAGTGGCGATGCACCAAAACCTGAGCCCATAAATATTGAATTAATAAAGGATATAGAAAATAAGCAAGGCAACGAGCGATTACTGGCTATTATTGAACAACAAACAACCCTGCACAACTATTATGAAGATTGGCTTGCAAAAGACAAACTGGTAGCAGCAAGATTGCCACTTTGGGTTTTATTAAGTGACCTTTCTGGCCAAGCTCCTGACCATGCAGATTTTGAATCCTTAAAAATAGAAATACAAGCAATAAAAGACAACCGTTTGCTATTGCAGCAGCCCGATTTAATTCAACCCAAGTTGAATGAAATTGCAGAGAAGCTAAAAACTCGTTTGAACCATCTGAAAGAAAAATACATTTCTCTCTATGATGAAAAAATGAAAACATTGCAAGCAGATGAATATTTTGGCAAACTAACTCCAGAGCAAAAGCATAGTATTTTACTAAAACACCAACTACTTACAAAACCAGATATTAAAGCCTTAGATGCAAATGCACTGTTGAATGAATTGCAAAAATCTTCACTATACACATGGGATACTAAAATAGCAGCATTACCAAGCCAGTTTCAAGCAGCAAGAGAAGATGCTATACAATTATTAGCACCACAAGCAACATCGTTTAGCCTGCCTAAAGTAACTATTTCAAACCAAAAGGATATTGACAAATACATCACTGAATTGAAAGACGAATTGGAGGCATTATTAAAAAATTCAAGTTCAATCATCTTAAAATAATCAATAGCAGGTGAGTAAAGAAATTGCCATAAACACCCAATACAACGAATTGCTTGCACAACTCAAGCAACAGATTCGTTCTGTGCAAGCCAAGGCGGCCGTGGCAGTGAATACTTCGATTATTAATTTGTATTGGAATACCGGAAAAATGATTGCCGAAAATCAGGCTTTGTTTGAAGGTCGCAACAATTATGTGGCACAGTTAGAGAAAGATTTAAAAGCAGAATTTCCAGATATAAAAGGCTTTTCCCGATCTAATCTTTTTTATATGCGGAAGTTCTATCAGGTTTATTCGGGCGGAATTTCAGTCCAACAGCTTGTTGGACTGAACGAAAATAATACCACTGAAATCTCCGTGCAGCAGCTTGTTGCACCGAACCTTGAAAATTCAGTCCAACAAGTTGTTGGACTAACAATAGGTTTGTTCTCGGTGCCTTGGGGGCATCATGTTGTCATTATCAATAAAATTAAACAGCTTGCTGAAGCCCTATTTTACATTCAACAAACTATTGAAAATAACTGGAGCAGAGCAATACTAACCCTGCAAATAGAACAAAACCTTTTTGCAAGGCAAGGTAAAGCAATTACCAATTTTAATCAAACCTTGCCCGAGCAACAGGCACTAATGGCCACTCAAATTCTCAAAGACCCTTACAATTTCGGTTTTCTTACGCTGGAACCCAAAATGCAAGAATTGGATATTGAACGCCAACTTACACAACACATCACCAAATTTCTATTGGAGCTGGGTAAAGGATTTGCATTTATTGGCAGACAATACCCATTGCAGGTAGGCGATAAAGATTACCGCCTCGACCTGCTTTTTTACCACATAAGATTGAGGTGTTTTGTAGTAGTTGACCTTAAAGTAGTAGAGTTTCAACCTGAGTTTGCTGGCAAAATGAACTTTTATTTATCGGTAGTGGATGAACAAATAAAAACAGCAGATGACCAACCTACCATTGGCATCATCCTCTGCAAAAACAAAAATAAATTGGAAGTAGAATATGCCCTTAAAGGTATGAGCCAACCCATTGGTGTAAGCGAGTTTGAGGTAACACAGGCATTACCTGCCGAATTGAAAAGTACCTTACCTACGGTAGAGGAATTTGAAAACGAATTAAACAAAGACATTTTATAATGGCAGTATTAACCCCACAACAACGCAATAAACTAGAAACTGCCGTAAAGCAAGCGCGTAAAATTGCCGAGCTGGGTGCTTTTAATGCACTAAAGGCTATGGCTATAAATAATCCTGAGCCATTTAGTCACATGACTCCCGAACAGCGTTCATTGCGGAATAGCCTGCGCAGTAAAGCACGTTTATTGGGCGATGAATTACCTGCTACGGGTGCTCAACGAATTGATAACCTTTCTTACGAATTGGCTTATGAAACTTGGCACAAAATGTTATTTGCAAAATTTTTAGAAGCCAATGATTTATTGATACATACGGCATCGGGTGTGGCAGTAACTATGGAAGATTGCGAAGAGTTAGCAAGCGATGAACATTTTACAGACAAGTGGGATGCTGCTGCAAATTACGCATCTAAAATGTTGCCTGCTATTTTTAGAACAGATGACCCATTAATGCAAATTACTTTTGCCATTAACGAACGCATAAAGTTAGAAGAGATTATTGATGCACTGGAAAGGGAAATATTTACAGCAGATGATGCTTTGGGTTGGGTGTACCAGTTTTGGCAAAGTGAGGCAAAGGCAATTATTAATGCCAGTGGCGACAAAATAGATGGTGCAAAACTACCCGCAGTTACGCAGTTGTTTACCGAACCTTACATGGTTCATTTTTTAATTGATAATACCCTTGGTGCTTGGTGGGTAAGCCGAAACCCCAGAGTAAAACCGCCTGTAAAATTTGATTATTTAAGATTATTAGAAGATGGCACACCTGCTGCTGGGCAATTTGAAGGTTGGCCTAACAAAACAGCAGAAGTTACCTCATTAGACCCATGTATGGGTTCAGGACATTTTGTTGCTTCCTTGTTTCCTGTATTTGCAGCTCTGCGGATGCATGAAGAAGGTTTAAGTAAAGAAGAAGCAACCGACAAAGTAATTACAGAAAACCTGCATGGCTTAGAATTGGATGCCCGCTGTACTCAAATTGCTGCCTTTAATTTAGCCCTCACTGCCTGGAAGTTTTGTGGGCATTACAAAGAATTGCCCGAAATGAATTTGGCTTGCAGTGGTATTGCCCCCAAAGGTAAAGTAGAAGATTGGGTAAAGTTGGTAGGTAAAGTGGAAAGGGCTGATGATAAGCTACGATTGGAGAACGGCATGAAGATGTTGTACGAGCATTTTCAATTAGCACCAGAACTGGGTAGTTTGCTTGACCCCACAACCATTAAGGCTGATGTTTTTACTGCAAGTTTTAATGATTTGCAACCTGTGCTTAAAAAAGCCTTAGAAAATGAAGCAGATACAGAACAATTGGAACGTGGGGTAATGGCTGCTGGAATTGCAAAAGCAGGAATAATACTGGGGAATAAACATACTTTAATTCTAACTAATCCTCCATTTTTAGGTGAAAGGAAACAAAGTGGCTCAATGTTTAAATATGTAAGAGAAAACTTTTCAGAAGGTAAATCTGATTTAGCAACAACTTTTATTGAGAAATTTAGTAATAACAAAATTAGTAATTGCTTTGCTTCAGTCTCACCTCATAATTGGCTTTTTCAGATTTCGTATAAAGCATTAAGGAAATCTATTATTAATGCAAGTAATATTAGGTTATTAGTAGAGCTCGGGACAAAGCCATTTCAAGAGGCCATTGGTTCTGAAGTCATATTAGTGATCTTATCAAAAGGTAATAGTAATTTTTATGGTATTGATTTAACGTCTTGTGATGGTATTGTTTTAAATAGAAGTGAGCTTAAAGTGAGTGACTTATTGCCGATAATAAATGAGACACTATTAAAAGATGAGGAAGTTAGAATTGTACTTCAAAAAAGGTCATCGGATTTACCCAATCTTAGTATGTATGCAGATTCGTATGCTGGTATTCTAAACGGTGATACACCAAGTTTCATTTATTCTTTTTGGGAAGTAAAACATTTAGATGAAAGCTGGGAATTAATTCAATCGACTGTAAACAATAGGAATTACTTTTCAGGACGATCAAATATTATATTTTGGGAAAAAGGAAGAGGACGCTTAAAAGAACTTGCGGTTCTCCTTAAAGAAAAACTTCATAATGCTGATAGAAGAGGTAATCAGGCATGGACTAAAAAGGGAATAACTGTTAGTCAAATGGGGTCACTTTTTACGACAATTTATGATGGCCAATTTTTTGACAGCAATGTTGCAGTTATAATTCCAAAGGAAAGTGAAAACTATTTACCAATATGGGCATTCTGTAATTCAGATATTTATAATGTAGAAGTCAGAAAGATTGATAAAAATAAGAAAGTAACAAATTCCACTTTAATTAAAATTCCTTTTGACATTGACCACTGGCAAAAAGTAGCTGCAGAAAAATACCCCAACGGTTTACCCAAACCTTACAGCGATGACCCAACGCAATGGTTGTTTCATGGGCATCCCATTAAAACAGATAATCCCTTACACGTTGCATTGGCAAGAGTAATGGGCTACCGTTGGCCAGCGGAGTCAGATACTGAAATGGAATTGGCGGATGAAGCAAAAGAATTGATTGAAGCTGTAAAAGCTTATGATGATTTGAGTGATGATGATGGTATTTTTTGTATCCCATCTGTAAATGCCGAGCAAGCAGGTGCAGATAGATTGAGAACTTTTCTACAAGCTGTTTTTGCAGAAAATTGGAGCAACAATACCATTTCAGATTTATTAGCCAAAGAAGGTGCTTCATCTGCAAACCTAGAAGATTGGTTGCGTAAAGAATTTTTTACGCAGCATTGCAAAGTCTTTCAAAACCGTCCATTTACATGGCATATTTGGGATGGCAGAAACGATGGCTTTTCGGCATTGGTAAACTACCATAAACTAGACAAAGAGAATTTATCTAAACTCATCTACACCTACCTAGGCGATTGGATACGTATGTGCGAAGCCAAAAAGAGAAATGAAGAAAGTGGTGCAGAAGGTTTGCTAAGTGCAGCCCTTAAACTAAAAGAAAAGCTAGAAGCTATTTTGCATGGAGAAGCACCTTATGATATTTTTGTTCGTTGGAAACCAATAGAACAACAACCCATTGGTTGGGAACCTGATTTGAATGATGGGGTACGTTTAAATGTTCGTCCGTTTG
Organism: bacterium; assembly: GCA_034439755.1. Classification (GTDB taxonomy): domain Bacteria; phylum Bacteroidota; class Bacteroidia; order UKL13-3; family UKL13-3; genus B1. The sequence continues at coordinate 67,178 of JAWXAZ010000117.1, forward strand.
TTGAAGCAGGAGTCCTACGCAACAAATTCAATGTAAAATGGGGAGTTGATAGAGGGAAGAATCCTCCAAACAGTTTTTGGGGTGAGGTACGTGATAATGATAAGCATTTGAGTTTGGAAGAGAAGAGAATAGCAAGAGAAAAAACGAATAAATAATGTTAAAATGAATCAAGACAACCTAAAATCATTTATTGATCAGTACAAGGATTTTAAATCTTCTGATCCATACAAGGAAAGGCAAAGACAAAAATCTATTACACCAGTATTCCGGGAAATTATCTGGGAAACCTTGAAACATGAAAAACTCAGCAATCAGCATTTAACTGATCTTATTCAAATATTTAAATTTAACTGTAGCAACGATAATTTTGATAACAAACTCGATTCACTTGTTGAAGATGAGGCTATCAAAAACAGTTTGAGCTTAAAGGCGTATGAAATTGCAGAGCCAGGTTATACAAATGCAGGTAAAACAGGAGTTTCAGGACTTACTACTAAGCAGCTGTTTACTGTTAAACAATTTTTATTAGATGCTTTCAATGTAAAATCAATCCAAGAAGCAATTGACTTATGTAAATCCTATGACAATAAAAATATACCTCAGGTAAAAAAAGGAATTTATTCTCCGTGGTTATACTATATCAATCCACAACTTTTTCCAATTGTAAATAATACCCATCAGAATTTTAAAAAATGGCTGAATCTATCTGATGGTTTTCCTAATTCAATTGATGAGTACCATATTTTAAATAATTTAGTTAATGAGAGTGATTATGGCGGTATAGATTATTTTGCACATCATCTTACCAAAGAAGGGAAACTAAATTTTCGGAGAGTACACTATTTAAATGGTACTCGCCTTTTTAAAATATCACATGGTGTTTTTGTGAAACGTAAAGATTTTGCCGAATCAGGTATTCTCAAAATTTTAGAAGAAAACAATTGGATATCACTAAGCAAATACACTGGAAAGGGAGCAGGCAACGCTTTTGAGAAAAGTTTAAAGATTGGGGATATTGTTTATTTATGTTATGGTGGAGATAGAATTATTAATGTTGCAAAAGTGATTTCCGATGCAAAGCCATTAAGTAAAAAGCATGCCGCATTATTAGGCGATGAAGAAGAAGAATGGATATATAGAGAAATAGAGCCACTCTATTTTCCCATAAACGGTAATGTTTCTGATTTAAAAATATATCGTTCTCAAACCATGCCAAGTGGAAATTCAACTTTTTGGGAAGTTAAACCTAATGACCTTGATTACCTAAATCTGAATTTGTTCATTCCAAAGTTTAACCTTGAAATTCTCAAAGACAAAAATGATGAGTCTAATGGAGAAGTGGAATACGAAAATGATTCAAATAATAAATCAATAACTATGTCGGCAAATACAATATTATATGGCCCTCCAGGAACTGGAAAAACATTTCACAGCATTAACCATGCTGTGGCAATAGTAGAAAATAAGGAAGTTGAAGCGGTTACAGATGAAGACCGTGAATTGGTTAAAAATCGTTTTGATCAATATATTATAGATGGCCAGATTGTGTTCTGTACTTTTCACCAAAGCCTAAGTTATGAAGATTTTATTGAGGGGATAAAACCGATAGAACCAGAGTCAGAAGATGAACAATTATACTACGCTGTAGAGGATGGTATGTTTAAAAGATTGTGCACAGAAGCGGCATTCTCCTTTGTAAAACAACAAACAAATGCTGATACAGAAAAAGCTTTAGATTTTTCAACTGCTTATGATATGTTTGTAGATACTGCAAATGAAAATTTTTCAAAAGGTGAAAAAACAGAAATTCCAACCCGAAGCGGTGGCAATGTATTTATAGAAAGTATCTCTCAGAAAAATAATATATGGGTAAGGCATTTAGATGGGAATAGAAAATATACAGTTTCAAAAAAACGCTTGAGTAAAATATCGCAAGCCTTTCCCGATTTGAGTGAAGTAACAAACATTAATGATCAATTCAGAGCAGAAATTGGTGGTAGTAACTCATCTGCCTATTGGGCAGTATTAAATGCGATAAGAACTCAATCAGTGGATTCTTCTGCAAAAGCTACTAAAGAAAAGGTTCAAAAGGAATACTCCTATGAAGACAAAAAAGAAATTATAGAATCATTAAAGGCTGAAAATTACAAAGTTGCTAATCCGAAGAAATTTGTATTAATAATAGATGAAATTAACCGTGGCAACGTATCGCAAATATTCGGGGAGTTAATTACATTAATTGAAGACGATAAAAGATTAGGAAAAGAAGAAGCATTGAAAGCTACTTTGCCTTACTCAAAAGAAAGTTTCGGGGTGCCGCACAATGTTTTTATAGTAGGAACTATGAACACTGCAGATAGAAGTGTTGAAGCTTTGGATACTGCACTTCGAAGAAGATTTTCATTTATACCAAAAATGCCGGAAGAATTTAAACTACAAATAACTAATGATGGAATTGATCTTCCCAAAATCCTACAAACTATAAATAAAAGATTGAGGATATTAAAAGATAACGACCATACTATTGGCCATGCCTGGCTTTGGTCTGTTTCAAATACAGAACAGTTGCAAGTTGTATTTGAAAATAAAATCCTTCCTCTATTACAAGAATATTTCTTTAATGATTATGAAAAACTGGGGCTTGTATTAGGCGATGCATTTTTCAAACAGCATAACCAGGTTAACAGCAATATTTTTGCTTCTTTTTCAGGTGGAAATGGTTTGGCAGGACAATATGATCAATCTTGGCAGTATCAATTAAAGTCTGCAAACGAACTTACTACCACAGATTTTAAAACTTTAGAAATTCAAATTACACAACTGCCAACAGATGAAGCTGAGTAAACCCATACAGGTTTTTGAACACAAGCAATTACTTATTGGTGAGCATGGTTTTGCCAGGCAGCATTGGGAAGCCTTGGGCTGGTATAACGAAAAACATGGAGGCTGTTTTTTTACACTTAATCCTAAAGGAGTAAAATTTAATCAGTATGTAGGAGTAATACAAGTAGGTAATATAACTATTGAAATTTTACCAAAAATAAGTCAAACAGTAGAAAAGGGAGATAAGGCCAAGTGGCAAAAAGTGTTGATTGATATGCTAAGAGAATGCAGGTGGATGCAGATTTATGCTCAAGATAAAGCATCACTTCGTTTTAAACCCAATAGCATTTTAGAAGCATATCTTGAAATGTTTGTAAAGGAATGCGAAGAAATTATTAGGGCTGGATTAGTAAAAAAATATAGAGCTGTTGAAAGCAATTGTACTGCATTAAAAGGCAAACTGCTCTATGGAAAGCAAATACAGCATAACCTTGTACATAAAGAACGTTTCTATACCCGTCATCAAATATTTGATAGGGAAAATATCTATAATCAGATTTTATTAAAGGCATTGAAGCTTATACCATTAATTAGCCAAAGCTCTTTTTTAAAAGATAAGGTATATAACCTGCTTTTATCTTTCCCGGAGTTAGAAGACATTAAAGTAACTACATCTTCTATTGAAAAACTTTTTTTCAATAGAAAAACTTTCCGATACAAAGAGGCAATTGAAATAGCTGCCATGTTGCTGTTGAATTATAGACCAGATATAAGTTCAGGAAATAATCATGTGTTGGCAATTTTATTCGATATGAATGATTTGTGGGAAGAATACATCTATAGGCAGTTATTTAAAAACAAACCTTCCAATTGGCAAATCAAATCACAAAACTCAAAAAGGTTCTGGCATTTTAGTGATAGCAATTTTTCCAAAACTATCAGGCCAGATATTGTAATACATAATTTACTAACCGACAAAAGAATTGTATTGGATACAAAGTGGAAAATACCAGAGAACAATATTCCTGCAGATGCCGACTTGAAACAAATGTTTGTTTACAATGAATATTGGAATGGATTAAATGCACTGTTAGTATATCCTAATGCCCAATACACAGAAACACCAATTTATCATTCAGGTAAATTTGCTATAAAAGAGAAAGCAACTACAACACACAATTGCGGTATTCTTAAAATGGCTATATTAGATAAAAACAATAATGGATTAGATAGAACAATAGGCAAACGACTAAATGCATTTTTGAAAAACGAAATTATAAAATGAATCAAAGTATCTACGATAAAGTAACCCAAGCATTAAAGCAGGCAGAAAACCACAATAGTAATTTGATGGTGAAGCCCGAAGTAATTCTTTGGCCTGATCCAGAAAATCAGTGGACAGATGTAATAGAAATATTGCAACATAAATTGCCACAACTTTTATTGTATGGCAGGTATGAGCCAACAAAAAAACAAGGGCCATCTATTTGGTTAAAATGCATGGTTGCTAAAATGTTGCCAGAGGCTAATTGGGCTGATGGCGAAATACCAATCATCTATTTGCCAGGTGTTGCAAAAAGCGATTTAAGAAATGTAGAAGAAGCTGGTTTAGATTTCCAACCATTAATTGAATATCAATATACTGGTGTGCTATTTATGCAGGAAAATGGCAGAGAATGGTCAATTCTAGCATTTGTAGAAAATCCATTGAATGGCTTAGGTTTAAAGGTATCAAAAGACACTGCAACAAAAGATGCGCTAAAAAAATCATTGCCTACTATTTTTGAAGACGCTGAAATATTGCAAGGCAAAACCCTTTTGGATGCCGCCTTTTTAAATAATCTTTTGTTTCCAGATGTAATTCCTAATCTATTAAAGTGGATGTGCAAAGGAGATGGTTTTTTACAACAAATGGATGCCGGCCGCAGAGAAGTGTTTAGCAACTTATGCAAAAACCAATACGACTTTGAACCTGATTATAAAGACATAAAAGCAGTTGCAGAAAAACTGGGGGCACAACGTGGCAATTGGAAATATGTTTGGCAGTTGTATGCCACTGCACCAAAAAAATATGCAGAAATAGAAGAACTACTTCGCTTATCAAAACCAACTGATTTAGGTAGTGGTATGTTCGCTTTTCCTATAGAAAGTTGGCCACAAGTAAACGAAGCTGCTGAAGAAAAATTATTAGCAGAATTGGTTAAAGCTGCCACATTGCAACCCAAAGAAGCCACCCATAAATTAATTTCATTAGAAGAAGAAAATAAAAAACGAATTGCTTGGGTTTGGAACGAACTAGGTAAATCGCCATTGGCTAATTCCCTGCAATCTTTGGCTGTTATGGCAAAAGTATGTACCGAAGCATTTCCATCCACAACAATAGAGGAGTTAAAAAAGTACTATACTACAAAAGGGTTTCAAGCCGACCAATACATGAGAAAGGCCTTTGCTGGTGTAAAAAGTGATAAAGACAAAAAAGCTGTTAAAGCAATTATCCAATTGATTTATAAGCCTTGGCTGGAATTAGTAACCAATCAATTTCAAACCTTAATAAAAAAAGACTCAGGTATTTTTACAAATCAAAAAGCCGTTGAGGAATCTGAAAAATATGTATTGTTTGTTGACGCTTTTAGATATGAATTGGCAGAAGAATTTTATGAACGATTAAAAAAATTAAAATATCAAGTTACCCTCAGTACCAATTGGTCAGCAATCCCTTCGCTTACACCAACTGCTAAACCTAATGTTTCGCCTGTTGCTATTTCAATTTCAGAAACAAGCAATATCAAAGAATTTAGACCTGAGTTGTTAAATGGTAAAGATTTACAAACACTCGTATTTAGGGAGCAATTATCAACAAATGGTTTTAAATTAATAACCAATTCAAATGACATAAATACCAATGAAAAATCGTGGCAAGAAATAGGTGATATTGATACTAAAGGCCATACCGAACAAGCAGAAATGGTAAAGCAAATTGATGTGTTGTTTGAGCAAATTGAAGAGGCTTTAGGTGTTGCTTTTGAACGAGGAGTAAAACGAATAAAAATTGTTACGGATCATGGCTGGTTATTAATGCCAGGCGGCTTACCTAAAACACAATTAAACGAAGGGCTTACAGAAACACGTTGGGGACGTTGTGCTTTAATAAAAGAAGGTGCTACAACAGATTTGTTGCATTTACCTTGGCGTTGGAATCCAGCAATTTTTATTGCTTATGCACCCGGAATAAATTTCTTTAAAATAAATGAAGAATATGCTCATGGAGGTATATCCATTCATGAATGTTTAGTTCCCGAAATGATCATTGAAAACCCGAATGTTGATAGTATAGACGCAGAAATTAAAGCAGTAAAATGGGTTAACCTCAAATGTACTGTTCAAACTAATGATTTGCCCGATGGCTATTATGTTGATATCCGGACAAAATACAATGATAGTAAAACGTCTATTGTTTTAACAAAAAATAAAACATTAAAAGATAATACTGCAACTCTGATGGTTGATGATGGAGCAGAATCACAATCAGCAACCATTGTATTGATGGATGAGAATGGAAGAATATTAGATAAAAAACCAACCACGGTTGGTGGTTAAAAAATATAATTATGGAATTAGATAAAATTGACCAAATATCAGCAAAAGCTTTTGAAGGCTTTGTAGTAAGAAAAGACTTGTTAGAGAATTTTCGCAAAACATATCCAGTGCCAACTTATGTAATAGAGTTTTTGCTTGGCCGCTATTGTTCAACAACTAATGAACAAGAAATTCAAGAGGGCCTTGAAATTGTAAAAAGACAATTACAAGACAGAACAGTACGTACAGGTGAAGAGGAGTATTTTAAATCTAAGGCTAGAGAACAAGGCTCAATTAAATTAATTGATATAATTACAGCAAAGCTAGATACAGCAACAGATAGCTATGTGGCAACATTACCTAGTTTGCAACTAAACAAAGTACGTATTTCATCAGAAATTGTGAGTGCCAATGATAGGATGTTAACTGGTGGATTTTATGCTGAAATTGAGTTAGAATATGATGCAGTAATCGCTCAAGAAAATTCTGGAAGGCCTTTTGGCATAGTAAGTTTAAGACCAATTCAGTTATCGCAAAGAAATGTACTGGAAGTGCTATACAAAGGCAGAGAAAATTATACCCTAGATGAATGGAAGGATTTTCTAATTCGTTCAATTGGTATGGAACCAAGCACTCTCACTGAAAAAGCAAAAAATGTTTTGTTTGTTAGAATGATTCCATTTGTAGAACGCAATTATAATATCGTGGAATTAGGTCCAAGAGGTACGGGAAAATCACATCTATACCAACAAATTTCTCCTTACTCACATTTAGTTTCAGGCGGCAAAGCAACAGTTGCTAAAATGTTTGTTAACATGGGCAATGGCGAACGTGGCTTAGTTTGCAAATATGATGTAGTTTGTTTTGATGAAGTTTCAGGCATTTCATTTGACCAAAAAGATGGGGTAAACATCATGAAGGGTTATATGGAAAGTGGTGAATTTAGTAGAGGTAAAGAACCCATAAGAGCTGATGGTGGTATTGCAATGGTTGGCAATTTTGATGTGGATGTAGAACACCAGCAAAGAGTAAGTCATTTGTTTGGCCCAATGCCAAAAGAAATGAGAGATGACACTGCTTTCATGGATCGTATTCATGCTTTTGTGCCTGGTTGGGATTTTCCTAAATTGAATAAAACCTATTTCACTACTCATTTTGGAATGGTAAGTGATTTCCTTGCAGAATGTTGGACAAGACTTAGGGATATAAATAGAGTATCAACTGTTCTGCCGAGAGTAGATTATGGCGGAGCATTAAGTGGTAGAGATACCACTGCTGTGAATAAGACATTAAACGGTTTACTTAAATTAATGCAGCCAAATCCAGAAGCACCAATTTCAGACGAACTATTAGAGTGGGCAATTAAAATCTCCTTAGAATATCGCAGACGTGTAAAAGAGCAACAAAAACGAGTGGGTTCCGCTGAATTCAGGAATACGCATTTTAGTTATAGAATTGGTGAAGATGGCATTGAAACATTTGTTACCACACCAGAAATACATAGTGAAAATACTATCTGTGAAGACCCATTACCTCCAGGTCAAATATGGGCATTAAATGCAGGTGGACAAGAAGAAACTACTGGCCTATATAAAATCGAAATTAATTCTAATCCCGGTTCAGGAGTTAAAATACTGAATAGGCCAACACCACCACAATTTCAAGAAAGCGTTCGTTTTGCTGAACAAAATTTATATAGCAAAGCAAAGGAATTATTGGGTGATAGAGACCCAAGGTCAACAGAGTTTTCTTTGCAATTAAGAGCTTTTGATGCTTCTAAAAGTGGCAACGGAATGGGCATAGCTGTTTTGATGGCAATGTGCAGTTCCATTTTAGAAAAAAGCACAAAAGGTGGCCTAGTTGTAGTTGGACAATTAAACTTAGGAGGTTCATTGGATATGGTTTACAATGCAGTTAACCTTGCAGAGATAGCGGTAGAGAAAGGAGCAACTACATTGTTAATTCCACTAAATGCTAGAAAGCAATTGAATGAACTTTCAGACGATATGATCACCAAAATTAACATTCAATACTACACAGATTTGAAAGACTGCCTGATTAAAACATTAATGGATTAAAAATATTTAAAAACAATGGCACTATACATTAACCAAACAGGCAAACTAAAAGAGGTAAAAGAGAAACCTTTCAAATTGGAGAAAGACATTCAAAAAGTCTTTGAAGCAAACCTGCCTGCCATCATGGGGCTGGAATTGGTTAAGAGTAAGTTTACCATAAAAAACAAAAGGATTGATACACTTGCTTATGATCCACAGGCTTGTGCATTCATCATTATCGAATACAAAAGAGATAAAAACATCAGTGTGGTTGACCAGGGTTTTACCTACCTCAGTTTGATGCTGGAAAACAAAGCCGATTTTATTGTAGAGTTTAATGAAAGCCTCAAAAAGAATATGAAAAGAGAGGATATAGATTGGAGCCAAACAAGAGTAGCTTTTGTTTCCACCAATTTCACCGACAACCAAATTCAGGCAACCAATTTCAAAGACATAGCTATTGAGTTGTGGGAAGTGAAACAGTTTGACAACGACACCATCATCATTAATTCGGTTAAGAAATCAAATTCAGCAGAAAGTATTAAACTATTAACCCAAAATAAAGAAGCACTCAAAAAAGTAACAGAAGAAATAAAGGTTTATACTGAACAAGACCATATTTCAAAAACAAGCGAACTCATTGCAGAACTGTATCAAAAATTTAGGCAAGGTATTATTCAATTGGCAGATGACATTGAAATAAAGCCTAAGAAAATGGAGATAGGTTTTCGCAAGGATGGCAAAGTATTCACAGATGTATGCATTCTTAAAAACTCATTGAAAATATGGATTAACCTAAAGAAGGAGAAATTAGACGATCCAAAAAAACTTGCAGAAGATGTATCAGAGAAAGGGCATTGGGGTAATGGAGATTATCAAATACAGGTTGAAACAGATAACGATCTTGAATATATCATGAGCTTGATAAAACAATCAATAAAATAAGCAGTGATATTTTAAAATAATACCAATGGCAAAAGAAACACGAAAAATAAAAATAATGGTTGGCTCTACAGTGTATGGCTTTGAAGACCAGCTATCGCAGATTGTGGCTCAATTGCAATTATTAGATTATGATGTACTCAACTCATACAACGGCAGTATAAAAGTAAACCCAAAACTGTCCAATTTAGACAATTGCCTGAATGCTATAAAAGAATGTGATTTGTTTTTGGGCATCATTCGGCCTTATTATGGTACGGGCAATATTGGTGAAAAGAATATCACTTTCGAGGAAATAAAATTGGCTATCAAACTCAAAAAACCTTATTGGTTTTTAGTGCATCGGGATGTTGTTTTTTCCCGTTTGCTGTTTAGCAAAATGAAATTAAAATCAGGAGATAAAATTGTGGTGGAACCCAACCGATTTTTTGATGAACGCACCATTGAAATTTATAAATATGTAATAAAGAACCACGAACCTGTTACGCTACGAAATGGCAATTGGGCACAGGAGTTCTATCGCCTCGATGAGATGATGACTTATATAAACACACAGTTTACCGACATGGATTTTGTTCAAAATATACTAAACGAAAAAATGGAAAAAAATGGAAAATAGTTTTATCATAGATAACCTGCTAGAACAACAGCAAGGCAACCGTTTAGAGTTTAAAGCAACAGTAAACAGGGAAGCTATTGCCAAAACCATTGCAGCCTTCATCAATACACAGGGTGGAGATTTAGTGATAGGGGTAGAAGACAATAAAAAAATTGTTGGCATAGAAAATGCCGAAAAAATATGTGCGGCTATTCAGAAAATGCTGGTAGAATACATACAGCCCATTGCTCCTATTTTTACACAGGTGGTCAATTACAAAAAGAAAGATTTAATTCTCATCAGTGTTTGGGAAGGGGCAAAAAAGCCATACCAATACAAAGGAAAAATATTTACCCGTGAAAGCGATGCTACTAAATTGTCCTCTGTCAGCAATTTAACTTCACTCATCAAAGACCGTAAGCAGGCAGATTTTCATTGGGAACGTAGAGCAGTGCTGGGTTCCTCCTTACAGGATTTAGATACAGAAGAAATCAATCAAACAATTGCCTCATACAAAGCATACAAGCCCAATGGTGTAATAGAAGATGCCGAAGATTTTTTAATTCAAATGGGCTTAATACAGAATGGCAATCTCACGAATGCCTGCGTGGTATTGTTTGGCAAAAAGCCTACCCGTTTTATACCTCAGTCTAAGGTCAGAATTACTATTTATCCGGGTATTGTTTCAGGCGATAATTTTTTAAACGACAAAACATTTGATGGTAGTTTGTTTCAAAACATTACTGCCATCCTCAATTTCATAGAAATTTCGTTTGGTAAAAACATAGTGGTTGATGGCATCCTGCGTAAAGAAAAATGGAATTATCCCTTAATCGCTATCCGTGAAGGTTTACTAAATGCAATGGTTCACCGGGATTACAATTCGGTAAATGGCTTCTTGCAGATTTCTATTTTTAGCGACAGAACAGAAATGTCCAATTATGGAGGCTTGCCCGAAGGCATCACCATTAAAGATTTAAAAAAGGAACACAGCTCCATACTCCGCAATCCTGATATTGCCCAAATATGCTTTGTGCGTAAGTACATCGAAATGCTGGGCAGCGGCACATTGCGGATGATTAGCGATTGCAAAAAGAACAGCTTTAGAGTTCCCGTTTGGACGGATAAAGACAATGTAACCACGGTAACCTTCCCCGGCCTTTCTATAAAAACCAAAGCCACTAAAGGTGTAAATGAAGGTGTAAATGAAGGTGTAAAAAAAGTGCATTTTAAAGCCGAGAGTGAAGGTGTAAATGCAGAGCTAAACTCCATATACGCAGTAATAGAAAAAACGCCAGGATTAAAAGCCCCGGCCATTGCATCGATATTGGGTGTTAGCCTTTCAACAGCCGAAAGGTATATCAAGAAATTGAAAGACGCTAAGCATATCAAATTTGTAGGTGTACCAAAAACAGGAGGTTATTTTATTAAATAAAAAATAGCACATGCAGCAAGAAATTCAACTAAATATCATTCCATTCACAGCCCCTGTTCAGGAGGCTGAAATGCGTGTAGGCATTCGCCCCGACCAAAATAAAAATAAAAAAGCACCGGGGCAATTTGCTTTTTACACAACAAATCATGATGGCGATTGCCCCATACACAAAGATGATATAAACAGAGCAATTGAAGGATTAGTTGATGAAAGCGAACTGCATTATGGCAACTGGTTACATACCGATTTTGCAGCACCAAAAGAAAACGCAATCATCATTACGGTAAACCTCACCGATTGTAAATACTTTGCCCAGCACTATTACAGGCACTTAATCCGCAGTCATTTCAAAGGTGTTGCCGATATTATGCGGAAAAACTTTACCAATGAAATAGAAGTGTGGTTTCACAATACCAAAGCCAGCAGTACAAAATTTAAAGTGTACAATCAGTTTACGTTAAAAGTGCAGCACAGTAGGGTGACCGAAGGTCCCGAATTGGTTATTTCATTTGATGGTACAACCAAAGTGCTGAACAAAAGCATTTCCGAGATACACAACTTCAAAACTGAATTATACAACTGGATAAACTGCAACGGAGAATTGAACAGGTGGAAATACCTCACCGATGAA
>JAWXAZ010000118.1:0-21143 GCA_034439755.1 bacterium
TAGTAGTTTTTAAATTTATCAATTAATTTAGTCTCACCTCATTTGGAGTCTTACCAATTGCGATGTTAATTTTGCCGTTGCACCTGTCCACTCTGCCAATACTAGATAATCATATCCTTGCATTAACAATATATTCTCCCGAGCTCTACAAAATTGATTTTCCTTTAGCAAATATTCTTTTTCGTCTGACCAGCCTCCAATTATATCCAAATATTTATCTTTAAAGAAACTCCTTATTGCACTCGATGCTTCATCTAGAGTATCACCATTTGGTTTAATACCAATTAAAAATACAAAAGCGGCGTCTTTGGCCCTTGAAGCATCTGCTAAACCGGTCAGCGCATTAAAGAACATTTCATTATAAATCTTATTATAATGGTTTTCAAAGTTTATAACTTTAGTTCTTGTTTGCTCCACGTGTTCAGAAATACCTTTATTTCTATCAAAAGTTGTAAGTGGATGAGTACGATTCCTATCTGAACCACCTTCTGTATACGCACCTGATTTTTGACCTAATGCGTAAAAATTCACAATCGAAAACGGCAATAACAAAAAAAATAATTTTATAAGCTAAGGATTTTTAAAATTTATTAGTTCAAGAGTTGTTTCAGGAGAATTTTCCACTTTTATCAATTGTATTTTTATGATGCCTTCTGCAATATTGTAATAGCATAAATGTTTCCTTTTTGTAGTTGTAAATTGGAAATCATTTTCCATTAGTCTAACATCTTTATATAATTTATCCCTTATTTCTAAACTATCAAAATTATATGGTTTTCTAAGAGCACTTGGATATGTATAATAATTTAAATGATTTAATGAAACTATCAAATCTGGGGATAAGCTTTCCCCTTCAAATTCTAACCCAACGCTTACAGCATTTGGATAAGTGGGGCTAACAGAAGATTGCCTATAAAGTTCGAAATTAGTTCCATAATAACAATGTGGGTCACGGCCCTGATTAAAATAATGCCAATAGTTTTGTTTCCATCCTTGCCCATAAAAAACAGGTGTATCTAGTGTAATACTATCTATAAAAGTTAATTCTGCAAAGCTCTGGTAAGGGATTTTTAACCGATCTTCTTCCTTTATATTACTAATGCTTGGTTTACCATCATTTGTACAAGGTTTTTCCTTTACACAACCCACAAGGACTATTAATAATAATAGTAAAAATTTTATATGGAATAACCCACGGGATGTAATTAACATTGAGATATCTTTCCTCAATAATTTTTGAATCATCACATTTTTTACGGCATACGTAGATTAATACTGCAAAAATTATGATTATGTATTTGTTAATTTTGCTCATTTATGTTACAAATTCATTGAATTGCAATATTTGGTAATTTCAAGGGCTCTTACCAATTGCGTTTCCTGACTCAATCACCTCCATCAATAATACTGTTCTACTTTTAAACCTAATCACTATGCTTGCCATTTAGATTTTATGATGGCACACGTGGTAGGTACCACGGCGGCTTTTTAAATTTGGAATATGTGGCCTTTGCTTTACAACGATTGTTTTGATTCAAATGTTGAAAATAGTTGAACTATTTTGGATTATTTTTGTTACTTTGTTTCAGTGAATATTGACGGTATGGCAAACAAAAAAAGTGCAATTGTAATTGGTTCTGGTGTAGCGGGCTTGTCGGCCGCCAGTTATTTAGCAAAAGACGGATATAAGGTAACAATTTTGGAGAAAAACAGTTCTGTGGGTGGCAGGGCACGGCAATTTAAAGAGGCTGGTTTTACCTTTGATATGGGCCCTAGCTGGTATTGGATGCCAGATGTTTTTGAGCGGTTTTACGCCGATTTTGGGCATAAGGCTTCCGACTTTTATCAGTTAATTCGATTAAGTCCGAGTTATAGAATTATAGATAAAAAGGGCGAAGCAGTTGATATTCCAGCAAACATGCAAGACCTAGAGGCTTTGTTTAACAAGTTAGAACCCGGGTCTGCTCTTAAGTTGCGTGCATTTTTAAAAGAAGCGGCCTATAAATACGAGGTGGGCATAAACGACCTAGTTTATAAACCGAGTTTAAGTATATTGGAGTTTGCCGACTTGCGATTGTTGAGAGGCCTATTAAAAATGGACGTTTTGGGCAATATGCACAAGCATATTTATGGCGTGGTTAAGCACCCATTTTTGCGTGAGTTATTGGAATTTCCTGTTTTGTTTTTAGGCGCACTTCCTCAGAATACGCCTGCCTTATATAGCCTCATGAATTATGCAGATTTGCAATTGGGAACTTGGTATCCACAGGGAGGAATGTTCAATATTATTGAAGCATTTTCTAAAATTGCAGTAGAACAAGGGGTAGAAGTTTTGCTGAACCAAGAGGTGTTGAGCATGGAAACAAAAGCGGGTTTGGTGAAAAGGGTGCTTACCAAAACAGGCTCATTTGAGGCTGATGTGGTAATAGGGGCAGGCGATTATCACCACTTAGACCAAGTAGTTTTGGCCGAACCAAACCGCAGCTATACAAGTGAATATTGGGATAAGCGTAAGTTGGCGCCTTCTTGTTTATTGTATTATGTTGGGCTCAACAAAAAACTAAAAGGGTTCTTACACCATAACTTGTTTTTTGATACCGATTTTGAACTTCATTCAAAAGAAATTTATACCACGCCAAAGTGGCCCAATAATCCGCTTTTCTATGCTTCTGTTCCTTCCAAAACCGACAATACGGTGGCGCCCGAAGGCATGGAGAATCTGTTTTTATTAATTCCTATAGCTCCCGGTTTAAAAGGCGATACGGAGGAAATAAGGGATAAGTACTTTAACATGATTGTTAGCCGAATGGAAAAACAAAGTGGAGAGTCCATTTTGCCTCATGTAATTTATAAAAAGTCGTACAGTGTGAAGGACTTTAAACAAGATTATCATGCTTTTAAAGGCAATGCTTATGGATTAGCCAATACCTTGGATCAGACCGCCATATTGAAACCTTCCTTGAAAAGCAAAAAGTTGAAAAACTTGTTTTATGCCGGACAATTAACTGTACCTGGTCCGGGAGTTCCTCCCAGTATTATTTCTGGAAAAGTTGCTGCAAAACAAGTCGTAAAGGAATTTGGGCAGGGTTAATAGGCAAGATTTTACTTAATTTTTCTGTTCTTCAAAACAAAATAGGGTCATTTTGGATTATTACTTTAATTACTCAGTTAAAAAACATAACTTACCCATCTAAAATGAAGGCATTATTCGATAAAATATCAATTCGGAACAGCAAAATGCTCACGCAAACCTATAGTACTTCGTTTAGTATGGGAATACGTTTTTTGGCTAATCGCTTTCAGAATCCAATTTATGCAGTCTATGGTTTCGTAAGATTGGCAGACGAAATTGTGGATTCTTTTCATGGATATCCAAAGGAAGAAATGCTGGCCGAATTGAGGGAAGATGCCTTTACGGCCATTGAAAGAGGAATTAGTGCTAACCCAATTCTAAATAGTTTTCAGGAGGTAGTTAATCAGTATAAAATTGATTTTAGTTCCATCGATACTTTTTTGAAAAGCATGGAAATGGATTTACAGCCTAATGAGTATAACCAAAAGAAATACGACGAATATATTTTGGGATCGGCAGAGGTGGTTGGCTTAATGTGCCTGCGCGTTTTTACAGAGGGCAATAACGACTTATATGAGAAATTGAAGCCCAATGCCATGAAATTGGGTTCGGCCTTTCAAAAAATAAATTTCTTGCGCGATTTTAAAGCCGATAAGGATAGTTTAGGCAGGATGTATTTTCCTCAATTGCAATATAAACCGTTTGATGCGGCTGTTAAAATGGAAATTGAGCAGGATGTTTGCAAAGATTTTGAGGAAGGTTTTGAGGGCATAAAAATGCTGCCTAAGGATGCCCGATTTGGGGTTTATGTAGCGTATATTTATTATTCGCGTTTGCTCAATAAAATAATGAATATGCCTCCGCAAGCCATTATGGAGGATAGGGTTCGCATTAGTGACAAGCAAAAGTATGCTTTGTTTTTTAGCTCTTATTTAAGGCATAGTTTTAATTTATTGTAAAATTGAAATGCTTAGGCTTCTCTTTGTTTTTTTACTCCCCTTTTTACTCCAAAATGCGTTGGATTTAGGTGCAATTCGCCAAAAATATAGTCAAGCAATAGACAGCGAGGAGGAGACCAAAGCGTTGGATCTTTTACTAACAAATGATGCAAGAAAGTCGAATACAGTTTTAGGTTACAAGGGTGCTGTAAAAATGCTTATGGCAAAACATGTTTTTTTTCCAAACCAAAAGTTAGTCTATTTTATGGAAGGTAAAAATCTTTTAGAAAAAGCAATTCTAGCTGAACCAATAAACCTTGAACTATTATATTTGAGGTACGGTGTTCAATTGAATTCCCCAAGTTTCTTGGGTTATAATCAAAATTTATTGAGTGATAGAAGTAAGTTAATAGCGGGTGTAAAAGCGGTTAAAGACAGGTACCTAAAAAACGAAATTCGCTCCATATTAATTCTTAAAGGAGACCTTAATGCCATAGAAAGGAAGCAAATACAATGACTGAAGAAATGGTGATTTTGGTTAACGAAAACGACCAGGAGTTGGGCTTAATGGAAAAGTTGGAAGCGCACCAAAAAGGCGTGCTTCATAGGGCGTTTTCTGTGTTGGTTTTTAATAAAGAGGGGCAAATGCTGCTTCAACAACGCGCGTTTAACAAATACCATTCGGGAGGATTATGGACAAATACCTGCTGCTCGCACCCAAGGCAAGGCGAAAATACCATGGAAGCTGCTCACCGCAGGCTTATGGAGGAAATGGGCTTCGATTGTGATTTAACCTTACACCAGACCTTTGTATATAAGGCTCCATTCGACAATGGGTTAACCGAGCACGAATTGGATCATGTTTTTGTGGGTGAATACAACTTTGATCCAGCATTTAACCCAGAGGAGGTTAATCAGTTTCAATGGATTTCTATGGATGAACTATACCTACAGTTAAAAGAAAATCCAGAACATTATACCGTTTGGTTCAGGATGATCATGGACAATTATGTTCATTTAGGCAAAAAAGTGTAAGTTTGCACCTTATGAGTGTAAGGCAAGAGAAATTTGCGGGTTTAATTCAACAACATTTGGCGGAAATCATCCTTCGCCATCCCGAGTTTGTTAACAAAGAATTTGTTACCATTAGCAAGGTAGAAATATCGCCAGATTTAGGCTATGCCAAGGTTTTTTTAAGCATGATTAAGGTAAAAAGCAGAGAACATTTGTTAAATATTGTTACCTTGCATGGTCCGCAAATTAGAAAACAACTTGCCACTAAAATCAGAAATCAAGCTCGCATTGTTCCAGAGCTTACCTACATTATTGATGATAGCTTGGATTATGTATTTCGCATGGACGAAATATTAAAGCGTGTGAATGAAGAAGACGAAAGAAAAAGAACCGAAAACCAATAATAACCACTTGCTCCTCTAACCATGAATTACGATCCTATTAAAAAAGACCTAGGTATAGTTTTTAACCAAAACACATTTTTACGCAAAGTATTTTATTCCCTTTTAGACTTATTGTTATTGCGTACCTGGCATGTGCACCGCGAACTAAAAGCATGGATGAAAAATAATGTTTCTGCCCGCATTTTAGATGCTGGTTCTGGTTTTGGTCAGTATAGTTTTTATATGGCAAAGCGCAGCAAGCAATTCACCATTGATGCCGTTGATGTGAAAGAAGATCAAATTGCCGATTGCAATAATTTCTTTCAGAAAAGCGGACTCAATAACGCAGTGTTTTCCTTTGGCGATTTAACGCAACCCATTGCACAAGATAAGTATAATTTGGTGATGTGTGTAGATGTTATGGAGCATATCTTAGAGGATGTAACGGTGTTTAAGAATTTTCACCAAGCCATGAAACCCGGTGCCATGCTGCTTATATCTACGCCGAGCGATCAAGGCGGAAGCGATGTGCACGAAGAAACAGGAGAGAGCTTTATTGGAGAGCATGTACGCGATGGCTACCCTATGGAGGAAATGGCCGATAAATTAAGGCAAGCAGGCTTTACCAAATTTGAAATTCTATATAGTTACGGTGCGCCAGGTAAAATTGCCTGGAAGTTGAGTATGAAATACCCAATGTTATTGCTCAATACCAGCAAGATATTTTTTATATTAATTCCCTTTTACTATATCATCACTTACCCATTCAGTTATTTGTTAAATTGGATGGACACGTATACCAAGCATAAAACTGGAACAGGTTTAATAGTGAAGGCTTGGAAATAGCCCTTATCTCAATTGAATTTACCATTTAATATAGCATCTAGGTATTTTTTTTCTCGTAAAAAAAGAAGTGGGTTCAATGCCATTTCACTTATTTCTTATATTTCATTATTGGGCTATGCGGTAGGTGCCGCTGCCTTGCTTATTGTGCTTTCTGTTTTTAATGGTTTTGAAGGATTGTTTACCAAGATGTATTCGAACTTTGATGCCGACCTTCAAATTTTGCCTGCCACTGGTAAGAGCATTTTATGGACGGACTTTCCAAGTAATAAAATTAAGGATAAATCTTGGCTAAAAGGTTTAACCGCTGTTTGGGAAGAGAATGCATTGCTAAGGTATAACGGCAAACAAACCATTGCCACCATAAAGGCCGTTGACGATACGTACTTAAAAACAAATAACTTAGATAGCAACCTGCTTAGAGGATCTCTGATGCTTAAAAATGGAGATACTTCTTTTGCCATTGTAGGGCAGGGAATAGGTTACCAATTGGGAATAGACCCAGACGACCAGTTCCATTATTTGGGGGTGTATTTGCCCAAAAAAGGAAAGGTAGATATGCTTAATCCTGAAGGTGCATTTGCCCATGGCATTATTTTTCCGGTTGGTGTAATTGGAGTGCAAGAAGAGGTTGACAACAAATATGTTTTATTGCCACTTTCGTATGTTTTTACGCAAATTGAAGACAGCAATTATATCAGTCATGTTGAAATAAGAATACACCCAAATACAGACATGAAAGACGCAAGCAGCGAACTGAAACAGATTTTGGGTGAAGGATATTTGGTGCGTAACCGATTTGAGCAAAGAGAAAGTTTTTTTAAAGTGATGCAATCGGAGAAGCGTATTTCCTATTTTATCCTTGTCTTTATTTTGCTTATAGCAGCCTTTAATACAATAGGCTCCTTGTATATGCTCGTAATTGAAAAGAAGAAAGACCTGCATGTTTACGCTACCTTGGGATTAAGCCCAATGAGTGCTGCTTGGGTGTTTATTTACCAAAGTCTTTATATTGCAGTGGTAGGCGGAATTTTAGGCCTAATTATTGGCTTAAGCGTTTGTTGGGGCCAGCAAGAATTTCAATGGATTGCCTTGCAAAGCAATGGCAGCACCGTTATAAGTGCTTATCCTGTTGTAGTAAAATGGATAGATGCGATACAAGTTTTCTTTACCCTAATTGGCATGGGGTTACTTACCTCTTTATACCCAGCAAGAAAAGCTTGGGAAGTGGTAAACGGCCAAGTTTAATTTTCTTTATAGATTACTTCTAACAAGGTTTGTCCAACTGCCTTTAATGTGTTTCTATCAATCACATTTAACTTATCGTTTAGGGTATGCCAATGAGCTGGAAATCCACTGTTGGTGTTTTCAGAATAATGTATTATATCAATAGTTGGAATGCCACCAACTTCGTTGATATACTTATGGTCGTCGGTAATAAATCCGCCTTGGTAGTAGTAAAAATAATTGCTATAGCCCAATTGCACGCCTTGATCCCAAACTTTCCTTAAAACGGGTTCTGCATATTTCATGCTAAAGCCTTCCCAAATAAAGCGCGCGTTATAAGCACCTACCATGTCCAACAAAATGCCATAATTTGCTTTATAACCAGGCTTGTGCTTGGTTTTAGACCAATATTGCGACCCTAAACAATAGGTATCTCCGCCTAAATCTGATTTTCCTAAATCTTCGGCATCTAAACAAATAAAATCGATGCCAATATTGGGTTTGTTTTGAGCCAAAATTCTGGCCATTTCTAGCATAACCGCCACCCCGCTTGCCCCATCATCTGCCGCATCAATAGCGGTATTGTGGTTTTGCGGATTTGGATCATTATCTGCATAAGGCCTACTGTCCCAATGCGAACAAATTAGCACCCTTTTTTCTGCTTTTGGGTTAAATGAGGCAATGATATTTCTAATCTGAAGCTTACTCTTATCCCAATTATTTACGGTTGCTTTTTGCTCAATTACCTCATCGGCGTATTTCTTAAATTCGGCAGTTAAGTAATTGCCACAGGCAGTATGCGCCGCACTGTTACATACCCTTGGTCCAAACGAAACTTGCTTTTCAATAAACAAGAAGGCAGAATCTGCATTGAAGTTTGGACTCACTTGTTTATAGGCAGCTGTTGTTTGAACAGCCTCTTTAGCTTTCTTATTAGGTGTTTCTTGACAGGCAGCCAACAACAAAACTAAAATGGGTAAATATTTTACTAGAGATTTCATTGCGGTAAAAATAAGTAATTTGAGGATTTGAAATAGCATTCAATTTAATAATTCTAATATCTTCGTAAAAAACCATTTATATGAAATCCGTTTTATTATTTCTTTTTTCTGCATTCGCTTTGGTTGGTTCGGCCCAAAATAGTTTTAACAGCTACGAGAAAGAGTCTACTGCATATAGGGAGCATGCTTTAGATATAATTAAGATGAAACTGGAGGTTTCTTTTGAACCCCAAAAGGGACTGGTAAACGCAAAAGTTACCCATCAATTTAAGGTGTTACAAAAGAGAGTGGATTCTGTTTTTTTTGATGGTCTGGGCATCGAAATTAAAGAGGCCACCTATAATGGCGGTAATTTGCCTTATAAAATTGTGCCCACAGGCATTTGGGTAATTCCACGCAAGGCCCTTCAATGGGATGAGCAAGGAGAGATTGTTTTTACTTATACGGCCAAGCCAAAAAGAGGTATATATTTTATTGGCTGGAATGTGCCCGAACCAAAAATATCAGATCCATTTGCGGTGCGCAAGCAAATCTGGACACAAGGGCAAGGCATAGACAACAGGCAATGGATACCGATGTACGACGATATGAATGATAAATTTATAACCGAAACGGTAACTACCTTTGATAAAAATTATGAGGTATTAAGCAACGGAAAATTGCTGAGTAAAAAGGCGAATAAAGACGGTACCAATACTTGGCATTATGCCATGAGTAAACCACATGCTGGTTACTTGTTAATGTTGGGAATTGGAAAGTATGCTGTAGCCACCGCAAAGAGCAAGCGTGGTGTGCCTTTGCAGTTTTGGTATTATCCAGAATTTGCAGATAGAATGGAACCAACTTTTAAACATTCGGCCATGATGGTAGATTTTTTAGAGGAACAAACAGGCATGCCTTTTCCTTGGGAAAGTTACAGTCAAATAATGGTTCAAGACTTTTTGTATGGTGCCATGGAGAACACCACTGCCACGGTGTTTGGTGATTTTTTTAATGTGGATTCGCGGGCCTTTTTGGATAGAAATTATATTGGCGTTAATTGCCATGAGTTAACCCACCAGTGGTTTGGCGATTTTATAACTGCCAGAGAGGTTAGAGACTCTTGGTTGCAAGAAAGTTTTGCCACCTATTTTCCTAAACAACTTAGCAAAGTTTTGGATGGCGAAGACGAATATAATTGGCAGAAACGTGCGCACCAAAATGCGGCCATTGATGCAGGCAAAAGAGACAATATTGCTATTAGAATTACAGGCAGTGGCACCGCTAGAATTTATCAAAAAGGATCGGCTGTTATTTCTATGTTGGCGTATGTTTTGGGCGAAGACCAATGGAAACGAGTTTTAACGCATTATCTAAGAACACATGCGTATGTTAACGTAGAAACGAATGATTTACAACAAGCCATAAAAGACGTTTTAGGTCTGAACCTAGACTGGTTTTTCGACGAATGGATTTTGCGTGGTGGAGAGCCTCATTATAGGGTACATTACGAAGAACTAACGTATGATAATGGCACCCGTGGTTTGGAGATTGCCATAGCGCAAATACACAAAATGAGTGAGGTAGTGCGTGCCTTTAAGATGCCCGTTAACATGGAGGTTTACTTTTCCGATGGGTCTAAAATTTCCTTAACAGAAAATATTGAAAAGGATTTTGAAGTGATAAAAGTTAATAACATTGGTAATAAAAAAATTGCCTTTGTTCTGTTCGATCCAAATTCAAATTTGTTGAAGCAAATTACCTTCCATAAAACGTTTAATGAATTAAACGCGCAATTGAATGGCGCACCATTTTTATTAGATAGGTATGATGCCTTAGTTGCCATGCGAAACCTTTCAATGGAGATAAAACGCGAATCTTTATATGGGGTAATAGCGCGCGAAAAATACGAAGGAATTTTAAACGAGGCTATCACGCAACTGTGCTTGGATCGGACCGAAAAAAGCTTGGAAACTTTGAAGAAATTGGCAAGCTATCCCAAGGCAATTGTAAGAGACCAAGTGCTTAAATCTTTGGCAGTAAATGATGCCACAAAAACCATGTTTATGGGTGCATTAAAAGACAGCAGTTACGATGTGGTAAAGACCGCCTTGGAGAAATTGTGCTTGGCATTTCCTGGCGAAGCGGGTTCGTTTTTAGGCGCCACAGAATCTGTTCATGGCATGTTTCATGTGGTAAGGATGAAGTGGTTGGAGTTAAGCATATTGAATGGGGTAAATGTAGAAAAGGCGAAGGGCGAATTGATTGATTATTCGAGCAACGCATATGAGTTTAGAACCCGCGGACAAGCATTTTTGGTATTAAAATCAACGGGCTTATGTACCGAAAAAGTGATAGCAAATTTGTTTCAGGCAATGCTATCGGCTAATGGCAGATTGGCCGGCCCGGCCGCCGAAGCGGCCAATTATTTTTGTTTAAACACGCAGAATAGGGAGCTGTTTAGGGCTTATTTTAGAGATGCTCAGTTTTCTGAAACCGAAAAAGAAATATTGACAAAATCATTGCTTTTATTAAAACACAATAACTAAATGAAAAGTACTTTGCCATTTGTAGGATTGCTTTTTTTCTTTTTAACAAGCGACGCACAAGTAAAGAAATATGCCACTTCTAGCGGGGAACTAATTTTCTCGTTTGCAGATTATAAAATGAAGGGAGAGCAAGTAAATACGCCTGTGAGATTTACCTGTTTTTTTCATTATAGTGGCAATAAACATGTCGATTTTTCTGATAAATTTGGGCTTTATACGGGTGCTGCAATCAGAAACGTGGGCTTTACCAGCACAAATGGCGACACCATGATTAAAAGAAGGAATTATTATATTGGAATACCATTGGCTATTAAAATTGGCAATTTAAAAAAAGACAAGTATTTGTTTGCAGGTGTTGAAGGAGATTTTGCCATTAATTATAAAGAGAAATTATTTATTAATGAGATTAAGAAAGACAAGTTTAATATTTGGTTCTGCAACAGAACCAATGCGTTTTTACCCAGTGCTTTTGTTGGGGTTAATTTTAAGAGCGGTTTGAACCTAAAATTTAAATACTATTTAAAGGATTTTTATAACAAGAATTTTGTGGCAAGTGGCGTTAAAATTTATGAAAATACGCAAAGTCAAGTGTTTTATTTCTCGCTTTCTATGAACATTCGCAACCAACAAATTTATAAAACAACCTATAACAAGGGTCTGTAGACGCCTTTAACAAAGAAATTTCGATTTTGTTTTTTTCAAAAAGGCTTTGTTAATATTTTTAATCTAAAATTTAATATATTGCTCATAATATGTTAACAGCATGTCCTCATTGTGATTCGATGGTACCCATGAACGTTGATTTGGCAACAAAGTCTGCTTTGGCATCATTGGTATGCGCTTGTTGTGATAAATCATTCGACCCTTTTGGCGATGAAATTGGCCACATAGAATTATCTATTGAAGCCATAAAGGATGAACTGGTCATAAACAAAAGTTTGCAAAACAAGGGTCGCTTCTTCGACGATTGTTAATAGAACCAATTTTATTATAATCATTCGTTTATCTCGAAATCTTGTTAATTAAAACGGCTATAATGCCCTTTAATCTAAAATGCATTTTTTGTGTTTAATAATTGCTCATTTTTGATTCTTTATAAAGATTAGGTATGCAAGCAATTTTGGGGTCTAATGGTGTGGTGGCTTTTTATACAGCAAAGGAGTTGCATAAAAAGAACATCAAGCTTAGGTTGGTAAGTAGAACCCCGAAAAAAATAAACGGGGAGGATGAACTTTTAGTTGCCGATTTAAGCAAATTGGAAGATGCTATTATTGCCTTAAAGGGTATTCAAATTGCCTATTTGGTTGTTGGTGTGCAATACGATGCGCTTATTTGGGCCAAAATGTGGCCCCTTATTATGACCAATGTAATAGAATCGTGCAAAGTGAACGGCACTAAATTGGTCTTTCTAGACAATGTTTACGCTTACGGCAAAATAAATTCTTGGATGACAGAGGAAACCCCTTTTAACCCTTGCAGTGTAAAAGGAGAGGTTAGGGCTAAAATTGCTACTCAATTATTAAATGAGATGAGCGCTGGAAATATTCAAGCCCAGATAGCACGCTCAGCAGATTTTTATGGGCCAGAAACACCTCAAAGTTTTGCCTCCATTATGATTTTTGAGAGATTGGCAAAGAAGAAGGAAGCCCAATGGATGATGAACGACCAAGCCCTACACAGTTTAACTTATACGCCAGATATTGGCCTTGCCTTAGCAAAATTAGGCAACTCGGCCGAGGCTTATGGGCAAACTTGGCACCTGCCAACCTATAATGAGGTGTTAACAGGTAAGGAGTTTATTGAGTTGTGCTCAGTAGCATTTTCTTGTGCTCCTCGTTACCAATTATTAAAGAATTGGATGTTAAAAATGGTGGGCATGTTTAATCCAATAGTGAAGGAAAACCTTGAAATGCTCTACCAATTAGAAGGCGATTATTTGTTTAGCAGCGAGAAAATTGAAAAGAAGTTTGGCCTTGAAGCAACCTCTTACAGAAGGGGTGTAGTAGAAACAGCCCAGTCTTTTGGCATAAGTTTTTCTATGCCTTAAGCAGTTTTTTTTAGGAAGGCTTTGTTTTTTACTATTTTACAATACTTTTGCAGTGCATTAAGAATTTCATAGAAATATGGGATGCCAACCGGGAAGAACGCCACGGTGGTAAAACAATGCGGACTTTCTTGTCAAATATAGTTCGGTGATATCTGCATAGAGTCCTCAAAGTTTGCTTAATTTAATATTGAAAACCATTAATAATTTAATCATACAACATGGCTTATTTATTCACGTCAGAGTCCGTTAGTGAAGGACACCCAGACAAAGTTGCCGATCAAATATCGGACGCATTAATTGATAATTTTTTGGCTTTCGACCCAGAGTCGAAAGTAGCTTGTGAAACCTTAGTTACCACTGGTTTAGTAGTTTTGGCCGGTGAGGTTAAGTCTAAAGCTTACCTAGATGTGCAAGAAATTGCGCGTGGCGTTATTCGTAAAATTGGTTATACCAAAAGCGAATATATGTTCGAAGCTAATTCATGCGGCATTTTATCGGCTATCCACGAGCAATCGGCCGACATTAACCAAGGTGTAGATCGCAAAAAGAAGCAAGACCAGGGCGCTGGCGACCAAGGAATGATGTTTGGTTATGCAACCAACGAAACAGACGATTACATGCCTTTGGCTTTAGATTTAGCACACAAAATCTTGTTAGAATTAGCTGCTTTACGCCGCGAAAACAAAGCAATTAAATACCTTCGTCCTGATGCAAAAAGTCAGGTTACTTTAGAGTACGACGACAATAACAACCCTGTTCGCATTGAGGCTATTGTTCTTTCTACGCAGCACGATGATTTTGACAAAGAGCCTAAAATGTTGGCCAAAATCAAAGAGGATGTCATTAAAATCTTAATTCCACGTGTAAAAACGAAATACAAGAAATTTGCCCATTTATTCAACGATAAAATTACCTACCACATTAACCCAACTGGAAAGTTTGTTATTGGTGGTCCGCATGGCGATACCGGTTTAACAGGCCGTAAAATCATCGTTGATACTTATGGTGGTAAAGGTGCTCACGGTGGGGGTGCATTCTCTGGAAAAGACCCTTCAAAAGTTGACCGTTCTGCAGCTTATGCTACCCGTCACATTGCTAAAAATCTAGTAGCTGCTGGCGTTTGTACCGAAGTATTGGTTCAGGTATCTTATGCAATTGGTGTAAAAGATCCAATGGGTATTTTCATCGATACTTATGGAACTTCTAAGGTAAAAATGACCGATGGAGAAATTGCTAAAATTGTTTCAAAAATATTCGACATGACTCCCTACGGAATAGAAACCCGTTTGAAGTTACGCAACCCAATTTACAGCGAAACTGCTGCTTATGGCCACATGGGGCGTAAGAACGAAGTGGTAACAAAAGAGTTCAAAGGTCCAGAGGGCAAAATGGCTAAATTCAAAGTAGAGTTATTTACTTGGGAGAAGTTAGACATGGTTGATGCCGTTAAAAAAGCATTTAAAATTAAATAAACTATTTCGGTTTGAACCAATAAAAAAGGCAGTGAGATTTTCTTACTGCCTTTTTTATTTTAGCTTAGGCCCGCAACTACTACCTGAACTATAATTTTACCCAATGTTGCATCGGCATTTACCAGTTGAAATTCTTAAATAGCTTTGGGCTACTTTATCATTTCCATTGGCATAATTTTTTTGGTATAGATATGCTTTTGGTTTTATTGAAAAACTAACAACGCTTTTAAATATGTGTAGTAAAAATGCCATTTTTCTTGATTTTCAGAATGTGCTCTTTGTAATATAAATTGCCTTTTTCATTGTAGTAATACCATAACCCTATTTTATATTGATTGATGGGGCCGTGATTATTTATTGGTAGCCTTAGATTGTCTACCCTGTTTTCTTCCTTCTCTTTTAAACCGGTAATCATAACCCCAGAAGATTTTATTTTGCCAGTTTCATGAAAAATTACTTCATTCCATATTTTTGTTTTCTCTACAATCATGTCTTTAGAAATTTTATACAATTCTATGATAGAATCGGTAGCTTTTTTGTTTAATTGAATCTTTATTTTTAAGGCTTTCCAAAGCCCATTGTATGCTTGTTTGTTGTTTTTTTGAGCCATGGAGTATCCAACATGACTCGATATAAAAGTGTTTTTTTCTGGCGAACTAAATGACCCACTATCAGAATAATAGGTTGATTTCCGATAATTATATAGGTGTATTTCTTCATAGGTCTTGGTGTTTTCTTTATTACGCCATTCATAATAAGTATATCCCATAGGATGACTTACTTTTCGTGCTACCATTCTATAATTGGAATCAAGCACAATTCTATCAGGCATTGAAGAGGGATTACAAAAAATACAATCACTGTTTTTTACCTTACCACTATCTTGAATTACGTAAAATCCATTTACCAAGGTTTTTGGGCTTTGTTGACCAACTACTGTCATTGAAATCAGAACAGTAAAAAATATTGCAAGTAATTGTCTTTTCATGTTTCAATTCAAAATGTGTGCTAAAACTCATTCTACAAAAGCAAGTCACTAAATTCCCAAATTAGGCACTTCAGGCTATAAAGATACTTTTTATTTTGTTTTCTCGAATTCTAGTGGTTTCTGTTTGGCACTTTAATTTTTGCCAATATTAAAACATTTGTTGTAATTTTGCGTAATAACCTAATTTCAACACAGCGTAAAAAGCTAATTATTACACAACTCAATAACCTAGTTTCAATGCAGCGTAAAAAGCTAATTATTACACAACTCAATAACCTAGTTTCAATGCAGCGTAAAAAGCTAATTATTACACAACTCAATAACCTAGTTTACATAATTACAAATTTCTAATAATATCAATAATGGCAACACCAAGCGAAAAATTAGCAGAATCCCTTGAAGCACTAAAGGAGCTTCAAGATAAGGGTATTATGGTAATTAAAGCCTCTGAATTAAGCCGAGTACATAGAGAGCGTTTGTCGAACAACGGCTTTTTAAGCGAAGTAATGAAGGGCTGGTATTTATCAGTACCATCAACCGAACAACAAGGTGATAGCACCTCTTGGTACGCATCATATTGGCACTTTTGTGCGAGGTATTTATCTGATAGATATGCTGAAACTTATTGTATTTCTCCTGAACAGTCTTTACAAATACATTCCGCAAATTGGACTGTTCCTCAACAATTAATTATCAGATCAACGCAAGGAGTTAATTCTCAAACACCATTACCACACAATACTTCACTATTTAGTATAAAATCTCCTTTAGCAAATAGTGCCGAAATTCAAGAGATAAATGGCATTCGAATGTTAACGCTTCCTTCGTCTCTTGTGCATTGTTCGCCTAGAATGTTTATTAGAAGCGCAACCGATGTAAGAACAGCACTTACAATGATTAGTAATTCATCGGATATATTATCAATACTTCTTGATGGCGGGCATAGCACCGTTGCAGGAAGATTGGCAGGTGCATTTAGAAATGTAGGTCAGGATAGAATTGCAGATGATATTGTAAAAACAATGAAGTCTGCCGGATATGATGTAAGAGAAACTGATCCGTTTGAAACGAAAACGCCAATTGCTTTATCTTCAAGAGAAAGATCTCCTTATGTGAACAGAATAAAATTGATGTGGCATGCAATGAGAGAAATAGTTATTAAACATTTTCCAAAAGCTCCAGGCATACCGGAAGACCATGCGAAATACATGAAGATGGTGGAAGATATTTATGTAACGGATGCTTATCACTCATTATCAATTGAACAATATAAAGTAACTCCTGAATTAATTGAGCGAGTTAAAAGTGGTAATTGGGATACAAAAAAAAATAAAGAAGACAAACAACAAAGAGATGCGATGGCTGCAAGGGGCTATTGGCAGGCAACACAAAAGGTTAGAGAAAGCATAAAGAAAATACTTAGTGGCAAAAATTCAGGTAAGGTTGTAGATATTGAGCATGGGCATTGGTATCGAGAACTATTTGCACCAAGCGTAACGGTTGGTTTATTAAAACCATCTGATTTGGCGGGATACAGAAATGGTCAGGTTTACATAAGTCAATCTAAACATGTACCACTAAACGTAGATGCAGTTCGTGATGCAATGCCATTGTTGTTTAAATTATTGAGTAACGAAACTGAAGCTTCTGTTAGAGCAGTTCTTGGGCATTTTATTTTCGTTTATATACACCCTTATATGGATGGTAATGGTCGCATGGGGCGTTTTATATTAAATGTTATGTTGGCCTCGGGAGGTTATCCGTGGACTGTTATTCCGGTAGAAGAACTTAAGGCTTATATGGCAGCTTTAGAAAAAGCAAGTGTAGAAAATGACATCGAACCGTTTGCAAAATTTTTAGCTCACCTTGTAAAGCAAGGAATTAAAGGAAAACCTGTTGCAAATCTAAAACCAAAGCAAGCATAATGGTGTAATCTAATAATATGTTAGACAGGTTGATAATAAAGAATATATGAGCCGAAATTCTTGTAATTTCTGAAAACAAGTTATTATTTTCACTAAATTTCACATCTGTAAATGACCGTTTTCAAAAACATAAAAGAACTTATTAAGACTCTTGCCTGGCCTAAAGAATTGTTATCATAAATGTTTGAGAAGCGAAACACCTTTTCCTATAAGTTTGATATGTGCTCAACCAAAAAATATTGTGGTACTAAAACCAGCTATATTGCCAAAATTAGCAGATAAGTTTAAACAAAACAATAGCCAATACGAGCAACAAAAACTAGGTAGGTAAACTCACCTACACAGATTTTTACTGGCTCAAAACCAACGCAACCAGAGCAAACAAAATTATACCAATACCATAGCTACGTATTGGCAGGCTTATTCTCAAATTAGGGTAACAGCTTTGTGGGATGTGGTTGCTGGTGAAAGTATTTACAAACCCCAGGTGAATTGACCATTTTAAAATAGAACTTGTTCTATTGTTTTTGCCTTTTTTTATAAAGAGCATTGTACTACAATTATACCAAACACCCATTGCGCATAAAGGTTATTGGTAAATTCATATTTATTATTTATTTTTAACCTAAAGTCTTCAACAGGTTTTGATTTATAAACCGCAAAAACGAAATGAAAAAATTAGAAAGAATGGATGGAGAAATGTTTCAAAAATTATCACAAAACCAATTATCCTCAATGTTTGGAATTGTTGGAGGCACAAAAACTGCCACTATCTACCTTTCGGCAGGAACTAGAACGTCTGATTGTAGAGATGATCAGACCCAAACGACAACGTTGAAAAATGGTAATAAGGTTGATATAAAAAAAGGCTCAACTTGTAGCCCTCAACAAATAACTGACCACGCCGACTCAATTGGTGTTTCTGGTACGGATTTTTCTCTTACTGCTGATTCAGGTGCACCTTGTGATGATTTTAATATGATTATAAAAATGAAACACATAATATTTTGTATTATTTATTTTAGCATCTCATTAAATTTGCATGGACAAACTGATTCTTTAGCCAAATTTAATCTGATAATAACCAATTCAACCTTGTCATATGTCAATAAGGATTATAAAAGTTGCGTAGAAAAGATATTAGAAGCTCAAGCTTATAAGGAACTCTTACCATACAGCCACCTAATTTTGGCAGAATGTTATTTAAGTTTAAATGATTCTGCCAAGGCTGTAATTGAAATACAAAATGCAATTTATAAAGGAGTTACTGATGACTTATTAAGAAACCGCTTTGATTTGTTCAAAAGGCCAAATGGCAATAATAGATGGCTAACTTTAATAAAAAATTACCCAACTTATAGAGCTATATATTTGGCGAGTTTAGATTGGGATATTAAAGTAATCTTAGAGCGAATAATTGCAATAGACCAATCGATTCGAATTAGTGAAAAATCGTATGCTGATGCAGGTTGTAATCCTGTAAACCTATATAACATGATTGATTCAATTAATTATATAGATTTTATGAATTTGACAATTACAAACGGCTTTCCAACTTACAAACAAATAGGCTTTTATTCAAGCTTAGACGTCCTTTTGGCACATTGGATATTGGAAGATTCAAGATATAATACATTAAATGACTTAATGCTAAACGCAATCTATTCAGGTCAATTTGAGCCTGACAGCTATGCATGGATTATTGATAGAAGAATAATTTGGAAAAATTTAGGTAAAGCAGTTTACGGAGGATATGAGGACCCTGAAACATTTGGTGAAATTGATGATATTAAAAATGTTGATAAACGAAGAGCTTCGATATTTATACAATCGCTTGAATTGGACTCAAAAATAACAAACAGACAATTACCCAAAGACTACAAGTCACAAAAAAAATGATTTTTATATGGGGAAAAAATAGCGATTCTATGACCAATAAGTCAATTGATTGGCTGTATTTTTACGGAGTTCCCTTTCTTATTTACCGTTTACAGCTGTTGAATTAATTCAACGGCAAACATTAGAGACAACTTCAAATGCTTGGAAAAAGAATAACTACAAAGCGTTTATAAAAAGCATAGATGAAATAGGTATTGAAAATTTACCAAAATCCTATCAGTCAAAATATAAAATAGCCAAATAGAAAGAATAAAAGCAAAAGCCCAATTTAGTCGGGCTTTTGCTTTACAAATAACCCTTAATCAGTTCCTGTATTTGCTTGATAGTAAGGTTATCAATTTCACCTTTGGAATAAATGGAGAAAAGTAGAACGGTAGTTTGTGTGACCTTTACAAAAGACAAAATCCTTGCACCACCTGATTTGCCTTTGTTTTTAGAGGCGATAGCCAAACGGATTTTATAAATATCGTTGCCAAGTGGAGTGCCAGTAGTTGGGTTTTCTTCCAGTTCGGTAAACAGATCGGCAAGTTCTGTTTTAAGCGAAGGGAATTTTTTAATGAGCCTTTTGGCTTCCTTTTTAAAGTTGGCAGATAGTTCAATACTATAACTCATTCAAGAAATCTTTGGCGGATGTGGTTTTTAGTTTTCCTTTTTTGAAAAGTTGCATTTCTTGTAATCCAGCTTTGATATTATCTAAAATCTCTTGTTTAGTAGGCTCTTCATCGGTTTCAATTTTTTTAACGTAGTGAAGATTTTTGGTAAGCTCTACAAAGTGGCTGTAATCTTCATCAGTTGTATATACGGTTACGTGTCTCATACTATTTTGCTGTTTGAATATTTTGTTCAAAGAAAGTTTGAAATTTTTGTTTGGTAAGCATTGTATCAATGATATTCATAATGGTGCTTTTGTCTTTGTCATTAAGTTGAGCAATAAGGCGTAATTGTTCTGAAGCTGTTTTATCTTCTATGGTTATTGCTTTTGGCGTGGCGTTGCTGTAATGAATAATCTCGTCAATGGTTACACCATAGAAAGAAGCCAATTTATCTAAAATATCAAGAGATGGTTCAACCAGAGCTTTTTCCAGTTTATTGTAGTGAGCAGGTTTTAAACCAATCTCATTATAAACCTCTTTTTGCATCAGTCCTTTGTCTTCCCTCAGTTTTTTAATATTATCTGCTACACGCATTTTCCTTTGTTTTATAAAACACACAGCAAATTTATCTAAAAAAGATAATATAAGGGCTATTTAACCCAATTATGTTATCCTAAATGGATAATTATATTTGCATTGTCTAAAAAGGATAATATAATTTACCTAGATAAAAGAGATACTTCAAAGCCTATCAATAGTAGCAGTTTTAGCCAATTACCACCTAAAGCTGAACAAAAACAAAATGGCATGCTGTCCTTGGAAATACTAAGATTGTACGGACAAAAAATTAAAGGGAAGTCCAAGTTAACACCATTTACAAAGTCAAGGTGAATTAACAAAAGAAAAATAGAATTTCTTCTTAAAAAAGGCAGGTTCACAAATTAAATTGAACACATTTGGCAGCCAAATTGCTTTTCCACTATTTTTTGTTTAAAACCACTTTTTGCAGAAATAAGTATCATTATGGTGTAAATTATCACATTTAACACAAATTAATCAATAGGAGGTATGAAAAATGTAGACGGCAACTAATAATGTAGAGTTTTTGGTAACTGGAAATACACAGTTTTCGGCAACAATGGTACAGAGTTTTCGGCAACAATGAATACACAACTTTAGCTAATTTTTCTGGTTAATTATCAAGATTCAAAA
>JAWXAZ010000119.1:0-18497 GCA_034439755.1 bacterium
CCATGCTATGGCCGCCACCACTTCCAAAAATATAATATTTGTTCTCTGGTAATTCTGCTGGTGTAAAGTATGCCATGTTTTCAACAATACCCAAGATTGGCACTTTTACTGGGGTCATGCCAAACATAGTTGCCGCTTTATAGGCATCTGCCAAGGCAATTGCTTGCGGTGTAGTAACCATAACCACCCCCGTTAAAGGCACCACTTGCAACATGGTTAAATGTACATCGCCCGTGCCAGGAGGCAAGTCCAAAATCAAGTAATCCAACTCGCCCCAATCGGTATCATTCACAAACTGCCTCAATGCCGACGATACCATTGGTCCGCGCCAAACAACAGCTTGCTCTGGTTTTATCAGAAAGCCAATCGACAATAATTTTACGCCATATTTTTCAATAGGCACCATCAATTCTTTGCCATCTACATTGCGCATCATGGGTTGCTCGTTCATAACGCCAAACATCATAGGCACACTCGGACCATGAATATCGGCATCTAATAAACCCACCTTAGCGCCCATTTGAGCAAGGGCTACGGCCAAATTGCTGGCAACGCTCGATTTGCCCACGCCGCCTTTACCACTGGCTACCGCAATAATGTTTTTTACATTGGGTAAGGTTAATTTGTCGCTCCTATTAGACGTAACATTGGCTGTAAATTCTAGTTTAACAATGGCCTCCTGAGACACCAAATTATGGATGGCATCTACACAGTCTTTTTCAATTTTATCCTTTAACGGACAAGCAGGCGTGGTTAGAACCACCTTAAAGCTTACCTCATTGCCATTAATCTCAATATCTTGAATCATTTTAAGGTAAACCAAATCCTTCTTTAAATCTGGTTCCTCAACGGTGCTCAAGGCTTTTAATATATCGTTTTTGTCCATGGTGTTCAATTCTTAATGACGCGCAATTTAATTCAGAATTTCGAATATTTGGTCTAAATTAAACATGACTTTTATGCAATATCGCAGTTTTTTTCGGTTTGAACCAAATGCGTTTGTCGATTAAATTTGGGCGTTGCAATGCACAAACAAGGTTTATTTTAAACCTTTTAGCAAATTTTTCCATGGGGTTAATTTTACAATATTCTAACCAAGTGCAACCTGCCTCAAATTATTTCCACTGGTTAATTTTTTTTCGACAAATAATTGTTAAAATGACCAACTGCAAAAGTTGTTAATTCATTTGAAAAGTTTGTAAACTTTAGGAAGGTTTGATGAAATTAATAGAATAATTACAGCACTTTCCCTTGCTTTTTAGTTTTGGTCTTCAGTAAAAAATTGTGTTGATTTTTTACTTTTATTGAAGGGTTAATAAGCTTATTTTGTATCCTGCATCAGTTGGTTTCACGCAATATAAACCTCCATTAAAATATACAAACTTTAAACCCTTGGTTTGAATATCAAGGTTAACCGCATGGCAGGCAATAATGTTATTATCTTCATTATATATTGTTCTAAAAATTTTTCCGCAAATGTATGCAATATAAATATACTGGTTTTTGCCTAGGGTTGTAATTTTACCTAATAATTCTCTGTAAATTCTAATTTCATTTTTGGGACAATTGTCAAATTCCAAGTTTTCTGTTGCAAGGTTAAAGGAAACAGTTGCATTTGAAATTTTTAGATGGTTGCCTATTTGGCTAAAACCGCTTTGGGGAATTTGTTTGTGATATAAAAATTTGTATTCATTCGCAAAAGTTGAATCCAATAGGTTTAGGTCTACTATTTTTTTGAAATTATACTGGTTTCCTTCTAATTTCCATTCGCCAATTAACGAGTTTGGGTTTTTTTTGCTATTTAGAGGTAACAGTGAAATGAGCAAATTTCCGTTGGGTTATAAGTAAATCCCGTTATTATCTAAAATAGCGTAGTCTTTTAATTTGGGGATTTCAATTGGCAGTAAGTTGGAAATATCCAGATTGTCATTGAGGATACACAATATGACTGCATTGTCTAAATTTACCTCGTTTTTAGCTGTTTCAATCGGAATTTTAACAGACAGAATGCAAATTAACTTATTGTCAATTGATTCAATAGTAGAAAAGGAAATTAAGTTAAAACCAAGAGGTTTTAGTTCATTCTCAAAGCTTGCTAGAATACCCTTAATTGAATTAATTGGCTTTGAAAGCGCGGTATCAGCATATTTGTAACTGAAATTTACCAAGGCAGATTTGACTATTAAGGTATCATTCAACATTAGTTTGCCAATTAAATTCGCATTACTATCAAATTGCAATACTTGTAAATTGGGATGAGTTAAAAGGAAAAAATCACACTTTCAACTTCCCAATATCAGTGAAGAAATAGCCATTATCATTGAGGATATGTTCACTAGAATCTGTCTTGAATTCTTGGATTATGTTTGCAATCTTGGCGTGATTTCCAAATTCTTTTATGGACCAAATATTAGTGTAGCCATTTGGGAAAACGTTCAATAAGGAGTATATGCCATTGTTTTTTACTTTGGCAATTTCTAAACCAAGTGCAACAATTAAATCCTCCTCCTCAATGATGTTTATTTGCGAACTAATTTTGTATTCCTTAACAAAGTCCTTTATTTTAAATTTTGGAATACCATTTAAAACTAAATTTATTTCTGAAGTCTTAATAGCCTTACTTTGAATGATATGATTGATTAGTAAGTTGCAATTAAAACAATCATTAAAATCCAAAAAGAAAATTAACCGCTGATTTCGACTATTTGTATTTGCATTTATTTTAACTTTTTCAAGGGTTAACGAATCCAAAAAAGTATATGTCATCCCTTGTGCATAAAGGGAAAACATAATGCCAATAAGCACCGTTATGGTGAATTTCTTTTTAATATTCAATTTTGAAGAATTTAATCGTAGGTAATGATATGGGCTCTAGTGGTGAATGGTTCCCCAGGTACTGGCTCATTAGAATATTTTTTAAAATTTCCCGAAAATTGGTTCCCATTGGGTAATTTAATTGCAATTGGTTCACCAGAATCAATTGATCCCGGTGCTATTGTGGTTACATATATTTCTCCTATCAATTTTTTTGGCAAAGTAATTTCACAACATAAATTATCAGAAACCATGGCACAAATTATTTTCATTGTTCTTTCTGGAATAGTTTTTTCAGCCTAACTTGTCCAAAGCAGGGCGACTAATAGGATAATTAGTGTGAAAAGATTTTTCATTGTAAGTGTTTTTTAGTGGGTATAAAATATTGAATGGATGCTAGTCAAAAAAGGGTTCATTGGGGTCAACTGAATAAGAATATCCTGAAAAATATCC
Source organism: bacterium (assembly GCA_034439755.1). Taxonomy (GTDB): domain Bacteria; phylum Bacteroidota; class Bacteroidia; order UKL13-3; family UKL13-3; genus B1. The sequence goes on from JAWXAZ010000119.1 coordinate 3,268, forward strand.
TGAGAATTGATTTCCATCATTTGTTGAAATCATAATTGAATCTCCTGCAGAAATTTCTTCCTCAACAATAAAAGGTGCATGACCATCTGAACCTTGTTTGTATATTGTTACGGTGTAACAAATTTTATCTGGGTCTGCCTTACAAGTATAAGAATCAACAAAAACACCGGAGCTTGGGAAATTTTCGTGACTTGACCTTAGCATTTCTCCAGAAACTCTAATTTCTTTTTTTCAACGGAATAGCCATTTAATCCAACAAGAAAGAAGAAAGTAAACAATAGATTTTCCGTAATTTTATTTTTTGGCAAATACAAATTACTTTTATTTTACAATATTTTTCATTTTTTTTTGAAAACTTTAATGTATTGTAAATCAGCGAATAAAAGTGCTTGGAAATAGGTAATTTATCTACTTAAATAATTGCCGAACTATTGTTTAAAGGTAAATTTAGTAAAGTAAGACTTTTTTATACCCTTGGATGAAAGTGCCTCTTTTTTTGAAAACTTTAATGTATTGTAAATCAGCGAATAAAAATGCTTGGAAATAGGTAATTTATCTACTTAAATAATTGCCGAACTATTGTTTAAAGGTAAATTTTAGTAAAGTAAAACTTTTTTATACCCTTGGATGAAAGTGCCTCACAAGCAAAAAGAGGTGTGGTGAATAAAGTAAATGAGGCTTATAAATTAAGGCAACAAGATTATTTTGGAACCGATGTCAAAATTAGTCATAAGAAAAACAATAAGCATTATATACAAGAATGGGCCTTGGATATTCAAAATGTATTTAATGCTCAAAACATACTAAACCAAATTTGGAATCCCAAAACTGGCAACCACGTTACCAATTACCAAATTGGATTATTTCTCGTATCTTTTTCCCGTATTTATTTCTAATTCCCCCGCACCAAGCCATACTACCAACCGCCAACACGTTGATAATTCTTTTAAATTGTGGTTTTTTCTTGTAAAAGTTTTTATTTACTTGCAGCCTATGCAGATTACCGCCAATGATAACTTTCAACTCGTCAATCCACCCAAGGAAAAACGCCTTGCAGATTTGGTTCAGCCAGTCTATTACCTTGCCCTTGTTTTTAGCAATACAGCCTTTAAAGGCCTATTAAATTGCGGTGAGAATAGCCTGTTTTTTGCCTACCTTTTCAATAGCCGCACTACAGACTTGCACCTGCAAAAATTAGTTCAACCTAAAGAGATCCTATGAAGCTAATTATTTTACATGAAACCGATTACGCTTCCACCAAATGGGCTGGAGGAACCACCAAACAACTGCTCCTTTTGCCGCCAAAAGCCACTTATGCCAAGCGAAATTTCGACCTGCGTATTAGCATTGCCAGCATCCAAATTCCAGCGTCAGATTTTACGCCATTGCCTGGTATAAACCGCAACTTTGTCTTGCTAAAAGGTGCCTTGCTTTTAAACATTAATAAAAAAGGAAAGCAATTGCTCCTACCCGGCGATGTCATTGATTTTAAAGGCAACAACGCCATATCATGCAAGGGCACCGGCAGCGATTATAACGTTATGACCCAAGGAAATCACTTGGTTCAAACCCAATATTTGTCTTTAGAAAATAAAGAAGCCGCAGAGGTAGAATTCTACCCACAAGAGCAATTGGTTTTCTTATACCTAAGCAGCGGCTCCATAGAGTTAATAGGTTTCGGTCTGAACCAAAAATTAGTTGCGGGTATGTGCTGTTATGTAGATCAATTAGATACCAGTAGCCTACTAAAGCTAAAGGCAAAAGGCCCCGCAAACATAGTGCTTACAGAAGTTTGGATGGATAGGAAAGCGTAGCATTGAAACTATTTGAATCTCTTACCGAACAACAGAAAAGTCACCAAGAAAAACTCAAAAAGGTGCTTGCAGAATACCTGCCAGAAACCTCGCTCCACTTGTGTTCAGAACTTATCATGTTTTACAAACTTCACCTCCACATTGAAGTAGAACGCAAAGGCCGCTATGGAGATTATAGGCCACATTCTGGAAAAGGCTCACGCATTTCCATCAACCACAATTTAAGTCCGTTCGAGTTCTTAATAACCTTTGTGCACGAGTTGGCACATCACACCACACACCAAAAGTATGGCCACAACCACGATGCCCATGGCGCTGAGTGGAAAAGCGAATTTAAGTTGTGTATGCGGCCTTTTTTTGAGTTGGATATTTTTCCGTACGACCTTAAAGCCATTCTTGCAAAGCACATGCAGAACCCAAAATATTCGCAATCTGCCGATGTTAAATTGCTACAAGTTTTGCGCAAATACGATGATACCAAACAACATGTCATCACCCTTTCGCAGCTAGAAGATGGCGACTTATTTTTACTCAAAGGAAATAAAACAGTACTTAAACGCATTAGAAAACTTCGCACCTATATCCTTTGCGAAACGCCAGACGGCAAATGGAAGTACCGCGTTCATGCCATGGCGGAAGTGTTTGTTTATAGTCCTTAGTCCTAAACTCATAATTCATAACTCATAATTAAAAACTATAACTCATAACTCATAACTCATAATTAAAAACTATAATTCATAATTAAAAACTATAATTCATAACTCATAATTCATAATTAAAAACTATAATTCATAACTCATAATTCATAATTAAAAACTCATAATTAAAAACTACAACTTAATAGGCAAAACCAACTCCTTCCCCTCACGCAAAATTACCACCTTAGTCTCCAAACCTTTCTCTAATTTCCCCAAAGTCTCCATATAATCATCCATGCCACCAATCGTATATTGATCCAATTTAATAATCACATCCGAACGCTTAATGCCCGCTATAGCCGCAGGTTTACCCTCAGTAGTGCCATCCACTTTTAAGCCCTTGCCCTCAAATAAATAATCGGGCATAATGCCCAAAGTAACTTTAAAATTAGATTTGGCAGTGGTTACCTCCTTGGTCTTAGTAAAAGCCAATTTAGGCTGCTTATCTAAAGTCCCCACCAAAGTATAAATATACTTAATCACCTCAAGGTTGCCCTTAAAATTAATCAACTCCCAATCGTCGCTAGGCTTGTGGTAATCGCTGTGGTTGCCAGTAAAAAAATGCAATACCGGCACCCCCACATTATAAAAGCTAGTATGGTCGCTGGCACCCGTTCCACTTGGGTCGTACTTCACCTTTATTTGACCAATATTTATGCTAGGCAACAAGCTATCCCAACGCGGCGAAGTGCCCGTGCCACTTATAGAAAACATATTCTTCGTAGTATCTAACCTGCCCACCATATCCATATTAATCATGTAGTCCATTTGCTTAAGCGGTAGGGTAGGATTGTCAACAAAATAATGCGAACCCAACAAGCCTTCTTCCTCGCCACTAAAAGCAATAAACAAATAATTGTGGTTGCGGTAAGGCGATTTTTGCAACAATTCTGCCAACTCAATTAAGGTTGCCGTGCCACTGGCATTATCGTCGGCACCATTATGCACTTGAGGCTTTTCATTGTGCTCTTTGCGGTAGGTAGAACCACCCAATTCATTGTATCCAAGGTGGTCGTAATGCGCACCAATTACTACCGTTTGCGGTGCTTTATTGTTAATAAAACCAATCACATTATGGCCCTCCAATTTCATGCCCATCGTATCTACTTCAATAGAAGCTTTTGCGTTCACAAAATGCACCGAATCTAATCCGCTTTGCTTGCCTAAAAAATAAATGGGCACCGATTTAAAGGGCGCCTTTACAATGGGCTTAAAGTCGGGCTCCAAAATTTCTTCATGCGTGTTTACCACAATTACCCCAGCAGCACCTTTGTGAATGGCCGTGTCAATTTTTGCCTCTAAAGTAGCATAAGCTGCCAGCTTAGAGTGGGGGTTGTTATATTCGGGCTGACCCAATCGCATTACCACAATTTTGCCCTTTACGCTTTTGATATTTTTGTAGTCGTCTATGCCCAATTCGGGTGCTTGAATACCATAAGAAACCCAAACACACTTCTCTTCCACAGAACCCGGCTTACTCATAGGCAAAGGAAAATTCTTATCCGGATTCATTCTATCCATCTTGTGCTCGCCCCCTTTATTGCTTATTAAAATAGCACCCTTTTTAAAGGCAATTTTGCTCAACTTAAAAGTTTGCAAATACCCGTTTTCGCCCTTAGGCAAGACATTCAACGATTGAAAATTTTCGATGATAAACTCATACGCCAGTTTTTCGCCCCTGCTGCCAATTAACCTGCCCTCTAGGTGATCGTCGGCCAGGTACGATAAGTTATGCTCTAAAGATTGCATAATGTCGGCATCAGATTTTGGCAGATTTTGAGCACTTGAATCCATTCTTTGGATCAAACCGAAAAGAGATAAGAATAGGCTAATTTTTAGTGAGTATTTCATATAAAAGTTTAATAAAAACAAGACTAGCAAAGCTAGCAAAAGTTATCCTAATAACGTTGTGAGATGTTTTTTGTGCAAACTTTACACCCATGGGCGCAAAGATAAATGTGCTTAGAATTAAAGGCGTTACAATGGGCAAAACCACATAGCCAATTTGCCACTCGCTCACATATTGCGAGGGTATATCGCTTAGGTTGTAAATGCCCAAAACAATGGCAAATAAAGGTATAACACCATTGGAAATGGAGCTGGCTTTTTTAATAGAAATTTTCATGATGTCGGTAAAGCTGGGTGTCATTACCACGCCGCCTCCCAAGCCAGAAAATGCGGTTACAATGCCGGCAAAAAATCCGGTTAATCGATAATGCCAATTGGGATTTTCTTTCTCCTGAATATGCTCCACACTTTTGTGCGAAAACATGCGCCACACAATCACAAATAACATGGTAGCAAAAACCACATTGAAACTCGATTTATTATACCAAGTTCCGCTCTTAATAAGCATGGTTATTATAAGTGCGCTAAGCATGCCTGGCCAAGCAGTCTCCATAATTTGTTTGGGGTGAAAGTTACCGTGTTTATATTGGTTATAACTCGATACACTGCCAGAGAATAAAATGGTGAAAAGTGAGTTGGCCAAAATTCCTTTTACTAAAAGCGAATCGTTCATGCCCATTTTTCTTAAATAATACTCCACTACCGGAATATAAATAATGCCGCCCCCAACGCCCAGAAAGCCAGAAATAAAGGCGCCTAGGGCACCCAAACAAGCAATAATCACATAATCGTAAATTTCCAATGAGTCTTATTTTTTACTGCTAACAGGCGCCAAAATTTGCTGATATTTAATTGGATCAGCCAGAACTTTAAGCGATTCTTTTATTTCTAAATCATGCGCAAACGAAGCCTCAATTCTGCCTTTTTGATAAAAATAACGCTTCACAATTTCTTCTTCTAACAAGGAAACAATTTCTTCTTTGTTCTTATCTACATCGGCCAATTTATCGTGCTTCAACTGATTTTTCATGGTATTATAGCTCTCTTTTATGGCATCAAAATACTTCTCTTGCTCGGCCTTTTTCTTTAGTTCCTCCAAGCCTTTTTCGGTTTGCGTGCTATAATCAATGTCCTTGGCATCCACAAATTTCTTGAAGGCTTCATAATCGCCGTTGCTCAACTTAAAAGATTTTGGTTCAGCCAAAGTCTCATGCGTATTGCGGTACTGCGTGGCAAAATCAAAAACAACTTGCTTTAAAATTAAGCTCTGAGCCAATTGCGAGTAAGGCACCAACTCCACTTTTATATCTGGATCAATGCCACCGCCATCAAAAACTTTGCGCCCATTTTTTGTTTTAAATTCCTTCTTGAGCGAATCGGTTACCGAGCCCACACTGCCATCTTCGTTGCGGTGGCTATAATCTAAAGCCTGTATGCACCTGCCACTTGGCGTATAATATTTGGCAGTGGTAATTTTAATTTGGGTGTTATAGCTCAAAGGGCGGGTGCTCTGAACCAATCCCTTGCCAAAGCTTCTCTGCCCAATTACTACCCCGCGGTCTAAATCTTGAATGGTGCCAGAAACAATCTCAGATGCCGATGCCGAACCCCTGCTCACCAATACCACCATGGGAATTTTGTCGTCGGTTGCCCCCAAATAAGTTTGGTATGTTTTGTCCCACTCGCTTACCTTTCCTTTGGTAAAAACTACAATCTGACCTTGCGGTACAAATACATTCACAATGTTTACCGCTTCGTTTAACAAGCCCCCCGGATTGCCACGCAAATCCAAGATAAGTTGCTTAATATGTTGCTTCTTTAAATCAACCAAAGCATCCTTCACTTCCTTGCCCGCCTCTTGTGTAAATCCGGTTAATTTTATATACCCCGTTTCTGGGTTTATAAGGCCGTAATAAGGCACATTTTTCACCTTAATTTCCTCACGCGTAACGGTCTTAGGAATCTCTTTTCCATCGCGTTTTATGATTAATTTTATGCTTGTACCAGGCTGCCCTTTTAGCAATTTGCTTACATCAGAAGTGCTCTTGCCTTTAACATCTTTTCCTTCCACATTTATAATTAAATCGCCCGCCCTTAAATCGGCTTTTTGCGCAGGGTAACCCTCATACGGATCGGTAATTACCACATAATCGTCCTTGGTGCCAATTTGCGAACCCACGCCACCATATTGCCCCGTCATTTGATACCTAAAATCTTCTGCCTCGGCCTCACTAATATAATTGGTATAAGGATCCAGCGTTTTAAGCATCTCATCAATGGCTTTTTTATTGAGCTTCCCCGCATCAATATCATCCACATAATACGTATTTATCTCCCTAAAAACAGAAGCATAAAGCTCCAAATTCTTAGAAATTTCAAAATAGTTATCAGCCGCTTTAAAAGAGAAAAAACCAATCCCTGCAATTATGAGCAAGTAATACCAGCGAAATTTTTTTAACATCATCTTCATTGTGTTCGAATTTAACAGATACCTTTCAAAACGCATCAACCTATTAACATATTATTAATTTTTTTTCGGTCTGAACCAAAGCGCTGTTGGTTTTTAGCAACTTCATTGATTGTTTTACCCTTATAATACTTTGCTGCGTTTAATTTCTCCGATTATAAATAATGCCACACATAAGTGAAATGAGGTCAAAAGACAATTCGATTTTACTAGGGTATATGCAAAACGGCGAACTCTAAGCACTGCCAATGCTAAATTAATTCAGGTGGTAAAGGAACCTCAGCAATTTATTTATTGGGTAATCACCTAGCCTATGTTTACGCTGGTTACAGAAATCCAAACTTTGAAAAGTATACCGAAATGGTGGTTTATTTTTCAGAAAAAACCAACCCTTTTAAAACCAAAATAAACAAGTTATTATTTTATGCAGATTTTTTAATGCTCAAGCAAAGTTGTTTCTCTATAAGTGGTGTTAGGTACAAGGCCATAGAAATGGAACCAGTGCCTCATAATTTTCAAAGTATTTTTGAATATTTAGCGAATCAAAACGAAATAGATATTTTTACCACAGAGTTTCCGATGGGTTATATTGGCGAACAATTGAGGGCTAAAAAAGATAGGCCATTCAATCCCGAATTATTTTTAGAAACCGAATTGGCTTTTATGGATAAAGTAGCGCCAAAGGTTAAATCAACTAGTACCAACCAAATTTATTGAGTTGAGTCTTTTGGAGGAAGCATGGAAGAGTAACCAAAAAAACAAAGGGATTATCAGGTATGAATATGCCTTTGATTTAACTCAATTTTAAAAAACAATTGGTTCAAACCGAAATCCCTTGCCCTTAAATTGACTTCTGTATTTAATTTACTTTAACCGAGTAGGTATTATTGGAGAATTTCCTTTAACAATATGCTGCCCTTAAAGTTAAAATGAGGCTAAGGAACTGGGTCGTGACCATGGCCGCCCCACGGATGGCAGCGTCCAATGCGTTTCATGCCTAGCCACATTCCTTTTAGTACACCATGTTTTTGAATGGCTTGTATGCTATATTCACTGCAAGTTGGTGTGTACCTGCATGCATTTGGCAGCAGGGGCGAAATCAACCCTTGGTACAATTTAATGAGCAGGATGAAGGGTGCTTGTATAATGCTTTTGAAGTTCAATGATTATTTTTTGAAGGGCTTTTTGAAACGAAACTTGGTGGGCGTGAAAATTGAGTGGCGTGCCGCCCACATAATTGATCGATAGGGCCAATGAGAGCTGGTGAGCAGATAAGAATTCTAACAAGGGCGACTTGTTTAAACGGTACAATTCTTTTAGCAGGCGTTTTCTTTTGTTTCTATCTACGGCCAATTTGAGTTTCTTTTTGGAGCTTATAAATAGCACGGCGCAATGCTGAGGATTTGGTTCAGACAGAAACGACCAGGAAAAGCGGAACCCATAGGCTACTTGGGCACGACAAGATTTGGCGAATAGCGAGTCTATTACCTTTTTTGCCCGGAGCCTTTCTAATTTTTCTAGTGTGTTTTTCACGGATGGGATTGTGCTTCAAAACAAAAAAATCCCGCACAGGCGGGATTCAATATTGTGCATCGTACCTAGCAATTTGCAAAGCTAGCATAGTTGCAAGGACATTAGTCAAATAAGCGCAATTGTTTTAATTTATTGCTTTGGCCTTTGAGCCAAGCAAGAAATTAACACTACACCTTAGTTACTAATGTTTGTGACGCTTCTCGTCTGATACGGTTAGTTTCTTGCGACCATGGGCTCTACGAGCTTTGATTACTTTTCTGCCTGATGCGCTTGCCATTCTTTCGCGAAAACCATGTTTGTTTTTGCGCTTTTTTATAGATGGATTAAATGTTGGTTGAGCCATTGCCTTTAATTTTTAGGACTGCGAAAATATGTATAATTTTCCGGATGCCAAATATTTTTTGTTAAAAACTGAAAAAAAAAGAGTCTCGATTGCTCGAGACTCTTTTTCAATTGATTCTGTCGACACTAATAATTAGTGAGCAGGAGCAGCTTCTGGAGCAGGAGCAGTTTCAACTACAACAGTTGTGTCAGCAGGCAACATAGAAGCTTCTAAAGCAGCTAGAGAATCAGCGTTACGCTGAGCAGCTTCGATAGAATCTTGAACTCTTTTTTCGTCAGCTTTCTTTTTTTCTTCAGCTGAAGGACCACATGCTACGATAGCCAACATAGCAGAAGCGGCAAGGATTGATAATACTTTTTTCATTTTACTTGGTTTTATATTGTTTCTAAAATCGGTGCAAACATATGAACTTTAATTAATTGTGCAAGAGAAATTTTATTTTTTTCTAAAATAAATGGTAATAGGCACCCCAGAGAAATCGTGTTCCTCCCTTATTTTGTTCTCTAAGTAACGTTTGTAGCTGTCGCTAACATATTGTGGTAAATTACAGAAGAATACAAATTTCGGACTCCTACCTGGCAATTGGGTGGCATATTTAATGGTAATAAACTTGCCTTTTATAGAAGGAGGAGGGTAGGCATCAATTATTTTTTCGATAAATTCATTGAGTTTAGAAGTGGTAATTCTCCTGGTTCTGTTTTGGTAAACCTGCATGGCCACTTCCACTGCGCGGTGTATGCGTTGTTTTTCAATGGCCGAAGTGAAGATAATAGGCACATCATCAAATGGCTTCAACTTCTCCTTAATTTCCATTTCAAAGTTCCTAGCGGTATTGGTTTCCTTGGGCATGAGGTCCCATTTGTTAACCAAAATTACCAATCCTTTTCCGTTCTTAATGGCCAACGAAACTAGGTTTAGGTCTTGCTGATCCAAGCCCAGTTGCGCATCTAAAACTAAAATGGCTATATCGCAATTTTCTAATGCCCTAAGCGAACGCATCACAGAATAAAACTCAATATCCTCGTTTACTTTTTTCTTGCGCCTAATACCCGCAGTATCCACCAGTAAAAACTCATTGCCATACGCATTATAATGCGAGTTAATGGTATCGCGGGTGGTGCCAGCAATGTCGGTTACAATATTTCTTTCCTCGCCAAGCAAGGCATTTACCAGAGAAGATTTGCCCACATTAGGCCTTCCTACTACCGCTAGTTTCGGTATTCCCGGACCATCATCTTCGGTGATGGCAAGGTCCTCTTCCGGAATCAAAGAAACAATTTCGTCTAATAACTCGCCCGTTCCGCTGCCACTGCCCGAAGAAATGCAGAATAACTTATCGAAGCCCATGCTATAAAACACATACGAATCGTCTTCTTTTTGGAAAGTATCACACTTGTTCACCACCACTAAAATGGGCTTTTTGCTGCGCCTTAGAAGATTGGCAAAAGCCGAATCTAAGTCGGTAACACCCACTTGCACATCCACAATAAATAAGATTACATCAGCCTCTTCAATGGCAATTTTCACCTGATCGCGAATGGCAATTTCAAAAATATCGGTGCTGTTATGCACATAACCACCTGTGTCAATCAAGACAAATTCCTTGTTTTGCCACTCCGCTTTCCCGTAATGCCTATCGCGGGTAACACCACTAAAATCGTCCACAATGGCTTTAAATTCACCCATCAACCTATTGAAGAGAGTAGATTTCCCTACATTTGGCCTTCCAACTATCGCAACTATATTACCCATTGTTTTTCTTTTTGAACCCGCAAAGGTAGTGAAATTTTTGCTGTTAACTGTTGGCTATTAGCAATTAGCTCCCAAAATTCGCTTTTTCCGCGCTGCATTTGCTAGCCCTCAGGGGCTGTAAGCATAAAAGAGTTTCGGTTTGAACCAAGGCATTTGCCTTGCAAGGGATATAAGGTTTTTCATTTTTTTAACTCTAATCTACAAATGGCCTTAAAACAAAAAACCAGCCGTAGCTGGTTTCTTAAATGTTGCGGAGGCAGTGTCTCTTTTTACTTACTGTTTTCTGACCGATTTCTTTCAATTTACTTACAACTAACATTTTCATAAATTTAAATGTCGGTGTACTTTTGCCAAACCTCTTGTGATATTGTGAACATCTCTTTCATTGCTCATTTCGTTTGTTTTTATAATAATAATTAGATGCATTGCCACATATCACAACTGTAAGAAATAGTAAAATATCATCTTTTTTAGATTTGATTTCCGTTTTCAAATAAAACTAAATCTTGGTGGGTTTTAAATGCAATAGTAGCTAATTATTTTTTCCTAATTTTGGCATTAATTTAGATTCGTATATTTATTTGGTGTATTTTTATTGCTTTTAATTAAAATTTACTTTATTTCCATTTCGATTCAAATAGCCATGCCCAAAAATGAAACAACTGCCAAAATCCTCACAAAGCTTAATAAATCTTTATCCGAAGCTCATACCGAACTATTTGATTGGAAAGAGAAGCTTGTAGCAGCTCAGAAGTATGATACGGCAGAAGAACTCAATGAGTTGAATCGTGAGGTTGAGAAATTGAGGGAAAGGGTTTCGGGGATTTTGAGAGATGAAAAATAAACCAAAATAATTAATATATATATGGAAAACAAGCAATTTGACCCTCAATCCATTGATGGGCTTTTTTACAACCCTTGGATTGGTGAAAATTACAGCCAAAACAAAGTTCTGATAGTTGGTGATAGTTTTTATTTTAATGAAGACAATGAAGATGATGAATGGGTGTTTAGTAAGGATGCACCATCAGGTATGGTGAAAAACCAAGGTTTAAATTCTGAGGAATTTCCTACTAGAAAGTTATTTAATGCAATAGAGAAAGTATTTTACAACCGAGTACTTACCTATGATGAACGGAATAAAATGTGGCAAAATGTGGCATATTGGAATCTAACTCAAAGACCGATGAATTCGAGATTGGATAGGCCATCAGATGAGGACTTTAAAATGGGATGGAATGCATTCTTAAACTTGGCAGAAATCATCAAGCCAAAGTTGGTCATTAAATTGGCGTATGATGGTACGGGAATTCTTGGCGGAATATTACATAATGAAAATAATGGGTGGGATTATAACCCTGACCAATTTTATATAAAACCTTATAAAATTGATATTTCAAAAGGGGATACTTCATTTACCTTATTAATAATTTATCACCCAACAGGGTCAAGAGGTTTTATAAATAATGATTGGAATGAATTCCTAAATACTAACGCATCAGGTCTTATTGAATCATTGCTGAAATAGAATTAATTTATCTTGTGTTTAATATTAAAAACTATCCAAATATGGTCTGTTAAACTTATAACTATATTCCAACATTCTATCTCAACTTCCATAACACCGTCCAATTCTTCCGAAACAACATTGTGGTGAATATTTTGCGCCACAATGTTGTTGTTAGATTCGCCATTCCCAACTTGTTAAAAATAGCAATCACAACGGAAATAATATTAATAAATCCCCACCCGACTCAACACAAAAGCCAATTCTGACTGTAAATATCCACCTGCGATTAAATCAAAAGATATTTGTTTACTACCATACTTGTCACAGTTGTACACCTTTCCATTTTCAACGATTACAACTGTTTTGCGATTGCTTCCATATCTATCACAGTTATTTATATACCTACCCGTTCTCATACTCTGCAACAAGAGTCTTGTTTGACCAATACTGTATATTCTCATCAAAGTGTACCAGTCATTCTTATCAAAGTGTACCACCCATCCTTCGGCAAAATTGATACCCATCCTTCGACAAAATCAATGCCCATCCTAAGTCAAAATTGATACCCACCTTTTTTCAAAATGGGGTCGTCCATTTTCATCAAAAAATCTGATTGTTTTTGAAGCGTTATCTTCTGTTAAACTAAAAAAACAGAAGGCTATGTCAAATACACCAATCAGTATGGAAAAATTAAGACAAATTATTCGATTAAAACAAGAGGGTTATAGTAACCGAAAAATCTCACAAATGTTGGGCTTGCACCGAGAAACAGTTCGCAGGTATGTTTCCCAGATGGAGGCTCAAGGGTTAGAGTATGATTTATTGTTAATGGAAGAAGACAATATTTTAAATACTCTTTTTGAAAAGCCAAAATTTATAAAAACCGATGCCGAGCGACTACTTCGTTTGCAAGAGTTCTTTCCAGTGATGGAAAAGGAGTTGGGACGGGTTGGGGTTGACAAATGGAACCTATGGACAGAATATAAACAGGACCAGTCGGAAGGTTATACCTATAGTCATTTTTGCAGGGAGTATAAACGTTGGAAGCAAAACCAAGAAGTAAGCGCTCATTTTGAGTACAAGGCTGGTGATAAAGTGTTTATCGATTATACAGGGAAAAAGTTGTTTACAGTAGATAAACTTACAGGTGAAATTAAGTCTGTGGAAGTGTTTGTGGCCATTTTAGGGTTTAGCAATTTTATTTATGTGGAAGCCACAGCTTCGCAAAAGAAAGAGGATTTTATCACGGCAATGGAGAATGCCTTGCATTATTTTGGTGGTGTACCGCAGGGTATTGTTACAGACAATCTGAAATCAGCTGTAACTAAGAGTTGTAAGTACGAGCCGCAACTTAATGAAACCTTTGAGAGCTTTGCCTTGCATTACAATACAACGATATTGCCTACAAGAGCCTATAAGCCTAAAGACAAAGCTCTTGTGGAAGGGGCTGTAAAAATTGCTTACAGGCGTATCTTTTTCCCGATAAGAAATACCACATTTTTTAGCCTGGGAGAGTTGAATGCAGAAATACGAAGACTGAATGAAGTGCTTAATACCAATAACTTTCAAGGAAAAGAGCATAGTCGTGAAACACTCCTGAGCCAGATAGAGTGCAAGGAGTTGAAAGCATTGCCTGTTGAAAAATATGAATTAAAAAACTTCCGATGGTTAACCGTACAAAAATTTAGTCACATTTATTTATCTGAAGACAAGCACTATTACAGCGTGCATTATAAATACAATGGTGAAAAGGTTAAAGTAGCATATACCAATACCCAAGTAGAAATCTACCTGGGATATGAGCGCATAGCCGTGCATCATAGAGATAGAAAGCCATCAGGATATACCACAGTGAAAGAACATATGCCTTCTTCACACCATTTTGTAAGTCAATGGAATCCTGAGTTTTTTATTAACTGGGCAAATGGTATTGGAGAAGCAACAGGTCGTTTTATCGGAAAAATTTTAGAGTCCAAAGCGCATCCTGAGCAAGGCTATAAATCTTGTTTGGGCATATTGAGCTTTGCCAAAAAAGTCGGAAAAGAAAGGCTTAACAATGCCTGTAGCCGGGCTTTATGTTATGGGGACTACAAGTATTCTATTATAAAAAAAATACTCGACAAGGGATTAGATAGGGAGCCTGTTCAGTTGGAAATCCCCTGTGTTATCCCTATTCATGACAATATTCGTGGCGAACGATATTATCAATAGTTAGAGTTCCACAAAAATAAAAACCTTCACAATAATAAATAAAAATCATAAACCAACAAAAACAAAAAACATGAACAACAACAGCACACTTGAAAAAATGAAAGAGCTAAAACTCTGGGGAATGAGCAACTATTTTGCCACCTCTCTACAAACAAGGGAACACGAGCATTTAACTGCCGATGAGCTACTCGCCTTTTTAATAGAAGCCGAGTATGATTATAAAAGAACCCAGCGAATAAAAACGGCCTTTAAAAACGCAAAGTTCCGTTATCCGGCAAGTATAGAAGAAATCAGTTTTAGCAAAAACAGAAATCTGGACAAAAATACATTTGTTCGATTGGCGGATTGTTCTTTTATTGAAAAAAAAGAAAATATTATTATCACCGGTGCAACAGGTGTTGGGAAAAGTTATCTTGCCTCCGCTTTAGGGCATCAGGCTTGTGTTAAGGGCTACAGGGTACGCTACTTCAATATGAGCAAGCTATTCTCAGTTCTGAAAATGTCCAAGGCTGATAACTCCTATTTAAAAGAAATGGCACGAATAGAAAAACAGGATGTTCTTATTCTTGATGATTTTGGATTGCACCCATTTGATTCAAATACATGCATATCTTTGCTGGAAATTATTGAAGACCGACATGGTAAATCATCAACCATTATAGCCTCACAGGTGCCTGTAAACAAGTGGCATGAGCTATTGGGTGAACAAACACTGGCAGATGCAATACTTGACCGGATTATTCATTCCTCGAACAGGATTGAATTAAAGGGAGACTCGATGCGTAAATCACAAATACAAAAATAAATATATATGTAAAACAATCATAGTAAATTTGCTTACAAAAACAATCAGATTATTCGTACACTTTAGGTGAGAAAAGGGTGGTACACTTTGCATGAGAATGGGTGGTACACTTTGTATGAGAATAGGTGGTACACTTTGCATGAGAATGGGTGGTACACTTTGCATGAGAATGGGTGGTACACTTTGCATGAGAATGGGTGGTACACTTTGCATGAGAATAGGTGGTACACTATGCATGAGAATATACAC
>JAWXAZ010000120.1:0-3257 GCA_034439755.1 bacterium
GAAGTAGTAATTGAGCCATAAATACAACTGTAAGGCATTTTGTTTTACGAACACCATCTCTGAACTATCCTGTTTATAACATAAGGCTTGGTTGTCTGACACTATTTAACACACCAATCGCCATTCGTTTAAGTACTTCAAATAGGCAAGGTCGCCCCTGCCTTTTACAAAGCCAATGTGTGCTATGCGGCCGCGCAGGATGAGCAAAAAGCGGCGTACCTCTTCGGGATTTGCTTCAACTTTTAATTCAAAAAATTGGGTGGCAGTTTGGGTCAGACCTTTGGTTCTGCATTGGTGTAATATGGCCCTTATGTTGCGCAAGTTTTTGCGGCATAAGTTGGGCTTTTCATTCACTTTTATGCCGGTAACCCATTGGGCTTGTTTATGCGATTGTTCTCTTACTTTTTTGTCGTTTATGTCAAAGCCATATCGGTTCAGCATGGCAAATATTTCTTCTTTCTGATCCAAGCTAAATTGCTGGTTGGCGCTAAAGGTTAGGTCGTCGGCATAGCGGGTGTAAACCACTTGGGTCAAAGCTGCGGTTTCGGTCTGAACCAATACCCATTCATTTATTTGCTGATCTAACAGCGTGCAAACCAAATTAGACAACACCGGTGAACACGGCGAACCGGTAGGTAATTTTTTCTGATACACCGCAATTAAGGCCACATACTTGGCCTTGGTTTCATTGAAATTAAAAGGGGCTTGCATCAATCTATTCACCACCATGGTAGTTGTGATGGAGGAGAAGAACAACGCTATATCGATGTTCCAAACCCACTTTTTACCCAAGTGATTATTGGCGTTGCTCAATATATCAT
The DNA here is from genome assembly GCA_034439755.1 of bacterium. GTDB lineage: Bacteria > Bacteroidota > Bacteroidia > UKL13-3 > UKL13-3 > B1. Next base: position 822 of record JAWXAZ010000120.1, read on the forward strand.
AAGTATTTCCAGCTTTACTTTTTATAAACCCATGCACCCCATTAGGCACCCCATAGCAATTGTTTAAAATGTTGGCTAATTGCTTTTGGATGGCCTTAAGCTCCTTGTGTGGCGCTTGTATTTCTCTATAGCCGCCCGATTTCTTGGGCACGCCAAATTGCTCATATAGCGGAAAAGCAATCTGTTGATTTAAGTATTCCTTGGATACATTTAAAGAATGGGCAAGGTCTTTTTCATGCTTACTTAAAAGGAATCGCTGAACCTTTTTACGCGCCTTATTCAATATAAATATTTCTTCCATTTTGTATTGGTTCAAACCGAAATTGTTTTATTAAAAAAGGCACGCTACAACCCGTTTAAAAATTGCAGCGTGCCACATAAGATCCCCTTTTCAATCATATTTTGCGGAGCAAAATATGCCTAAAACACGTATTGGTAAATTGGCCGCAGTAACAACAGCCTAAGCCCGTGAATGCTTCATCTTATATTATCTTCTCTTACTCAAACTCATTTTTTCTGCTATCTGGCACCTGCATGTGACCCATAAAATCTGGCTGATACGAAATGTCATTTAAATAAGAAAAACGAAAATTTTCCTCATTAAATGCCAACCTAAAATTGCTCAAAATGCCCAGGATATTTTTACACATCCTTAACTCGGCCTGCCCGTGCGTTGGCTCCCCATCTTCCCACTCCACTAATTGATAATATGCTGGCCGGTAAATCATCAGCACTTGATCGGCCAACTCCTCTATCCAACCACTGTCTTTTAAGTCGTGCAGCATGGGCCTATTGCTCAAGCTCGCTCTTCTTTCTGCAGTCCTACTTAGGTCTGAACCAATTAACAAGGTGAAGCCCAATTCTACCGCCATCTGTTTTAACCTACGCAAATTAGTGCCTAAGGTATTGTTTCTGTTCTGATAAAAGGCAGGATTAAAGTCATCCAACTGTTGCAAATTATCTATGATAACCACATCTAATCCGTGGGTAATTTTGCGGTTATTTATCTCTGCTAAGATTTGTATAAAGTCATTTTCGATCACACTGTGAAACTTAAATCTACCCTCCCGTTCGGCGTTTAGCAAGCCTTCACAACTTTGGTCGTAATTATCGGGTAACTGTCCCATGATAATTTTATGCAATGGAAAATCTAGTCGGTTAGCCAATAATTTCATCAAGAAATGTTTGGGATTCATTCGCAAAGAAAGGAATAAAACCTTTTTGTTTTCTGTATCGATTATGTGGTTGCAAAAATTCATTAACAAGGCCGATTTGCCCATGCCGGGTCTGCCGCCTATAACCATTAATTGCCCCTTTTCAAATCCCCCGTTGATAAGTTGGTCTAAATAAATAAAGCCGCTCGAAATAAGCTCTTCGGGCTTTACCATTCCCCCATTTTTAACAAAAGAAACCAATAGTTTAGAAATAGACCCATCATTTTTTTGCTCAAGCATTTTTTTCAAATCCAATAATTTGAATATGGCTTGATCAATCCTTTGTGCCTCGTTTTGGTTCAGATTGCTTACCATAAGCGCTAAAGCAACCAGTTGCCTATTGGTAAAATTCTCTTCCAACTTGTCTAAGAAATAAGGCAAGTTCTCAATTAACTCGCCCCAAATCATAACATCGGCAAGCTCCTTGTTCCAATCAATATTGGGTTCAATGCCCTTCAAAATAGAGGCCAAAATGGGTTCATCGATGGGTGTATAATCCTTCACCAGTTCATGCATGGTTTCAAACATGAGCGCATATTGTTGCACATGAAAATATGCAGGTTTTACCCTTAATAGATGGGCAAGAATATGATTGGGATATTTGATAAAAATAGAAAGAACGGTCTTCTCTACAATTACGTGTGATGGGTATAAATTACTTGCATTTTCCATTTGGGGAACAAAGCTAATGGTATAAATTGTTTGCAACAGAAAAACAAATACACATTGCCCAAAGGCCATATTTAGTAGCACTTAAAGCTTTCCACATAAGCAAATGATGCGCAAAAGGCTGTTCATAAATTCTTTGGCCGCTGCTGGCAAGGCCTCCCATAAAATGTCGCAATTAATGGTTGTAAAATGCAAAAAAAATACATGCTTAGGGCTACAAAGGATGCAGAAGGAATTTGTTTTTTATGGGAAAGAGTATATAATATTTTTTAGAAAGGGGAAATTGGATTTATGAGCAGAGATTTTGTTTTTTTTGTGAGCAGGGATTTTGTTTTTTTTATGAGTAGAGATTTTGTTTTTTTTATGAGCAATGAATTTGTTTTTTTCTATGAGCAGAGATTTTGTTTTATTTATGAGTAGAGATTTTGTTTTTTTTATGAGCAGGGAATTTGTTTTTCTATGAGCAGAGATTTTGTTTTTCTATGAGCAGAGGTTTTGTTTTTTTATGAGCAGGGAATTTGTTTTTCTATGAGCAGAGATTTTGTTTTTTTTA
>JAWXAZ010000121.1:0-93592 GCA_034439755.1 bacterium
AGTTCCTTCAACTTTGCCTTCCACATAGTTTGCCAAGCCACCAATTTGAACGTAACGCATATTTCCCAAATCATAATTAAACAAACCTCCTAGCTCAAACAAATCAACGCCTTTTGAAACGCCGCCAAGAATGTTAAAACTGTATTTATTTACTGTATTAATATCTAATAAATGATTGGTACTTACACATGGAATAAACGATACATTGAATTCACTAAATAAGGTGTCCCTTATGTTTCTAAAGTTATTGTTTTTTAATTTAACCCTATCCCAATAATCAGATAAGAATGCAAAAGGAGAATTTTGAATGGTATCGGTTTGAACCAATAATGGCGCGTCTTCTAAGGAATTAGCTGCTAATGGTTGTGCCAGTGGCTTTTTGAATGGATGCAAATAGATTGTCAAACTTTTTTCGCCTGGCTTATAAATTAGGAAGCTGGTATCTGTATAGTTTTCCTTGGCAATTGAAATTGGATATGGATTAAATCTGTCAGTATTATTTAACATAAAAACGCCATTTTCATCCGTGTAAATCATTTCTTTGTTGTACCTATTAAAAACACTCACATTTGCTAATGGCAAGATGGTTTCAAAGTTGTACACATAACCTCTAATTTGTTTGCTTGGAGGCTGTTCTTGAAACTGCTTTTCTTTGCCTCCTTTGATGATGAAATATTTATTTGTTCGGTTAACTCTTTTTAATCGCCTATTGAAGGGGCCTTTTCATGAGCCATTTCAACTGTTTTATAAACCACATATTTTGTTTAACCTGCTCTTGTTTAATTTTATTTAAACAGGAATTGTAAACGGTGGTATGCAGCAACGACCGAATAGAGGTATGCGCATTTTGCCATTGGTTTTTCTCCCATAAATTCACAAAAACTTGTTGTACCATATCTTCGGCTTCATCTGAGTTTTTAAGCAAAGTAATAGCATACCGAACCAAAGCGCTGTAATGTTCATGAAAGAGATCCTCATAAGTTGCTAGCAATCTTTCACTTTTAACCGTATTATTATTGCTTTTTACCTCCACGCAAAATTTGGGTTTTTCGCCCGCTAATTTAGCATGTTTTGTATAACGACAAGCTAGAAACGAAATACCCCTATTAGCCTTAGAATTTTTTTTGATTATGAAGCATTATAAGCCTCAAAGTATCATGCCTTTTGATGAAACTGACATTTCTTTAGCAATTTTCATCAATTGTTTGAAGGAATAATCAGAACCACAAGATAAAATCGGCTTATTGAGTTATCAAAGTCTATGGTGAATCTCTCTTATTTTGTGATTACTTAAAATTGGGAGTTTCTAGTTTTAACTTTTGCAAATAGAAAACCCCATTGACATCTTTCTTTTCAGGATTCCCTTTTTTAACAATTATTCCGGATGTCAAGTAACCATCATTATACCAGAATTTAAGTTCAGATTTAATTAATTCCTCCTTCTTTTCTTTAATATGGTTTGGGGCGAGCTCCTCTTCAGTTTGAACCATAAACTTCCCGGCAGCATTGTAAACCAATGATACTAATTTGTTGTCGTTTGCATACAGGAAGTGAACATTCTTACTTTCATCTACCTTAGTAATAAGTAAATTCACTGGCACTGGAGGATTATAAATAACGTTATGATTGGTTGAAAGATCAGCATAGGGTTTGTCTTTTATATACATTGGAAAGGAAGTATTCCAAATCATATTCCCATCTAGATTTAATTTAACTGCAAATGCATGAGTGTATTGATATCCGTCGAACTCATTTCTGGCACCAGTGCTCGTACCAGCCCATTTAATGAGCAAATAATAACATTCGCCAGTTAAAATATAACCGCCCTCAACTTTTATTAAATCATTTAAAACTACATTATAATCAACAGACGCTAGTTTTGCCAACTTTTCAAAATTGGTAATCTCACTAAAGGCATAAAATATTGGCCTTTCTGTTTTCAAATCAGTTGATTTAGAAAAATAAAAACCTTGAGGAAAAAAATCGAGTCTCCTTAGAATTGGTGCCAAATATTACTTTTTCGGATGATTCTGGTTTAAAAACGCGCCCCGATAAAATGAGAGGGTCAATGGTGCCCGACAAATTAACTTCTGGTTTTAAGTTACCATTTTCATTGGCACTAATTACCAAAATATCACTTGCCTTTTTGGATGGAAAAGCAATATAATAAAATAGGACTTCGTTAGACCCCTCAATCTTCTGATGCCCGCTATAGTAAGCAGCCTTAATGTTTTTGAATTTAGGTTTGGTAATAGTTGTTTTTCCTGTTAATAAACTTATAGTAACTAGGGTATTTGTATGTGCGGTGTAACCTAGAATATAAACAATACCACCAACAGGGATAAGCTCTTTGGCTTTAAAATTCTTGGGCAGTTTGCCTTCAACTTTCTTTATACCATCCTTCCCCATATCCATAGTTAGCAAAGTAAAATCACCATCAAAATTATAGAATAACATGTGGCCAATTTCTCCGTTACTCACTTCCATACTATTTTCATTCCAATTGTATTTTACTTTCTAATTTTTGTTCGAAATAAAATTCAGATTCGTATCATACTAGTCGAACTGAATATTGAGCATGTTTCCCGGCTTGTAATACTTATCATAAGTTACCACAACGCCTTTATTGTTAACCAAAAAAGTTTTATAATGAAACATTGCATCCTTTTCATTTAGATCCAAAACTTTTTCTGAAGAGAATTGTGCATTTGAAATTACAGAAGAGAAAAGAAACAGATAAACTAAAAGAAGCTTTTTCATTGATTATAATTTTAAATTAGAGATTTAGGCACTAAGTAACATCCAAAAATATGGCAGGTGCATGCTAATTTAGCAATTCAATTTTGAATTGTTTTGAATACCAACGGGGTAATGCTATATTTGAGTTATGAAAGTTCATTTCATAGGTATACTGTTTGTATTGCTTAGCTTTATTTCGGCTTGTGGCTGCTCTGGCTATGGAGGAGAGGTTTATCCCCATACAAAATATTCGTCTTTTATTCTCCTTGTCGACACCCTCGATACCATTCGCAGCATAAAATATGAAGTGAATCTAGACACTCTTTATTTCAACAAAAAATATGCTCCTATTATCATATCCATCACCATACCTACTTGTGTTTCGGTTCGAACCGATAAAAAAACCTATGACTTGTGCGTTCAACCCAATGTTAGCTATGCCCACTGGGAGGATAGAAATTGCGGAGAAGGTATCACAGAAATGACGCTATCCGAGCCTATGGTAAAAAGAATTATTGGAGGTACCTTAACCATTCGTAGGCGAGAATTTGAACCGTTTTATACGGATTCTAAAGTTGTTGTAGATTCTTTGTGTTTAAAATGAAACTAAGAACAATATCATACCTAATCATAAGTTGGTTGCCCTTCTTTGCAAAGGCACAGCTCACTATGCGAGGTGGTAAGTGCCATTTGTTGGGGGTGAGCATAAGATCGGACATGGTAATGCCCTTAGAGGTTTCTTATTTGAACCTTAATCATAAATACTTTAATTTTCAAATAAAAGGAAGTATGAGAAGAGCTAACCGTGGTGATGTCTCTCCTATTTACATGCAAACTTCATATGCCAATTTCGGCCCATATTATTCTAGAGGCAGAGTAGACTTTGAATCTTCTTATTATTATATAAAACCTGGGCTTGTTTTGGCTAACTCAAAACATGCAGCATCGCGGTTTTTGTTTTGCTTGAATGGAATTCTTGGGTATAGCAAAGATCAAATGCAGATTCGCATGTTTGATCCTTTGATTGGTTATACAAACCAGAAACATAACGAAACCCATACCTATTATGGGGCAGAATTGGAAATCAATTATATGGCCGATTTAGGAAAAAATGTGGGTCTATCTTTCGGTGGCTTTATAAATGGCAGTTTAAATAAGCCAAAGCCTTTTGAATCATTGTATAACCGAGCTTTTAATGGCCGCGACTATTATTACCCCTCCTTAGGGTTTGCACATTATACTTATGGATGCAATTTAGGTTTGGTGTTTAAGATAAGGAACAGGGGGGATAAATGAGGTTAAAAAAACCTTTTCTGTTGTTTGTTTTCTATATAGGTATAACATGCTTATTGCATGCCCAAGATAGGTTTAAAATGGTAAATTATGGCAATAAAAAAGGGCGTGAATTTAGTCTCGGGCGGAAGGTTATTTTTGAACTAAAAGATAAGAATAGGGTAATGCCCAATTGGCCCGGACTATTAAACAAGGAAAAAGGAATTTATGAAATGCGCATGACAAATTTGAACGGTCAATTAATTGTTTTTAACGACTCTATTTTCATAGACTATTCTAATATTAAATGGCTTTTTATTAAAACATCTGGCAGGGGAGTGAAACTCTTTTTAGCTTATACTGTGTTGGGGGCTGCGGCACCAATTTTTGCGGTTGGACCCGATTACGGTGTAATCTCATTGATTTTTTTAACCCCCATTTCCATTGTCTTAATTGGGAGTTCCAATAAAGAAATGTTTTATTCGAATAGTTGGTATCCTTCATTGATGCCAACTACTGAACCAGAATAAATTTTTCTAACATTGGTTTAAACAGAGAAGCTGTCATTATAGGTATTGTGATCCTTAATGGGTAAATTATCGAAATATTTTATAACTTTGGTTCAGACAGTTTTAAAAACAATGCCATGAAAACAAAAATTTACTTGCTTGCTGTTATTTTATTAGGCTCAATAACTAGTTATTCTCAGAAGAAATCTGGTATCATTTCTTTTTCCTTTAATGGCAAATATTCCCAAGATAATTTTGCGAGCGGAGACACCAAAGTGGAATTGCCTTCCTTGTATTTTGTTTATGATAATTCAACGCGCATAGACACGGTTAGGACCTCAGATGAAATTCTACATTATACCCAACAAGTTTTGGCTAAATTCTTAGGTTACCCGCTAATTGCTGTCGACGAAAATCGACTTGGGTCTGTTCCAGATCAGTTAGAAGGTGGTTTATGGGTAATGGAAAGCATTAGTGAGAAAAAAGCTTTTCAGCAGTTGGGTTATGATGAGGCAATACGTATTCAGGCGAGGATATATTCTACAGGGAGCAAAAACCGTACCTATACGCCAGGAATAGAGGTATCTGTAAAGGTTATCAATAAGGAGGGTAAAACCACGTTTAAAAACTCGGAGAAGCTAAAATTTAAGGAAGAAGGTGTGCCAGAAAGCAGCTTGGTGCTTAAAAGTAATTCGGGAGGATTAAGTTTGCGCGATGGAATTAACCTAATTAAAGGTGGGGGTAGTGCAAATATAGGTGATGACAACAGTAAGATTGGCGTAAATGGTGCTCGATTATTTGATTGGTATCAGCAATGTTTGAGCGATGTTTTAATAGAGAAAAAATAGTATTTAGGTCGTTAATAAGTGCTGTCATATTATTCTCTTTCAATGCATTTTGGCCGATCCAAAAGAAGGGTTAAACCTAACCAAGGGTATTAAAGCCATTTAACCCGAATAGTTAGAGATTCATAAAAAATCATTAGAAGATGCATAAAGAAAAAAAATTAGGTCAATTTGCCGCTACAGCTATCTGTGGGAACGATATTACTTCATCCTGTTTGTATGTTTCGGCCTTAGCTATTTTGTATGCTGGACAATATGCCTGGATTTCACTTTTAATTGTTTCTGGCGTATTGTTTTTGTTTAGAAGAATATATGGAGAAGCCGTTGGCGCTTTACCCTTAAATGGCGGAGCCTATAATATTTTATTAAACACCACTTCAAAAAGCAACGCATCCATTGCCGCATGTTTAACCATTCTTTCCTATATGGCAACGGCCGTTTTATCGGCTAGTGAGGCAATGCATTATTTAAATCCATTTGCCACTAAAAGTTTAATATTCTGGGAAACTGTTGGGGTTTTAGCCTTTTTTGTGTTTTTAATTATGCTTGGCATAAAGGAGTCGGCTGGCGTTGCAATTTTTATTTTTGTGGTTCACATACTGTCTATGTTTTTATTAATTGGAAGTGCAGTTTGGTTTGTTGCCACATTTGGATTTTCAAACCTTATTGAAAATTATCATTTACCTGTTAAAGGCAGTATAACGGTGGCCTTATTTTTAGGTTTTAGTACCGCTATGCTTGGCATTTCTGGCTTTGAAAGTTCTGCCAATTTTGTAGAAGAACAAGCTCCTGATGTGTTTAGAAAAACCTTAAGAAATATGTGGATTGCGGTGAGCATCATTAACCCGCTTATGGCTTTGGCCATTATTGCTGTTATGCCAATAGGCCAAGTTGGTGAACACAGAGAAGCACTATTATCTCATTTAGGAAATATTACAGGTGGGGTTTATATGGCAAAGCTCATTTCAATTGATGCCGTATTGGTTCTTAGTGGTGCGGTATTAACTTCCTTTATTGGCGTTGGCGGCTTAATCAAACGAATGGCCTTAGATAGAATTTTACCTCAATTTTTAATTAAAGAAAATAAGAGTGGAAGTTCACCAAGAATATTGATCCTGTTTTTTGTGTTGTGTATATCTGTTTTATACATCACCAATTCCGAATTAGAGCCTTTAGCTGGAGTATATACCATCTCGTTTCTACTGGTAATGGCCTATTTTGGATTAGGTAATTTTTTATTAAAAATTAAAAGAGAAAAGTTGCCTAGGCCAGAATACGCTAAACCATTTGTTGTGGTAATAGCTATATTAGCCATATTGATAGCAATCTATGGAAACATAAAAATGCATCCCGAGTATTTGGTGGTTTTTCTTCAATATTTCATTCCATCCATATTAATAATAACCTTATTGCTAAACAGAAAACATGTGTTGCAATATTTACTAATGGTCATTAAAAGTTTTTTCGATTCATTTCAGCACCATGTGCGTAAAGGTGAAATAATTATAACACGAAAAATTAATAATCTTTCGCATCAAGAGTTTGTGTACTTTTCGAAAGGGGATGATATTTCTGGACTTAATAAAGTAATTCAATATGTGCAGGCAAATGAAATAACCACTAAGCTAAAAATAGTAACCGTATTGCATGAAAATAAAAACGTTCCCGACGATTATGTTAGAGATTTTGATGCGCTGGATAGGGCTTATCCTGAAATAGATTTGGAGTATATCCAAATCGTTGGCGACTTTGGACCATTCTTAATTAAAGAGCTTTCAGAAAAATGGAAAATCCCCACTAATTTTATGTTTATAAGCTCACCAAGTAATAGATTCACTTACAGGCTTTCTGAATTAAATGGGGTAAGGCTAATAATGTAAAAATCTTGAGCGGTGGCTCTAATCAAAATAGGGTAATCCAATATTTTATTGATATTGTATTGCTCTTTTCCAATCATAACACTCGAAATAAACGGAGATGCAGTGGGCGCACTTAACACATAGTTTGCCTAATAAGGAGGAAAGGCCTTCACAGGCGAATCTGCCATATTAGAGTTAACCGAAAGAACAGATAAATTTGAAGGCACCTCAACTTTCACCACAGGCTTATTAGAAGGATTGTTTGAACTTGATATGGTAACCCAAAAACGACTTTGTTGCAAGTTTTTAGTGGTGCTGGGAATGGCGATTGTCACGCCACTATTTGGCTGAGTAATTGTTGCAGGCCTATTACCCGCATTGTTGATTACAGCTTCAGGCATTTGGGGCAATAATGGCTGATCCAATTTATGGCGTATAAGGCATGTCTAGTCTTATAGAAACTGGCCTTTGGTCCATATAGTCGCCCAGACTCCCAATTCTTTTGGCCTCAACCGTCAACAAATCGGGGTTTTTATAAGCACCACTTAAGCCCACATAAAAATTCACTAAAGGTTTCTCCATGTTATTGCATTGGTAGGTAGTATATAATCCATCGATTGCAGGCCTTGCCAGTATCGAATCTTGACGGGTAAGAACACCCGTTCGCCAAACCGCATTCAATGATGTAGAGCCCCTATAATTGGGATGAAAAGGATTGTAAATTTCTGCTGTGCCGCCAAAAGCATCGATATACCGAAAGCTCTTTCTGTCTTCTAATTTATATTCAGCAGCCACGAATAGTTTATGGGCTTCTTCATATTTTCCTGTTAGAAATAATAAGCTCCCTAATTCCACTTGCTTTAACAACTCACTGTTAGGAAAAACATGCTGTTTATTTTGGCTGGCATATATATAAGCAGAATCATATTGTTGCAACTTAATTGCCCTAATTAATAATTCTTGGGTATTGGGATTACCCGACAATTTAAGAAAGTTGGAAATGAATTTACAACCAAAAAATAGCGAAAATACCAAAAGGATAATGGGTAATTTATTTATTTTCATTTGAGGAAAGGCTATGGAATTTGAGATTACACATGATGAAGCAGAATAACGAAATAAAACCAGATTTTAAAACCGTTCATACTTTGGTTAACGGAACATCAAATTCGTTGAGGAGTTGACTACACTAATTTAAAAAGCCTGCTTTTAATGGTCGGCTAAACAATCAAATAAAAATTTTAGTTTTAATAAAATCAGGAAAATCGGCATTTTTAAGGGTATTTTAAGTAAAGTTTTTGAGGCCAAATTTTCTTTGTAAAAATATGGTCATTCAGCAAATAATTTCAAACATAGTTTAGCCGTTTTAGGTTTAATGCTTTTACTAATAAAAATAATTTAACACATGAAATCAAACATTTTAAAAGCGACCTTATTAAGCCTAAGCTTAAGCACATTACTATTGGCATCGTGTTCTAAAGACGATGAAAAAACCCCCACCCCTGCTACACCAGCCCTAAAAAGCATTTATGAAGTGGCCAGCTCTGATACTACATTTAGTATTTTAGTAGCTGCCATTAACAAAGCTGGTTTAAAGGAAACATTGTCGAATGCTGGCACATACACCGCTTTTGCACCAAACAACCAAGCATTCAGAAATGATGGTATTTCAGAAAGTGCTGTTAATGCAATTACAACACCAGAAGACATACTAGCATTAAAAAATCTGTTGCTATACCATGTTTTAGGTTCAAAAGTAAAATCAACAGATATTACCAATGCTTATGTAGCTACCTTATTTACCGTTTCTGGAAATGGAGCTTCGTTAAGAACCAGCATTAACCCAGTAAAGTTAAACAACGAAACAAATGTAGTGGCTGCAAACATTGAAGCCAGCAATGGACTCGTTCATGTTATTGATCAAGTATTGGCTCCCCAATCACTAGTTGATATTGCATTAAACAACCCCGCATTTACCACTTTGGTTTCGGCATTAAGCAAAGCAGAATTAGTTGCCACTTTAGAAGATATAACGATAGCAACTGTTTTTGCTCCTACCAATGATGCCTTTAATGCAATTAGTTTTGATTTAGCTAATTTTACAAAAGAGCAATTAACACCAATTCTAACCTCTCATGTTTTAAGTACTCAGGTTAGGGCTTCTCAAATCAATAATGGCGACCAGGTAACTACCCTAAATCCTTCCACTAAACTAACTTTTAACACACTTTCGGGAGTTAAGTTTAACGGCGGCGAAGTTACCGACATATCAGTTACCGCAGCCGATATTCAAGCAACTAATGGCGTGGTTCACGTAATCAATAAAGTAGTATTGCCTTTGAGATAAGGTTCAATAGCAATTGAGGTGAACTTTAGCAAAATCAATTTCTAAAATATAATTCAGAAACAACAATAGGAGCCGTGTAAATTATTACACGGCTCTTTGTTGGGTAAATTTTTATTCAAAGGATTCTTCTCTGATTTTTTAATTCCAGCACAAATAACCCAATTCAGCAAGAATAGCAAAACCAAAAGTAACAGAAGTGTAATTACAAGCCCCATACCAGCTACAATCGACCCAAGAAGTGCTAAAAAAAGCAAAAAAGAAAGTGCTCACCCAATAATTAATCCAGTTACCGCCTTTCCTATTACCTGCTCTTTACTAAGCTTGATTTCCTTTAATGACTTTACTCCTAAATAAAATGCGAGAGGAGCGAGTGCAGCATGCAAAACCAATAGAAATACAAAAAGAGAAATTACACCTAAAATAAGTGCCCATTTAGCATAATAATTCTTTGGCTCATTTCTTTTTGCCTGTTTGTTAGCAGATTTTAACGCTTGCGAGTTTCTAACAGTTTTGAACCAACTGAATCAGTTGTAATAGTTGAATGGTTATAATACCAATTTAGGATCAACCAGACTACCCAAACTAGCACTCAATTGAGGCACAGCGAGGTTGGAAAAAGCCACAGAAGATTCAAGTGTTATGCTGCTTTTAGCGTCGGCCATTCCTTGCTCCCTCTTCCCTATCTGAACCTTTACACGATAGCCATAATGGGTATTGTAAGCCAAATTAAGCAGCATACCTATCAGAATTAGAAAACTACCTAAATGCTTTAGACGTTGTATAATTTTTGGTAAATTAAAATCAATTGCTAAGGCAATGAATAGCGAAAGGCAATTATTAGATGGCAGTTGATTTTTTCTTTCTTAAAACAACTTTGATATAAAGGTTCGCTAAATTTGCGATCAATGCAATCTAAGACCAAATGAGATTAATGGAGGGTATTACCAAACAAAAAAACACATAAAATGCTGTATTTCATGTGTTTTTTTGTAAAAAAGTAGTCTCGACGAGAATCGAACTCATATCAAATGTTTAGGAAACATCTATTCTATCCATTGAACTACGAGACCAAGGGGCTGCAAATATAATGGAATTAGGTCCTCAGAAAAAAATGTTTACCGAATTATCAATTTTTCTTGATGCACAGCACCGAATTCATTTAGCACTTGTAGAAAATAAACACCAGATTTTAATGCACTGAGGTCAATTAATTCGCCCTCTTTTTTAATGCCCACAAAACAGGTTTTTCCTTGCTGGTCAAAAATGCTAATATTGGCCCAAGCGCCTCCAAATCCTTTCAAGTATAATTTTCCATCGCTCGGGTTTGGATAAGCAACAAACTTAGTAAGCGAGTTCTCCATTCCTAAAGAAGACAATAAACTTGTATCGGCAACCACAGAAGAGTTCTTTAAAATCCAGTTTTCTGGATCAAACTTAACCGACAGTATTTTGCCTATAACAGGAACAAAGTAACCATTAGACAAAGCATTTTGCGTGAGATAAATGGTGCTATCGCCACTTAAGCGCGTAACCACAAAAGGCAATGGTAAATCAAATACATTGCTGCTTTGCTGCGCATTATTTTGTAAAATAGAAACTATAAACTGCCCATCAATTTGGTTCCATTTAACCGTATAATTTGGAAAACCTGCACCATAAATCCATTGGTTAAAAAAGTAATCATAATTTTTGCCGCTTAACTCATTTACCAGCAAGCGAAAATCATTGGTACTCGCAGTTGCATTGGCAAATCTAGTTTGGTAAGTTTTACAAACGTTAAAAAACATACTATCACCCAGTAAATAATGCAAAACCCTAATTGCAGAACCACCTTTGTTATAGGTTAAATTGCTAGAAAAAATACGCGTTACATCGGTGGTATCTGTTACGTAAACAGACCCAATGCCCTTTTTTGCACTGGTATGCATGTCTTTCACCCAAGTACTTGTATACGCCGCCGATTTCAAATACTTGGCCGCCAAATATTCTGTATACGTAGCAAAGCCCTCATTTAACCAAATATCGCTCCAAGTAGCACAAGTTACATGGTCGCCAAACCATTGATGACCCAACTCATGCGCCACAATATCAAAATCAAAAATGCCCAAACTCGTCATGGTTTGATGCTCCATACCGCCACTAAAAGGCGCCATTACATGTCCGTATTTCTCTTGGTGAAAAGGGTATAAACCAAACAAATCAGAAAACAATTCCAACTGAGGCAAAGCAGCGTCAATACTCGCTTTATTATTAGAATAAGCCAAAGGATTTGAGTAAATATAATGCTGTATTAAGATGCTATCTGCATAGTTTTTAGGCTTTGCATAACTCAAATATTCTGTATACTGTCCAACCGTTACCATCACCAAATAATAGGCTGTTGGGTAGTGCGATTCCCAATGATAAACATGCTTGTTGTTGCCCACATACTCTATGTTTTTCAAAAGGCCATTCGACCCAACCATATTGGCCACATCGGTAGTTACAGAAATAAAAACCGAATCGATTTTATCTTGCAAGGATTGCTTGCAAGGCCACCACTCATAAGCGCTATAGGGCTGACTTAAACTCCAGGTTATTTGGTTGCCATAAGTAGGAGAGGCTCTGTTGCTAAAACCATTGCCTATGGCCGCACTAGCACCACTTGGGGGCGTTCCGTGGTAAAATATTTGTGTAGTAAAATCTTTTCCGGTCTGAACCGATTGCGCCAATAAAACATAGGCAATATCGCCGGTTCGAATAACACTCAACCTTTGGTTATTTGCGCCTAAAACAGAATCGATTGTAAAGTTTGCATGCAACTGAAAAACGAAAGTATCCAAATTTGCTGCCCTCGATTTAGCCTTAGTAATTACATTGCCAGAAATATAGGTGCTGGTTCTTTCAACGGATAAATTGAGGTGGTGAAAATACACGTCGTACTTTTCCATTTGAATCATTTCGGAAGGAGTAGCATTAGCCTTGTTGAGTGCACGGGATTGGGCACTCAGTTTGGTTTTAGCACATTGATGTTGCGCTTGTAATTGGTTCAGGCCGAAAAAAAACAAGAAAGCCAGAACAGATAAAAATTTTTGCATAATTTAGCTTAAAGAGATTGCCGCAAGTTAACAAAAAAACCTACATTTGCCAGCCTTTGGAGAGGTGTCAGAGTGGCCGATCGTGCAAGCTTGGAAAGTTTGTGTACCGTGAGGTACCGGGGGTTCGAATCCCCCCCTCTCCGCCAAAACAACTTAAGCCTAATTTTGCAAAGCAAAATTGGGCTTTGTTGTGCAGAAGCGAGCCAAAACGCAGCGAAGCGAAGTTTTGAGTGAGCAAAGGCGCAACAAAGCCCGCTGCTTGGAGCGCAGCGGAAAGCAGCAGGCCAAAGTTGCTTTGAAGCCTCCCCCATTGGGATCACGCAGTAATCCCCACACCCCACAAATCCCAAAAAAAGCAAAACAAGCGAAGCAAAGTTTTGCCCGGGCAAACATCAAAACAAACTCAACCCGAAAATTCACTACCCATAAAAAAGCAAAAATCCCCACTCCCCACAAATCCCTAAAAAAAGCAAAACAAGCGAAGCAAAGTTTTGCCCGGGCAAACATCAAAACAAACTCAACCCAAAAATTCACTACCCATAAAAAAGCAAAAAGCCCCACTCCCCACAAATCCCAAAAAAAAGCAAAACAAGCGAAGCAAAGTTTTGCCCGGGCAAACATCAAAACAAACTCAACCCAAAAATTCGCTACCCATAAAAAAGCAAAAAGCCCCACTCCCCACAAATCCAAAAAAAAAGGGCCAAATCACAAATGAGCTGGCCCCTTTCCTTACTACAAACGAACCAAGCAATTACCTCTTAACCAACTTCAACACATCAATATCATGAAACCGAATAACCTTCAAAAAATAAATGCCAGCAGAAAGTTCATTCATCTCTTGAACACCAATCGTTGAATTACCTTGCTCCAAATCCTTTGCAAAAGATAACACCATTTTTCCATTCAAATCAAGCACTTCAATTACCGCACTTCCACTTTCATTGTTGTTAAAGTTCAAAGTTAAACCGCTTTCAAAAGGATTAGGGAAAGCTTCCACAAAACCAGATAATATTTTACTTTCCTGAACCAACCTAATATCAGATAAGGTCTCCTGCCCGTCTAAATCAACCTGACGAAGGCGATAATATAATTGGCTTGTTTGCGCATCAACAAATGAATTAACATCCTTAAAATTATAAGAAACTGCAGTATTGCTATTCCCCTTTCCAGCTACAAAATCAATGGCCGTAAAGATTCTTCCGTCCAAAGAACGTTCAACATAAAAACCGTGGTTGTTTTTCTCCGATGCCGTTACCCAATTTAACAAAACATCACCCTCATTTGCCCTGGCAGAGAAGCTACTTAAAGTAACAGGCAAAGGATTGTTATTGCCATCAGTACCCGTAAAGATTCCAAACCCAGTTTGCGCAGCAGTAGTAAACATTGTGCCTAAAACACCATTGGTAGCAGAAGTATTAATAAGATTCCATGAAGTGCTATATTTAGCAATTTTGGTATTACTTAATCCAGAAACATCTCCCAAAGTTGAAGAGTCGGCCAACAGGGAGATATTGTAAGAATAACCGCTTCCACCAGTTGCCGCAACATCGAAATACGCATTATAGCGTGTTTTGCCTGTTAACAAATTTGGTGCATTGCTGCCACTATAATACCTCAAAGCAACAGAACTAGGTAAGGTTCCTGCACTTCCCCAAGTGATGCTAGCTATTTGCCTACCACCATAAGTATAAGTTGTAGTGCCATTTGCACTTGGCGAGGCACTAGCAGTGGCCAAAGCAGGAATCACGGAAGGTGTAAATTCCTGAGAACCTAAATCTGTTGCACCAGATGCGATGCTTACAGACCGCAAAGCATTATTGAAGTCGGAATTTAAACCGCTCAAAGGCAATCCTTTTCCATTGGCATACCAAGAGTTTGCGTCACTGCTAACAATATTGAGATTGCCTACTAAGGTGTCTGTAAAGAATGTGCTAGCAGGCAAATCACTCGCTAATACATACCAGTTAGAAGGATAAGTACCTGCGTTGCTATACAAAGTATTATAAACACTTACGCTATTTGCGAAAGTTGCAGGACCTTCTGCCAATTTTGTGGTATCATTTACCACATATAAATTATAGTTAACCACAGCAGGCGTAACGCCTGTTAACGAATTTGACCCTGAAGCATAATTTGCGCCAGTTCCATTGATAGTACGTTTGTTATAAAAGATATTGTTAAACGTTACTACGTTTGCTAAACCAGTACGCTGAATGCAATAGCTATTATTTGAACCAGAAGACACGTTTCCATTGATCAAAATACTGTTATAGTAGTAGTAATTATTGCCTGACCCAGAAACATCCTGGACACCATAAACACGCGTTTCACCGAGGGTGTTTTGCCCCAAGGTAACCTGATTATTTCTTACCGTTGAGTTTCCAATTGCTGCATTGTAAATGCCGAAAACTTGATTAGAATTGGCTCCAGTACCTGTGCCATTACCCCATATTCTACTAATCCTGTTTCTATTGATTAACAAGTTTGTTGCACTTGTTACCGTAATGCCCGAAACAGTATATGCAGAAGTTGATGAATTGGTGTTTTGAATGTTATAAATTTGGTTGTTTTCTACCACATGGTTAATTCCACCACTCAACTGAATACCCGTAATTAAGAAAGTAAATGCTGTTCCAGAAGCGTTACCAGATATGTCTCTTATGGTATTTCCATTAATGTTTACAGTTCCACCAGAAACCGTAATACCACTTGTTCTATCGCCAGAGGCTCCATAATAAGCAATGTTTCCAATGGTATTATTAGAAACCGTTACCGTTCCGCCCGTAATGTTAATGGTTCCATTATCATATCCATTTCTAATGGTATCATAAGGCATTGCACCACCACCAATAGTATTGTTGGCAATGTTTACCAATCCGCCCGTAACATGAATGGCATTAACAGCTCTAGTTCCACCAGATATATTACTCAAAGTATTATTGGTAATTTGGGTAGCACTGTTTGAACCAACACTAATGTTCATGCCATAAAATCCAGGTGTAGTGGCTGTGGTTGTCTCAAATGCCGCACCACTTCTGTTTGGAGCAGAACCACCTATGCTATTGTTATCAATAACATGTCCGTTTCCGCCCGAAACTTGAAACACATTAAAGATATTTGCCCTAGGTACATTGGTATAAACAGCATTGTTTAGAATTTTCCAATTATCGCCCAATCCCGCAGCATTTAAGTTAATGGCATTGAATCCAAAATTGACGACCTCATTGTTAGAAATAACATTGGCATCATTTTCTAACCCTGCAGTACCAGACGAGCTAATACCCGTATTGTGAACATTGCTAGTGGTTACAGAGCCTAAGGTATCTCTAACAATACAAAAAGTAACCACATTAGAGTCGTTTCCAGTGCCACCAGAAACGTTAGATGTTGAGAACAGAATGGTGCCTACCGAATTGTTTACACTTTCTACATGACAATAAGCAACAGTATCCTTTTTAGCATCATTTAAGAACGTAATGGCATGTCCAGTTTGCACCCTGTTTCTAATTCTCAAAAACCTTCCTGAACCATTAAACCTGCCATCCATTTTTACCCTGTCGGCACCATTTAACCTAATTAGTCCAGCAGCATTGTTACCGGCAATTAAGCGCTCGGTTGTGCCATCAGGAATTATGTTAAACATATAATTTCCAGCGCCCGTTTCATTAATTTGGTTCAGACCGTTGGTGCCATCTTCTAATAAATCGCTGGTGATAACCGCATTTACATTACTTGTGATTGAACCATTATTAATGGCTTCAAATAAACCGCCCACACCTGTTAAACTTGTGAAAGTTTGACCCACCCCTACGTTAATGGTGCCACCTAAACCAGCTACAATTCTGTAAGAAAATAGGGCACTTGGTGCAGATGTAATGGTGTTTACATTGCTTGCCACTACCCCACCAGGAAGGCTTCCTAAATTACTGCTCAAAGAAGAGTCCTGCGCAACTAAGAAAAAATAAATTGAATCGCCCAAACTCAAACCACTTAAAGCTGCCTGAGAAATGGTAAAGTTATAATTGCCGTTTTGGGCATTTCCAAAAACCCTCATTGCCGAAGACGATGTAAAAGAACCGGCAGCAAACTTTTTGTAATATACTTTTGGATCATTACCACTCGAAATAGGTATTCCTGTTTGATCTGTAATATTTGCCAAAAACACACGATCTCCTGTTGAAGAAGTATTGCTAACAGCAATATTTCCTATAATTGGTGCAAACACATCTAATTGAACAAAATTACCTGCATCTGCTCCCATATCAGAAGGCGAAAAAGAACTGCGATTTTGCCCGTCAAAATCATCTGTAATGGTAGAAATTGCAACCGCACCTCCTTCAATAGGCGTAGCCTGCGTTGGATGGATATGCAAATCTCCACTTAAAAATGTACCATTGGGGTTAATAAATTGAGGGTTTGCAAAAGTGCTCGCATTATCTGTGCTTAACCAGCCCGTTTGAAATGCCGTTACATCTGAAACGCCATTATTTAAACTGCCAAAAACAAAACCTGTTCCTGTACCAAAATAATCGTTGTTATTGAGTGTTAACCCAGTTCCATTTAACAAGAAAACATCATAATGCTTGCCAGAACCGTTTGCATTTGATCGGTTATTTACAAAAATATTGTTGCGCACAATATCTGTTCCAGAGCCAGATCTTTGGAACGCAAAGGTATTGGCATTAGAGTTTGAAATATTTGAACCACCAATGTAAACGCTATTAAAATAAATGCTCAAGTTTCCACTGTTCTTTGTAATTCCTCTAAAAACACAAGGTACTTGTATGGCCGAACCAAATGAATCAATACCCAAACGAATCATGTTGTTTTGAATAACACCATTACCCGCCGCTATATCCATTCCCGAAATAAATGCCGATGGATTCATTGCAGCAATATTGATAGTATGAATGTTGTTTCTTCCAACCAAATTAGTGCCCGCACTTGGCGTTGAATAAAAAATTCCAACCGCCGTTATGGCACCACTCATGCTTGAACCAATTAAATTGATGTTTGAAATTGAATTGCTTGTAATTATTGCGTTTCCAACGGTTTGATTAACTGCAATTCCAGCAAGAGTTGAATTTACACCGCCACCTGTTGTATTAGATGCTGTATATAAATTAAATATTCTATTGTTATTAACCGTATAAGACCCCGCAATTGTTGGCAACAAGGCAACTCCTCTTGTACATGCAGCTTGCGCACCAGTTGCAGCATAGTAGTTTAAAAAATTGCAAATGATGTTGTTATAAACATTAAAAACCGGAGTACCTGCATTAGGGTTAATGAAAATTCCAGTAACACGTTGAGCAAATGTAGATGTAGCACTGGTGCTTAATAATTGAATGCTATTTGGCAATAATGTATCACCAATCATGTTATTAAAGACATTTATATTAGTACCTGTAAAAAGGTTAATTCCAAAAAATTCAGCAGCATTGCTAGTTGCATTTCCATATAAATCAAAACCACTGATGATGTTGTTAGCTATATTAAAAGTATTACCAGTGCCACCACCCGTTCTTATTCCCATAGCTCCACCATTTATACCATTAGAAGTATAAGTAATAGCCCCGTTTACACTTCTAGAACCAATTAAATTTCCTGTAAGCGTGCCACAATTTACATTTCCGTTTGCCAAATTGATACCCAAAAAATTAATTGCGCTTCCGCCTGTACTCGCCACATTAACGTTGCTTATCGTATTTCCCTGAATAGAGGTTGGTGTACCCAAACCTACAGAAATGTCCATCACATTAAACAAATAACCATTTGTACCAGTAAGGGTATAGCTACCAGTACCAGAGGCATTATTTCCACCAATAAAATTATGATGAATAATAAAACCACTTGCCGATGTCAAATTGGCTACGTTAGGTGTAATCCAAAGCACACGGTGCGTTACGGCCAATGTATAGTTTAGCGCATTGCTTTGGTAAAATTTGTTTGAATTGATTTGCCAGCTACCATTGTTTGCACCCAAATAAACAGCGGCCGTTGCAATACTTGGATGATAGAAATTATAAACTTCACAACTATCAATTATGTTATTGTCGTTATTGGTTGCAACCGATGTGGCCGAACCTATGGAAGAAATATTCACAACTGGACTACCTCCAGCATTTTCATGAATATGGCTATAACGAATCAAGTTATTGTCGTTTCCATTAAACCCAGTTGTTGTTCCAAAACTAACCACACCGGCGCCAAAAACGCCTGTAGCCGTTAAATTATTGGCGCGCAAATCTGTATATAAAATGCTATTATTCGACGCTTCATTGATAAATCGCATAGCTGGCGCAGTGGTAGTAGCATTGCTAATGATTAGGTTATTTCCTAACATAAAACCTCCCGTTGCACCCGGTCTTCCGTCAATCTTTAAATAATTTACCCCATTTAAATCAAGCGTAGCAACATTGTTAAAACTTTCAATCCTGGCAAAATTTCCTATACTAGGACTAATAGTGACCGTATTAGTAGAAGACGCCCCTGTATAGGAACCTATTGTTATTGGAAACACTTCCCCAGTGGCAGCATTATAAATTGTATCGGTTAAAATAAAAGTAACAGGACCAGATACGCCTAAAGAACCCAAGTCGCTCACCGCAGCAGTAACAGTTGAATACGTTTGGGTTGAACCAACCAAATAATTACCATTTAATGGACCTAAAATTTTTCTTGAACCAATTGGATCACCATTAATTGGCGCAGTATTTAATCCACCAATAACTAAGCTATCCACGCGTACATCAATAAAGTTGTTAGGCGTTGAAGTTGGTTTGGTATCATACGTTACCCAGAAATAATTTACCCCAGAACTTAATGTGCGCGACCCATTTACATAAAAGGTTCCATTTGGCGCTGTTATGGTTGAACCAAACTGATTAGAGGCAGAAAATACCGGACTGTTTCCTGTGAAATAAACACGCGCGTTCTGAATATCTGCTACACTGCTGGTACCCGAAGTATTCAGTTTCATGGAAGATAAATTGAGCGCGTTAAAATTGTTTTGTGTGTAAACTCGCAAAGCAACAACCGCTTGGTTTGTGGAATTGATAGGAACAGCGGCCGATATTTGATCAACATTACTAGAGTCGAGCACCATCGAAATACCCGTAAACTCACCTTCATCTGCACCAATATCAGGTGCCGAGCCAGTGCCCGTATAACCAACATTTCCCTGACGAATAACATTATCTACATCAAAAGGTACAGTGGCAATTACGCTGGCTCCACTTTCACATAAGGTTGAAATGCTTGGGTCCAAATGCAAGAAATTAGGGTCTGAACCAATCAAACTTAAAAAACTCGGATTTTGTGTAACCGACGCTTGCTCAAAGGTGCCTAACCTTACTTGAAAATCAGCCAAAGTTGAATCGCTTACCGTTCCATTAAAGAAAATTAAACTTAAATTACTTGGCACCCCAGCATAAAACAAGTTCCGGTTTGAGGTAGTACCATAATTATTAAAAACATTGGCAGACCTTCTTGTTGCAGCTGTTCTGCCACTGCCATTTGGCACCGATGTATTAACAATAATATTGTTACGTAAATCCAAAGTGGCAGTTGTAGCAGTTACATTGGCTGTATGGAAAATGCCTGCGCTGCTAAAATTTGCACCACTAGAAATGGCAGACAATAAAATGGTGTTGTGATAAACAGCAATGGTAGTACTTGCCGTGGCCGCTGTTAAGTTTATTCCAATAACGGTAGCAACCGTTCCATTTGAATTAGGTGCAAAAATATTTGAAATCAAATTGTTGAAAATTTGAGCTGTACCCGCTG
This sequence comes from bacterium, assembly GCA_034439755.1. Lineage (GTDB taxonomy): Bacteria > Bacteroidota > Bacteroidia > UKL13-3 > UKL13-3 > B1. Next base: position 20,437 of record JAWXAZ010000121.1, read on the forward strand.
TTGTTGACGAAATACTGATAGCCGATACAATGGTGGTTCCAACATTATTTGTGGTTAAATTATATACCCTGTTGTTAAATATCCGCGGCACACTCGAGCTCATTAAAATGCCTGTAACGGTTGAAGCGCCTGTTAAATTATAAATATTATTGTAAGATACTGTTCTAACTCCCGTAGCAGTAAAGGCATATAGTCCATAAACAATTCCAGTTCCTATATGGGTTAAATTATAGATGTTATTATACCTATAATTTTCATTGGTAGGAGAGGAAATATCATATATTCCATAAAGCGCTCCGGAACCGGTTGTTTTAGCTACATTTAAATTATAAATATTGTTGCTATCGCAAACAATAGTGGTTCCTGAGAGCTGAATTCCATACATAGTAGAGGTAGTACCAGATCCCGTAATATAAAAATTTCGTATCGTATTGTTTCGTATATTCTGATTGGTGCCACTAGAAAAATAAATACCAATCGTTGTTCCTCCTATTGTGCCATTTCTGGTAAGACTATCCAATACATTTCCATTGGCATTTACCGTAGTTGAAGCGCCACTGTTAAAAATTGGATACCACGTTCCAGCCCCTGTAGTAGATGAATTAAAGATCATTCTAGTAAGGGTGTTGTTATTAATATTGGTGGTGGTAGTGCTTGCCGTTACTCCAATTACATATTGGGTGGTAAATATCCCTGTTAAAGAAATTGAATCAATAATATTGTTGTTAATATTAAGTGTGCCTATGCCAGCAAACTGACTCAAAATTACCGTTGCAGCTCCAGTGGTAGAATTCTTTGAATAACCGTAAATATAGTTGTTGTTTACATTTACTGTGCTTGCTGCAGAATTTACCCAAATAGCGGTAAACTGCGCTGTAGTGCTTGGCGCACTAGTACAATTCAAAAACTGATTGTTGCTAATGCTTAATACATTTCCATTTGCGCCTGTTTGTGCCATCTCCATGTCTACACACCAATTAATAGCCGTTGTATTTGCACCACCAAATATGGTAATGGTGTTGTTGTTTACCGTACAACTTGCGCCTGGTGAATTGGCAAAAAGCCAAATTCCACGGTTCGACGTAGGGTGATTTGCGCCACCGCCATCATTATTATTTACCGTATTATAAGAAATATTTGAGCCATATTGATTGCTCACAAAAACCGCAGCACAAGCATTACCTGCACCTGATCCACCACCAAAATTTTTGATGAAATTTCCTGTGCTCGCTTGATTTCCTCCCACATCGTTGCTTTGATCGGCCAAGGTATAAGGTGAGGCTACAGAACCGCCTGCCAAGGCAATTCCTATATTACAATTTTGAATGGTATTACCATAAAACTTATTAAATGAACTGGCACCAGAAACCGCTGTGGGAATAATTGCCGTGCCTACTAAAGTGCGGGTACAATTAATTACCTCAATGGCGGTGGCACCTGCAATATTCGCCCTTGGTCCTGCGCCATTTGTAATGTTATTCCTATTTAAATTAATTACACAGTTTTTGATGCTTACATAATTTATGCCATCTGTAACACTCCTTTTATATAAACCATATCCTACCTCCATGGTGGTAATATTGGTGGTATTGGTGCTTGGGTCAAACAAATCAACACCATCTATGGTTACATAATCTGTTCCCGAAATAGCCCACATTATGTCAATTGAATCCGTTGAACTGGCAATTTTACTGCCAACAAAAGCCGTAATTAAAGGGCTTGCTAGGGCTAACCCAGACTTTTGAAAGGTAATGGTATTGGTTGCAGATACACTTGCATTGAGTACAGAACTTCCCAATAAAATTGGCGCCGTTAAAACCTCTGTATAAAAGTTACCTGCGCCAATATTAAAAGTCACTGCGCCACTCACACCATTTTGGTTCAGGGCGGCTACCGCATCTTGGATGGTTGTATAACTACCCGGGATAGAATAGGTTCCAGACAAAGATTGCGCCCTTGTTATTGTTACATTAATTGCCAGTAATAATACTACCAGCAAGATTCTCCTTTTACTTGTAAAAAATTGATTCATGTGTTTTATTGCTTGTTTAATTTAGGATTAGGGTATGCTTAAAAAAATCACAAAATCATAAGTGGCATTTTCTCCTATTTCAATCTTTCAAATGAAATAATTAGCATGCACGTCTCATGATTTTAATAAGCATTTTACAACATTTTTATGGCTTTTCTGACTTTTATAAATCTAAAGACCGCAAAAAGGATTAAACAGTTGCAACCCGACGAAAAACAGACAATTAGAGCAGCATCACATTAAAATGAAATGAAAGTTATTTGCCCAAAAATGCTTCCGTATTAAAAATAAAACCCACACCAAAAACATTTTCGATGTTAAGACTTGGGTCGTCCTTAATATATTTCCTAATTTTAGTAATAAATACATCCAAACTTCTTCCCAAAAAGTAATCATTCTCTCCCCAAATTTCATTAAGCAAATCTTCTCGTTTCACCACCTTATTTTGGTGTTTACATAAATACAAAAACACCTCACTTTCCTTCTCGGTCATGCGTTTCGTTATCCCATCCTTAAACAAAGATTGGTTCTCAAAATTAAACACAAATTTCCCAACAAGAATGGGCGCTATTTCGCTATTAACAGCATCTGGTAACCGACGCACAATTGCCTTTATCTTCCAAAGCAATTCCTCCTCGTCAAAAGGCTTTGTAATATAATCATCAGCCCCCAAATCATACCCAATAAGCTTATCGGCCTTTTGAGATTTGGCAGTAATAAAAATTAACGGAATAAGCGGGTTTTGCAATCTAACTGCCTTTGCCAATGTAAACCCATCCATTTTTGGCATCATCACATCAAAAATACACAAATCAAATTTGCCCGCCTCAAAAGCCTTTAGCGCAATTTCCCCGTCCTTGCAAAGCCTCACCTCAAAGCCTTCATCTTCTAAATAATCAACCAACAACATACCTAAATTTAGGTCGTCCTCTGCCAACAATATTTTAGTGCGCTTCTTAAGCATTCTTTAAAGGTAATTTAAACAAAATGGTAGTACCCGCACCAAGTTCACTCGTTATCCCTACCGTTCCACCATGAAGTTCAATAATTTTTTTCACATACGATAAGCCCAGGCCAAACCCTTTAACATCATGCAAATTTCCTGTTGGCACCCTGTAGTATTTATCAAACACATGCGCCAAATAAGCCTTCTCAATTCCAGTGCCCCTGTCACTTATTTTACAAACAATTGCTCCATTTTCAGCATAGGTTTCAACCACAATTGACAAACTCTCTTTTGAATATTTTATGGCATTGTCTAACAAGTTGCAAACAACATTGTTTAAGTGCGCCTTATCGCCAAATACCATGGCGTCTGCAGCCCGCAAGTTGCAGTCTATGGTGCCATTTTCATTTTCGGTCTGAACCGATATGCATGTTACAGCATTATTGATGAGGCTGTTTAAATCAATGTCCTCCTTTTGAAACGGAAACTCCTCGCGTTCCAAAGCCGTAATGCTTAAAACCTGCTCAACCCCTGCGCGCAATTTTTCATTCTCCGTTTTAATAATCCCCGCATAGTGTTTAACCTTTTCTTCCACCCCAATATTTGTTTCCTTCACCATCATTTTGCTGGCCAATCCAATATTGGTGAGCGGCGTCTTAAACTCATGCGTCATATTGTTTAGAAAATCTGTGGTGCGCGCAGCTAATTTTTTTTCTTTTATCAAGGTTCTAACCGTTTGCAAAAAAAGCAGAAAAACAACAACGATTAAGAGAATAGAGGATAAAAATATCAAGCCCATCTCTTCAATAATAAATGCCTTTTTTTCCGGAAAAATAAGCTTCAATTCCAGTCCGCTTCTGTAGGCAATTTCCTCAATCCTTTTCTTATACACATTACCCGCTTGGTTGCTCCTCTTGTGCTTTCCTGCGTGCTGCCCATGCTGAATAACTTCATAGGTATAATCTAAATGAAAGTTATAAAATCCCATATAAAAATTAAGCAAGGAATCAATTTTTTTGGCCTCCGTTTTTCCCAAAGCCAATCGACAATCTTTGTTGCTTTCCTCTACACAATAGGCATTCATTTTCTCACAGGTTTTTTTATCAGCACAAAGTTCCTGCGTGGTTCTAGACAAAACCATATTTGCCTTTTCATTAAACAATTCTTCCTTTACCAAGGCGGTTTTCATAAGCCAAAGAACTTGTATAACCAGCAATGCCACCAAAGCAAGTCCAGATAAAACAACAAAATAAAAGTTGCGGTCCTTCTTCATTTATAGCACAAACTTAGGTAAATATTTCTTGCCAACTATCTGCTATAACAAGTCGTTAACAAGACAATAACTTCTCACTAACAAAATGAACCAAGGCATGGGTCTACATTTGTACCATACAATTAAACAAAACAACCATGAAAAAATTAATTTTAAGCTCCGCACTAGTTGCTCTTTTTGCATTTTCGTCTTATGCTTGTGAAGGTGGAAAATGTGAAAAAGGAGATAAAAATTGTGCTAAGAAGGAGTGTGCTAAGGACAAAAAATGCGACAAAAAAGGTGGCCCAGGCGAATGCAAATTCGAGAAAAAAGGAAACAAGGATGGCGCAAATTGCAACAAGCCTTGCAAAGCAGAAACCAATAACAACCAAGTTAAACCAACTGTAATTATTAAATAGCCTAAGCTATTTGATAATTTTACATGGATAAATGCCCCTTTAACAAAATATACTGTTCAATGAGATATCTCTCAAAATTGGACTATATTTTCTGCAATCGGTGCAAAATCCATCGAGAAAAAATAAACTAAATCTCATAAAAAAGGAGGCTGTTTCAAATAATGAAATAGCCTCCTTTTTCTTTAATTTGAACCAATCAACACCTTCTTCAAAATGCTTCCTTGATTAGACTTAAGCTTCAAAAAGTAAAGGCCAGGTTGAATATCAGATACATTTATTTTGTGCGAAAAGGCGCTTTGGTTCAGACCGAAAGCACCTACCAATTTGCCATTTAGATCGAACAATATTGCTTCTTCCAACAACAATCCATCAGCATCAATATACATGATTCCTTGCGCCGGATTTGGGTAAATTTGCACCAACTCATTCTTATCAAGTTGTTTTAAACCAACTGTTACCAAAGGATTTTGGTTGATTTTTTTATCTGTGAAAACCTTGTAATCTCCTGCCTTTAAAGCCACTTCTTGGTTCACATCCAACACTTCTATAGAATCGCCATAGATATAATTGTACCACCAACCCGTGTGTTGAAAAACAGGTTTTGCCACTCCGGCAACTACATCAAAATTGCCCGCTATCACCGTATTCATGCTATCGTGCGTTACCTTGAGTGTTTTAATTACGCCAGATACATTGTAATCATAATTGTTCGAACCCAATGACACATGCTGTTTCAAGGCTGCCAACAGTGCAATTTCATTTCGCACAGCAAGCCTTTCTGGAACATTTAAATAATCCCACTTAAAGGGCTTATTTCCCAACCTACCATTGGTGTTAATGCTAACTTCATAACCCAACTCCCCGCCTTGCCAAAGCATCTTTGGACCGCGCAATGGCAACAACAACGCATGATAAGCCGCCACGCGTCTCAAAGCCGTATTCAATGTTTTGGTAGAATAATTTGCATTTGCATTGCCATACGTTAGGCAAGAAAACATTACCCTTTCCTCGTCGTGACTCTCTGCATAGGTTACTAAATTGGGTTTAGAAAAGCCGCGCGACTTATAATTTCCCCAACTTAAATTAGCCTTAGAATTGCTATAACCCATCATAGACTCGGCATAAGACTCGGTCATTTTACCCCACATAATAAAACCCGAATCGGCCAACACTTTTTCCTCTTGGTTGTCTCCCAAATGCTCTAAAATCAAATACGCATCGGGCGAATATTTTAAAATCTCTCCCCTAATTCTATTCCAAATATCTAAACGACCTTGGTCAAAGGCACTCCAAGCACCCACATCTGAACCCGAATTTTTTTGCGTAAAACCTTTCGATAAATCAAACCGGTATCCATCAATTTTATATTCTGTAATCCAGAATTTAATAACCCTATCCACAAAATCACGCGTGGGCTGTGCATTGTGGTTATAATCATAACCAACCCCAAATGGATGCTTATCAACTTGGTTAAACCAAGGATTATTTGCAGTGGGCTCACCATACAAACCAGCAGCCGCATCAAAGTACATGCGCACCTGCGGGTTCTGGCCAAAAGAATGATTCAAAGCAATGTCTAAAACTACTGCCATATTCTCTTGGTGACAAGCATCCACAAAGGCTTGCAAGTCGGCCTTTGTACCATAATATTTATCCAAAGCAAAATAAAACATCGGATTATAACCCCAACTTTCATTCCCTTCAAACTCCATTATTGGCATCAATTCAATGCAATTTACACCCAACTTTTTAAGGTATCCCAAAGTATCCTTTAAGGTTTTAAAATCGTGCTTTCCAATAAAATCGCGAAGCAACATTTCATATACCACCAAGCGCTCTGCCTCTGGCTTTTTATAGTTGCTCGACTTCCACAAATAAGGAACCCGAGCCGTTTGTAAAACAGAAACCACCTCGGTTGTTTTACCCACCGGATAAGGCTTTAAATTTGGATAGGTGGAAGGCAAAATATAACTGTCGTTATAGGGGTCTAACAGCTTCTCTGCATATACATCTGCCACCTTCATTAACCCTTGGTCAATTGAATATTGAAACGCATATTCTTTGCCCTTTTCCAAACCACCTATGCTTAACCAAAAATGAAGTCCATCACTGCTCTTATTCATAAAATAAGTAGGGCTCAATTCCCAATTATTAAAATCCCCAATTACATAAATAAAATTTTTAAAAGGAGCATAAATCTTTAAAAGAACCGCGGTGTCATTTATATAATTTATGCCATTCTCCATTCCCGCTGGAAGCTCTACAATACTGGGGTTTCGGCGCTCCATTATATAACTAGAATCGAATGCCTTTTCTCCGTTAACCTCCCCCATCAACACCAAATTAATTCGGTTTGAACCAAGGCTCGAAAACAAACGATTCAACAACAAAACACTGTCGCTATATAACGAGTCAACCAATTGGTTATTGGCAAACAATTTTAAGGTACAAGTTTGTGAGGCCGAAGCAATAAAGCGAACCGTATCTGCCGCATTGTAAAAAGACATTTTTGCCGGACTGTTTAACTTTACCTGAAACACCCCCTGATTAATATCCAAAAAGATGTCGCCACCCGAGCTGGTTTTACCCGTTTTACTTCCATCCGAATTCCTGAAAACTATTGCCAATTTTAAAATTTGTTCATTGGCAGGAACACCATAATAACTGCGAATATTGCCAATATTTAAAGTGTATTTATTGCTCGAACCAATGCGCGTTAACAAAGCCTTAGGCAAATTGGTGGTCCAAGTGGTTAACACATATTTCCAATCGCTAGACGAAGTGCTTAAATTGGTAATAACCCCTGTATGCGCATAAATGATAGACTCTCCCAACAAACCCGCATTTCCTTGCGAAGCATCAAACGTAAGAACCACATTAGCGGTGTTTGCATTGGCAAAAGCCGGACTAATACTAACAATTTGCTGGGCCCATAAGCCCGAAGCAAAACAAAACAAAAAGGCAATTGCCAAAATCTTTCCGGTTTTTTTCATATCTATTTCTTTATCAAAAATATTATGCCTACAAATTACGCCATTTCCTTTCTTTAAAAAAACGCCTTTCTTAATGCGCAATGTCAATTTAAGGCCCATATAAGACATATTGCCAAAAAAATAAGACATAAATCGCCGATAGCCTAATTTGAATTGCCATTATTTGCCAATTAAAATTATTTTGCATGATGGAATATTTCATTGCCTATTGTTTTGTTTCTCTCCTCGGCTCCATTATGTGGATTTACTATTTTATGTTAATCGATGTGTTTGAGCCAGAAAAATTAGGGCCACTTACTATCTCTTTTATCTTAGGTCTTGCCTCACCCTTTTTGTTATTCCCCGTTTATCCTTTGCTTAAAAACCTTGGCCTAGATGCCCAAGAAGAGCTGCAAAATGCGCTTGTAGAGAGTTTTCTAACAGCTGGCTTATTAGAAGAAGTCTTAAAGGCATTTACATTCTTTTGCTCCTTTCTTATTATTCGCAAAACACTTCATGAACCCATAGATTATTTGATTCATATTTGCCTCTGTGCTTTGGGGTTTTCGGCAACCGAAAACGTGATGTACTTTGTAGCAAACGGAGCCGAAATTATTGATTACAGATTTATATTTTCATCTTTCGGACATATTTTCGATAGCTCTATTTTTGCATATGGTGTTATTTATGGAATCTACAAAGCCAAAAAAAACACCCTGTTTTATGCAGTAAGCTTTATTCTACTAGCGGCTATTTTTCATGGCATTTTCGACTTTCTACTCATTTATAAATTTACTGGAAATATCCTTGTTTTTGCAATTTACTTTTTCTTTACTGTTTCAATTTTTAGTGTAACACTCAATAACGCACTCAACAATTCGAGCTTGTTCACTTATAAAAGACTAATTTTTCCTGATCCAATTTTTTTGCGTATGATGGTGTTCTATGCTGCCCTTCTAACTATTAAAACAATCATCTTAGGGTTTCAAGTTTCATTTATGTATGCCCTAAAAAACCTTTACGGGAGTGTTCTTATTTCATTGCCTATTGTACTAATTGTCTTCCAAAGAATTTCTCGCTTTACCTTAATTAAAGACCATTGGATGGATTTTTCACTTGAGCTTCCTTTTACCAGCATTACTTATTTTTCGCAAACAGGTGTAGCCAACAAAATAGTTGTAAAAGGTCACGGACAAACAGAAACAGTTGTTGGCTCATTTCTTGGAACAAACAACATGCTATGCTCCGTTTCTGAACGAAACGCCTGGTTTGATGAAACGCCCCAAGTTAAAATTAGCCACAAACTATTCTTGGAAAACTACAACATCTTTTACCGCATAAACTTACTTGATGAAAGTCTAGATGAAACCAATTACTTTATTAAAGCAAAAATCTTTGGCAATACAAACATAAATAACCAATACCCAATTGTGGCCTTGCTATCTTCTAAAGAAAAGGATGCCAAAAAACAAGACTTAAATAATTTCGACGACTTTGATTTCCTGTGTTGGTGTTATTTAAAACCAACAAAAACACTTATTTAACTGCGCTACCCGGTTCAATATCTCGCTCTGGCGCCACATTGAATAGTTTGCCAAAATCATTACCTGCCATCAAAAGCATACCCTGACTTTCAATGCCACGAATTTTTCTAGGTGCTAAATTGGCTACCACGGTTACCAATTTTCCCAATAAATCTTCGGGTTTATAATATTCGGCAATGCCGCTTAAAATAGTGCGTTGCTCAAATCCTAAATCAACCGTTAGGTTCAACAATTTATCTGCCTTGGGTACTTTAACCGCCGCAATTACCTTGCCTACGCGCAAGTCTAATTTCTCAAAATCTTCGTAGTTTATATTAGGCTTTAACTCATTTAACGCAGGTGCTAAAGGCTGCTCCAAATTTGCCTTTTTTATTTCTTCCAAACGCGTAAGTTGCTTGTTAATCTCCTCGTCTTCTACTTGCTTATACAATATGGCCGCCTTGCCCAATTGATGGCCTGAACCAATTATTTCTTCATCGAACAATTGATTCCAGCTTAAGTTGGATAGGTTTAACATCAATGAAAGATTCTGGGAGGTATGTGGCAAAAATGGCAAGGCCGCAATACTCAATTTAGCACAAATTTGAAGGGCATCAACCAAAATATGTTTCACACTTTCTTCATCGGTTTTTATGAGCTTCCATGGCTCTGTGTCGGCCAAAAACTTATTACCTGCTCTAGCTATATTTATAAATTCGGCTTGCGCATCGCGCAGTTTTATGGCTTCTAAATTTTCATTTAGGTTGGCAATGCTTTTCTTTACTTGATCAAAGCAAAGTGTGCGCGCCGCAATTAACCTATCATCGCTTAAACCGCCTGAAACGCTTGGGATCAAACCGCCATAATATTTATCACATAACACCAAAACACGGTTTACAAAATTGCCAAAGATGCTTACCAGTTCGCTGTTAACGCGTGTTTGGTAGTCTTTCCATGTAAATTCACTGTCCTTAGTTTCTGGTGCAATGCTGGTTAAAACATAACGCAACTCGTCTTGTCTGTTGGGAAAATCTATCAAATACTCGTGCAACCAAACCGCCCAATTTCTAGAAGTAGAAATCTTATCTCCTTCTAAATTGAGAAACTCATTTGCTGGCACATTGGTAGGTAAAATAAAATTGCCGTGGGTCATCAACATCATAGGGAAAATGATGGCGTGAAAAACAATGTTATCCTTGCCAATAAAATGAACCAAAGAGGTTTCTTCATCTTGCCACCAATCTTCCCAAGTTAGGCCTTTGGCTTCGTTGTTCGCCGTAGCTTTGCGAAGGTGATTTGGCTGTTGGCCATTGGCCAATAAGGCTTCCTTGGTTGCGCTGATATAACCTATTGGCGCATCGAACCAAACATATAAAACTTTTCCTTCTGCGCCTTCTATGGGAACGGGTACACCCCAGTCCAAATCCCTTGTCATGGCCCTGCTTTGAAGGCCTTCTGTTAACCAACTATTGCATTGGCCTTTTATGTTCGACTTCCAATCGTCGAAGCGTTTTATATAATTTTGAAAGGCCTCTGTTTGCTGAATTTCTCCCATGGGTAAAAACCAGTTTTTGGTTTCACGCATTACGGGCACAGCACCACTTAAGGCCGATTTGGGGTTTATTAAATCGGTTGGACTTAAAGCTGTTCCGCATTTTTCGCACTGGTCGCCGTAAGCACCAGGGTTTCCACAACGCGGACAAGTTCCAGTGATGTACCTATCGGCCAAAAACTGTTTGGCTTCCACATCGTAATATTGCTGGGTAATTTCTTCTTTAAAAACACCCTTATCATATAGGTTTCTGAAGAAATCTTGAGCCGTGGTTTTATGGGTTTGTGAGCTGGTTCTGCCGTAATATGAAAAGTCGATGCCAAAATCTTTGAAGGCATTTTTCATGATGCCATCATATTTATCTACCACCTGTTGCGGCGTAATGCCTTCTTTTTTAGCCTTAATGGTAATAGGCACGCCATGCTCATCGCTGCCACAAATAAACATCACCTCTTTACCAATGGCGCGTAAATATCTTACATAAACATCGGCTGGTAAATAACAACCTGCAAGGTGACCAATATGCACCGGACCATTGGCATAAGGCAAGGCCGCAGTAACTAAATATCTTTTGAAATCTTTGCTTATCATAAAGGATACAAATGTAATAGATAGCGGCAGAAGAATAGCAATGGAACATACAATTTTGAAATAGCAGAATAGTGCTAAAAAGAAATAACCAAAGACAGCCAAAGAAGTACCAATATTATCTAGCTAATAGCATTACTTAAATTAGCCCAAAGGGCAATTTGAGTTTATTATGGAAAATGCCAAATGACAAGATGTTTAGCCAAAATACTTTTGGACTATTACATATTGCGTATCGGTATAATTATTAAAAAGCAGCTTGTGGCAATAAGCAAAGCAAAAAAAATTGTGTAAAATTTTCTTTTTTACTTGTTTATGTGAAAAAAATAAAAATATCTTTGTGATATCATTTTAATATCAAAAACATGAAACAAGAAAACACCATTAAACCAAGCGGAGGGTTTTTAGCCTTAGCCATGCTTTTTATCATGCTAATAGGAGCAGCCGCGTTTATTCCGTTTTTTTTACCCGCCACCTTTGTGTTGGGTTTTTTAGCCTTTATGATGTCGCCAGGGTTCTTTATCAACAACCCAAATGAATCTACCTTACTGGTGCTTTTTGGAGAATACAAAGGTTCTGCCAAGGAAGATGGTTTTTTCTGGGTGAACCCATTTTTCACGAAGACAAAAATCTCCTTGCGTGCCAAAAATTTAGATAGTCAGCCCATCAAGGTTAACGACAAACTGGGCAATCCAATTATGATTGGAATTGTTTTGGTTTGGCGTGTGGCCGATACTTTTAAGGCCGCGTTTGAGGTAAACAACTATGAGAGTTTTGTAAAAATACAAAGTGAGGCTGCCATTCGCAAATTAGCAGGCACTTATCCCTACGATACTTTTGACGATGAACAAGCGGAAATTTCATTGCGTTCTGGTAACAACGAAGTGCACGAAGAACTGATGAAGGAATTAACAGAGCGTTTGTCTATTGCAGGAATAGAGGTAATGGAAGCACGCATTAGCAACTTGGCTTATGCGCAAGAAATTGCGGGCGCCATGCTTCAAAGACAACAAGCCACAGCCATTGTAGCTGCAAGAACTAAGATTGTTGAAGGTGCTGTTGGCATGGTTGAACTTGCTTTGAATGCCTTGTCTAAAAAACAAATTATTGAGCTAGACGACGATAAAAAAGCCGCTATGGTCACCAACCTTATGGTAGTGCTTTGTAGCGACAAAGCAGCCAATCCAGTTATCAATACCGGAACCTTAAATAACTAAACATGGAAAGCTATTACGAACAACAAAAATTCAATAAATGGTATATTTGGGTGGTATTATCCATTCCTTTCATCATTTTCTTATTTGGCGCTATAACAGGAAAAATGCAGGGCGAGGAACAACACTCCATGCTTATTGCCAATGTAATTGTTGCTTTTGTTTTCGTATTATTCATTTTCACCAAACTCGAAACGAGAATAGACGAATTGGGCATCACCATTCGTTTCTTCCCGTTTCAAAGAGTATATTACTATGTTAAATGGGAAGATGTAGAAAGTTGCAGCGTAAGAACCTACAAGCCACTTCGCGAGTATGGTGGTTGGGGCTTAAGGTATAGCTTTAAAAATGGCAAGGCCTATAACGTTGCCGGAACAAAAGGCCTCCAATTGGTGCTAAAAAGTGGCAACAAATTTTTAATTGGCACGCAAAACAACAAAGAATTAAGTAGCTTTTTGGATCAGCTTAAAACAAAACACGGCATTACGGCTATTGAAGTTGGGTAATTATGGTAGATAAGGAAAAAAAACCTTTTGCTTTGCGGCTAAACAAGGAAACCATGGAGGCCATTGAAAAATGGGCGTCCGACGAGTTTAGAAGCACCAATGGGCAATTAGAATGGATGCTCACCAAAGCGCTAAAAGACGCTGGGAGGCTAAAGCAAAAAAAGAATTAAAACTACAATTCGGCCGCTGCTGCTTTGCCAGCAATAAAGCCTGTTGTCCAAGCTGCTTGAAAATTAAAACCGCCTGTAATGCCATCAATATCCAATACTTCTCCTGCAAAATACAAGCCTTTTATCCGCTTACTCTCCATACCTTTAAAATCTACATCGTCTAGGTTCAGACCGCCACAAGTAACAAACTCTTCTTTAAAGGTTGTTTTGCCTTTTACCTGGTAGGTATCATATAATAAACATTGAATAATTAAGTTTACCGATTCCTTGCTCACCTCTCCCCACGTAGCATTTTCTGCAATTCCTGCCTTGTCTAACAAATAAGCATTTAACCGCTTAGGCAAGGTAAATGGAAAAAGATTAGCCATTTGCTTGGCCGGATTAGCTGCCTTTAAATTAAATAATTCTTGGCGCACAGAATCTTCCTTTTTATTGTCGAGCCAAGAAACTTGCACGTCAAATTCGTAATTTTTTTCAGACAAAATTCTTGCACCCACAGAAGAAGTACGCAATACAACTGGGCCGCTTAAGCCCCAATGGGTAATCAATAATGGACCATTGCATTCTAATTTCGTGTTCAAAATTCTAACCCTTGCACTTGGCACCGAAATGCCTTGCAATTCAATCAATGGATCGTTTGGAATATTAAAGGTAAACAAACTAGGTACCGGCGCTTCAATTCTATGTCCAAGATCCTTTAGCCAATTCAAGCCATCCTCTTTTGGACTGCCGCCCGAGGCCACAATAACTTTATGACAAAAAACTTTCTCCCCACTGTCCAACAACAAATCAAATCCACCATGAAAATTCGGTGTAATTTTTTTAATGCCCTTTTCAAGCTCAATTTTTACCTTGCACTTCTTTATTTCCTTTTCTAAACAATCGATTATGGTTTGCGAATCATCCGAAACGGGAAACATTCTACCATCCTTTTCGGTCTTTAACTTAACTTTTCTGGTCTCAAACCATTCAATAGTATCTTTCGGGCTGAACCGAGCGAATGCGCTTTTTAACTGTTTTTCTCCCCTTGGGTAACTAAGCGATAATTGTTTAAGGTCAAAACAAGCATGCGTAACATTGCATCTGCCACCACCAGAAACTTTTACCTTTTGTAAAACCTTACTAGATTTTTCGTAGAGGACAACCTCTGCGTTTTTATTCGTTTGAGCACATTGAATAGCAGAAAAATATCCTGCAGCGCCCCCTCCAATAATCACTACTTTATGTAACACCACGCTATTCTCCTAATTTTAACCTCAGCAAAAATAAGTAGATATAGCCATATTTCCTGATAATTATGCGAAAGAGGCGCAAATTGGCCGCTTTTAAAAACTAAAAAAACTCTTAAACTTCTCTTAAGATAGTTGTTTGTTGGTTTGCTAAAATCATTTATGTTTGCCATTTAGCGTTAAACCCTCAAAAATCACATACAGAGAATGAGTAAATACAATCAAATTAACAGTGTGCTGGGATGGCTTTTATTTGCCATTTCGCTGGTTACCTACACACTTACCCTTGAACCAACAGTTAGTTTTTGGGATTGCGGCGAGTTTATTTCCGCTTCTTATCGCCTTCAAATTTGTCACCCGCCTGGGGCGCCACTCTTTCTTATGATCGGAAGAGTCTTTAGTTTAATGGCATCAGACCCAAGCAAAGTGGCATTTTGGGTAAACATGGTTTCTGCCTTAACAAGTGCATTAACCGTTATGTTTATGTTTTGGACTATTACCCATTTGGCTAAAAAAATATTGGCAAAAGTTGGTCAGGAGTTGGAAGTATGGCAAACCATTGCCATTATGGGAGCAGGTGCCGTTGGTGCTTTAACCTTAACCTTTTCTGATACCTTTTGGTTTTCGGCTGTGGAAGCAGAGGTGTATGCCTCTTCTAGTTTCTTTACAACCTTAACATTTTGGTGCATTCTTAAATGGGAAAACATTGCCAATGAAAAGCATTCTAACCGTTGGTTAGTCTTAATTGCCTACCTAATTGGCTTGGCAATTGGCGTCCATTTATTGAATTTGTTGGTTATACCTGCTATTGTTTATGTGTACTACTTTAAGAAATATACGCCAACCCGCAATGGCTTTTTAGGCGCATCTGCCATTGCAATTCTAACCATTGGCGTAGTTCAATTTGGCATCATACCTGGCTTACCAGGCATTGCTACTAAACTAGATTACTTTGCAGTTAATACCCTTGGATTAAACTTTAACTCGGGCGCTTTAATCATGATTTTCTTGTTAATCACGGTTCTTGCTTCTTTCATTCATTATACGCATTCAGAAAGCAAAACAAGCCTGTATGTTGCCATTGGCTCCTACGCCATGCTTGCAATGAGCACCTTTTTTGTAAACAGTAGCTTAAGCGGCGTTATTTCTTGGGCTATCATTACCGGTATTCTTTACTTTTTTATCTTCTACCGCAAAGCGGCAATGGATGTGGTAAACTTAGTGGTATTGTGTTTCTCTTTTGTGGTAATTGGCTACTCTTCTTATTCCATGATTATCATTCGCTCGTTGGCCAACCCGCCAATTGACATGAACGACCCAGAACAACCTTTTTCTTTGCTTAGCTATTTAAACCGCGAACAATATGGCGAAAACCCTCTTGTTTATGGTCAATATTTCTACGCAAAAGTAATCGACTATAAAAAAGGTGCCTATCAATATGCAAAAGGCGATAATGGAAAATATGTAGAAGTTGGACAAAAAATTGAACGCATTTACGATCCAAAAGATTGCACCATTTTCCCTCGGATGTGGGCAGATAGAGCAGATTATGTGAACGCCTACAGAACTTGGGAGAAAATTCCTGAAGGCAAACGCGCTAACATGGGCAAGAACATCGACTTCTTGTTGAGCTATCAGCTAGGCTTTATGTATTGGCGATATTTCTTCTGGAACTTTATTGGAAGGCAAAATGATTTGCAGGGTTATGGCGATGTTACCAATGGCAACTGGATAAGTGGAATAGGTTTTATAGACGATTGGCGCCTTGGCCCTCAAAGCACCATGCCCGATGCCATGAAAAGTAACAAGGCAAAAAACACCTACTTCTTCTTGCCTTTAATTCTTGGAATAATTGGTTTGATATACCATTTCAAGAAAGCCAAAGAAGATGCTACTGTTGTAATGACCTTGTTCTTATTTACCGGATTTTTCATTATCCTTTATTTGAACTTCCCGGCGCATCAGCCACGTGAGCGCGACTATGCCTATGTGGGTTCATACCAAACCTTTATCATTTGGATTGGATTGGGCGTTTTGGCAATTGTAGATTGGCTGTCTAAGAAAATAAATAAAACCACTGCAGCGGCCGGCGCAACCATCATTTCACTGGCAGCAGTGCCTATTCTTATGGGCTTTCAAAACTGGGACGATCACGACAGAAGCAACCGTTTTACCGCGTTACATTTTGCAGAAAACTACTTAAATTCTTGCGAAAAAGATGCCATCCTTTTCACAAATGGCGATAATGATACCTATCCATTGTGGTATGCGCAAAACGTAGAAAACATTAGAAGTGATGTGCGCGTAATTAACATGAGTTTGCTAAATACAGATTGGTATGCAGACGGTTTAAAGCGCCAAGCATACGATAGTAAACCAGTAGATTTCTCTATGCGTTCAGATCAATACAAGCAAGGAAAAAGAGACTATGTAGTTTATTATGAAAACCCTGAGTTAGAAAGAAGGTATGGCATTAATAAAAACGATTACTATCCATTAAAAAATGTAATTGCCTTTATTAACGACGACAAAGACCCAATGGGGAATGTGCAAACACAAGGTGGAGAGGCTTTACGCTATTATCCTACCAAGCGTTTTAGCATTATTGTAGACCGCGAAGCTTGTTTAAAAAATGGGGTAGTAAAAGCAAAAGATGCTCCTTATATGCTCGATTCAATTAAGTGGGAAATTGGTAACAACAACCTCATGAAAGCAGATTTGATCCTGTTAGACATCATTTCTTCTAATATCAATACGCGCCCTATTTATTGGGCAATAACTACCGGCTCAGATGTGTACATGAACCTACAAGCTTACTTCCAATTAGAAGGACTTACCTATAGATTGGTTCCTATTTCAAACAATATACAAAGAGATGGAACCACCGGAAGAATAAATACCGACATCCTTTGGACCAACCTAATGGAGAAATTCAAATGGGGAAATATGGGCGAAGAAAAAGTTTATTTAGACGAAACTATTTTAAGGCAAACAAAGAACTTTAGAAACATCTTCTATCGCCTAGCCGAGACATTGGTGTTGGAAGGCAAAAAAGATTCGGCCATTAAAGCCATCGACTACTGTTTACAAGTGATTCCAAACAACAAAGTTCAATACGATGTGTTTGTGGTTAGGTTAATTGAAGGCTATTACCAAGCTGGTGCACCAGAAAAAGCAAACAACCTTGCTAAAGAACTCATGAAAATACACGACGATAAAGCGCGTTATTTTATGAGCTTTAAGAGCAAGCGCAATGCTGTTAAAACAGACATCGAAGACAATATCCAAATCATGAACTATATACAACAAGTGGTAAAGGGATACGGTCAAGATGCCTTGTCGAGTGAGTTTGAAAAACAAGTTACTGCCGCACAAACTGGCATGTAATACCAAACGGCAATCGGTGTAATTTAATCTTCTATTATGCTATAAAGCAAAAAAGCTGCGCTAATGGGCAGCTTTTTTGTTTTATTTGCACCACAATTACAACATGAGTCAATCTGCAATATATGGCGTGCACGCCATTAAAGAAGCCTTTACCGCGGGTAAGGAGCTAATAAAAGTAATGGTCCAAAAAGGCCTACAAAGTCAACAATTGGACGAAATTATGAGCCTTTGTCGCAAAAACGAGGTGCCCATTCAATACGTTCCAAGAGAAAAATTCTATTCTTTTAAAGATAAAAATCACCAAGGGGTGGTTGGCTACATTTCGCCCATCACCTATTTTAGCATAGAGCAAATTGTGCCGCAATTATTCGAAGAAGGCAAAACACCTTTCATTGTGGTTTTAGACAAATTAACCGACGTTAGAAATTTAGGCGCAATTGCCAGAACCGCCCTATGTGCTGGCGCACATGCCATAGTAATACCACAAACGGATAGCGCACAAGTAAGTGACGATGCCGTAAAAACCTCGGCAGGCGCCCTTCTCCAAATCCCAGTTTGCAGAGAAAAACACCTTAAAACAGTGGTAGAATTCCTCAACCAATGCGGATTTACCACCATGGCCTGCACCGAAAAAGCAAAAGAAAATATAGATCAGTTAGACCTAAGCGGCCCCTTGGCCATCATAATGGGAAATGAAGAAACAGGAATTAGTGCTGAAGTGCTGAAAAAATGCACCCACTTTGGCAAAATTCCCATGGATTTTGGCTTGGCATCCCTCAATGTTTCAGTTGCAGCCGGAATTGCCCTTTACGAAAGCATGATTCAAAGAAAATTATCAGGCAGTTAAACCGCTCCCAATATTAACTAAGCATAATTTTCTGCTTCACCACATCTATTTTGTCGCGCAATACCCTAAAAAACTGATTGCGCTGCTTCTCTCCTACACCGCTTATTAAGGTAGATTTTCGCAATAAATTATTCAGCCAAAGCTCGTTCTCATGCACAAATTCTGCACTGGTAGTGCTCATCATATTAAAGGTATTGTTACTCACATAAGCAATTTTGGTTGAACCAATATTTGCCAATATACTGTTGTTGCCAATCATTACCTCACTCTTGTATAGTTTAAAGTTTTCGCGGCCCGATTCACCCTTTTCTATTAGCTTACTGCTCTTTGTCGCCTTCTTTAACACCAAGTTCAGCTCTTCCACAAACAAATCACAAATGCGCAAAGCGTCCTGTTTACTGTTAAAAAATCCCGATTCAAAAAAGTACTCTACCTGCTTTAAATTGCTGTTTAAAGTGTCTTCGGTCCAAATCTCCACAGAATTAATTTCATTGTAATTTTTCAACATCTCCATGGCACTATCTAACATTTCCTGGTCTATTAACCGAGGATCAAAATTCACGTCTGCATAATCAGGCGAATTAAGTATCGATTTCAACCA
Organism: bacterium; assembly: GCA_034439755.1. GTDB lineage: Bacteria > Bacteroidota > Bacteroidia > UKL13-3 > UKL13-3 > B1. Next base: position 39,675 of record JAWXAZ010000121.1, read on the forward strand.
ATAAAACAACTTAAAGGCAATCAACTCCGAACTAAAAAAATGATGCCAAATGGGCACATCGTCTGCCCCATAAATAATTTGATTGTTTATAGAAGAGCCAATCTTTTTAACATCGCTAGAAATGAACATCAACCACAATTTAAAATTCTCTTTCTTATCGTCCAACTTCAGATAATCAAAAGTAACCTTGTTACTCATATGCTGAACTTCTGGGTCAAATGACACCCTAAAATGCTTACAGATTAAGGTAATTTCTTCTATGTTAAATAAGGTTTCACACCTTATTCTTCTATAAGCACTGTCTGTACTTAACTTTAACAAATCTGCCAATTCATCTACAAAAGATACATTAGCTGCCAAGGCCGATTTCACCCGCTGTAGAAACTGCTCTTGTATCAATTTTGATTTCTGTTCCATGATAAACTTTCTTGAATTGCCTTGCAATATTTAAACCAATTAATTGCAAGATACGCAAATTTTTAAAATCAAAGAACGGCTATTTCACCGCCATTGCCTTTAACTCAGATTCCTTAATTACTTTACCCCATTTAACAATACCCTTTGAATCAAAACAAGTTAAGGTTAATTCGCGCGAGCCCCTTGCAGCGCCAGCAATGCTAATGGTGCAATAATTGTTCTCCACAACCAAGGTATTGGCCTCTCGCATTGGGTTTTTTGCCTCCAGAGAACTAGCTAAATTGCTAGCACCAGCTGTAAGCGCACTGCAGGTTAAATCGTACAAAGGATAACCCAATTTAGCCACAACACCCTCATCCTTTAACAACTCCGTGTGGTGCCTATCCCCACTTAAAAAAACCACCCCACTAATTTTTTGGTCCACTATAAAACGAATAATCTCCGCACGCTCCTTCTTATACAAATTAAACGACTCCTTGTCTGTAACCTCATTCAAAAACTGTCCGCCCACACAAACAAATTTAAACGAAGCCCTGCTATGAACAAGTTTGTTTTTTAACCAACTCATTTGCATAGAACCCAACTGCGACTTTGCATCAAACTGCTCCTTTATTTCAGACTCATCCCTAAACCAGCGGTCATCCAACATAATAAACTCTGCATCGCTATACCTAAAATTATGGTAAACCCCCTCGTCGTTTTCGCCAGCAGTTTTGTTTCCCCAATACGCATTAAATAAACTCCGAGCCGTTTGCTTAAACTCAAAATGCTTATTGGCATCATTGTCGCCATAATCGTGGTCGTCCCAAGTGGCATAATTATTCCGAACCGCCAACAACGGCTGCAAATTTGGTTCAGACCGAGTGTGTAAATACCGGTACGTCATAGCGCTTTTACTGCTGTAATCTACCTCACGCATATAGGTATTATCGCCCATCCAAAGCATAAAATCGGCAGGCGTATTATACATGGCCTTTAAAATTTCTGTGCTGCCGCCGTACGGCTTGCCCGGCCTATCATAGGCACTGTCGTTAATGTATAAACAAGACCCCAACATAAAAGTAAAATTAGGCGGAGAGCTGCGCCATTCCCACAAAACCTTGGTCTTAAATTGCAACGGGTAATTAAAGCGCTGCACCACCGAATCCAATACAATTTGATATTCGTATGTGCTGCCCATTTTTAAGCCACTCAACACAAATTTTTTTATGTTTTCCTGGCAATATTCTTGACCCCAATTCGCCAAGCGCTCGCTTTTCCAAGCCTCCTTGCTGCCCAACAACCTATACCTTACCTCGGTGCTAGCGTTGCATCTTGTCTGAACCCAAATTAAGCATTCTGTGTGTTCTGCATACCCCAACATTGGGCCCGCAACTACTTTTCCAACTTGGTTTTTTTGTGCCATTACGGTCTGAACCAAAGCCATGCTGAAAAATAAAATAAACGATAACTTTCTTTTCATTTGTATGTCAAATGTACAGTTAAAAATAGTTTAGCAAAAATCTTTAATTAGGTTTGCACACAACATGAACCAAAATACAGATAAGCCAGATTCTTACCAAGCATTTATGCTCGATGATGCCACCAAGGGCAAGTGGTACAGAATTGTATTCGATTTAAAAAAGCAATTTGGCAAGAAGCCAGATATGAACGGAATTCTCTTCCTTATTGGCATGAGAGAATTTGGCCAAATGCGAGAATTTGCCAAAGACGAAAAAATGGACCTCATGCACATTGCCACTTGTAAACTACTAAGCTACGAAGGTTATTATAAGCTAGACTTTGTAGACGAAGACGGTTGGCCACACTACCAAATGATCAAAAACCTGCCCTACGTTGATTTGCTTAGCCAAGAAAACCGACTAAAAAAACTGGTGGTAGATTACTATATAGACAATGAATTGTTCGAAGACGAAGTTCAAGCAGAAACCGCATAAACCTCATCCAAAGCAGCCTTTATAATTTCACATGCTAGGTCAATTTCTTCTATGGTAATTGTAAGCGGCGGCGCCATGCGCAATCGATTAGAAGCAAACAAAAACCAATCGCTTATGAGGCCTCTGCGCAAGCAAGATTGAACCACCATCAAGGTGTTTTCAAAACTGTCTAACTCCAACGCCAACATCAATCCTTTGCCAGAAATACTCACAATGGCATTATGCTGCAAATTAGCCCTAAACCTTGCTTCTTTTAGCACAACCTCGTCCATAAAATTCCCGTCCAAAAGCACTTTTATTCCGGCCAAAGCCGCCGCTGCCACCACCGGGTGACCACCAAAAGTGGTTATATGACCCAAAATGGGCTTGTCTGCCAATAAATCCATTTTTTCCTTTGCCGAAACTACTGCGCCAATAGGCATTCCTGCGCCCAAAGCTTTGCCCAACAACAAAATATCGGGCACCACACCGTAATGCTCAAAGGCAAACATTTTCCCTGTTTTACCCATGCCACTTTGTATCTCATCAAAAACCAAAAGGGCACCAATTTCATCGCACTTGGCCCGCAAAGCTTTTAAAAACGCGTCATTTGCCGCAATATAACCCGCCTCTCCTTGAACCACCTCCGTGATTACACAAGCGGTACCCACTTCTATACGCGTAACATCCTCCAAATTGTTAAACTGTATAAAAGAAACGCCCGGCAACAAAGGCCTAAAGGCCTGCTTATAATACTCATCGCTATTTAAACTTAAGGCAGCATGACTACTCCCGTGATAGGCGTTTTTACACGCTACAAGGCCCCACTTACCCGTAACACGCTTCGCCAATTTTAGCGCCAAATCGGTAGCCTCAGCACCCGAATTTAACAAGTAAACACTGTTGAGCGAGCTAGGCAGCAAATCACATAAGCGCTGAGCCAATTGCGCCTGGGCAGATTGCACAAACTCGCCATAAACCATCACATGCTGATGCAAATCCATTTGGGCAATCATGGCATTTTTAACCGCTTGGTTTCCATGCCCAAGGTGGTTTACACTGATTCCAGAAATTAAATCCAGGTATTTCTTTCCCGTAACATCAAACAAATAATTCCCCTCGGCCCTAGCAATTTCAAGCATCATCGGAAAATGGGTGGTTTGCGCTTGGTGCATTAAGAAGCTTTGTCTGTTATTCATCTTTCGTTTTTTTTCGATTCAAACCAAAATGTTTTTACCGCCACAAAAGTAATACCTCACCAAACCTTATCAAAACCTTAATTCTCTAAACCTCTTTGCAATAATTTTACTAAATTTCCTTAATTACAAGTCGTCAAATACCCTTATCAAAACTCAAATTCTTTTTAAACTTATACCGACTATACAAAATATATTGTCCAATTTCGACAAATATCCATTGTGCTATTATTTTGTTATATGGGCATTTACCATGGTAAATTTATCAAATAGCTTTGGGTTATTTAATAATTGCAATTGGTATTACGGGTAATTGGTCTGCCAAAATTAAATCCAGAGCCTGAAGGCACGTAGGCATAATAGTCTTAATTCTACCCACTATATTCCACATAGAGCCAATTTTATAGAAATCTAAGGTAATTGGTTAGCTAAAATTAAACCAATGAAAAAGCCTAAACTGCTATTATCCAATGCCTAATTCCTATAAAAACACCGCAGCGCATTTTTTGTAAAAATTATCCCAATTTCAAACCACCAACTAACCTCATTAAAGGCCCAATTCTCTTAAAACCTCCTTGCAATAATTTTGCTAAAAATTAACCAATGAAAAATTGCTAATCAACCTCATCAAAACCCTCATTCTTTATTGACCTTATGCGCAATAGTTTTGTAAAAATTAATTTAAAAATATCTCCTTCTGCTAAAACAGAATAGGCCATGTGCTACCTTCGCAGTTCTAAAATTATGATAAATAAACAAAAAATAGCCGTTGCAAATGGCGATGGAATTGGTCCGGAAATTATGGACGCCGTATTAAAAATTTTCCAAGCTGCCAATGTACCCCTTGAGTATGAAATGATTGACATGGGTAAAGCCTATTACGAGAAAGGTTTTAGCACCGGTATGACCCCAGAGGCAAAGGAAAGTGTAGAGTCGCTCGGAATTTTATTTAAAGGTCCAATGGAAACGCCCAAAGGAAAAGGCGTAAAATCAATTAATGTAACTGCCCGTAAAACTTGGAGCACTTACGCAAACCGCCGCCACTTTAGGTCAATTAGTGGCGTAAACACCGTGTTTTCTAAAGCAGGAATTCCCATAGACCTCACCATCGTGAGAGAAAATATTGAAGGCACATACGGCGGCATAGAACACATGCTTACCCAAGATGTTGCCCTTTGCAGAAGGCTTATCACCAGACCCGGCAGCATTCAGGTGCATAAATTTGCCTTCGAAATGGCCAAAAAAGAAGGCTTCAAAAAGGTTACATGCGCACACAAAGCCAATATCATGAAGCTAACCGATGGCCTTTTTCTAGAAACCTTTTACGAGGTGGCTAAAGACTATCCAGAAATTGAAGCCAACGATATTATTGTAGACGATTTGGCCATGAAATTGGTGAGCAAACCACAACAATTTGAAGTAGTGGTTTTAACAAACCTACAAGGCGATATCATGAGCGATTTGTGCGCAGGATTAGTGGGTGGTTTAGGCTTTGCCCCATCGGCAAATATTGGCGATCAAATTTCAATTTTTGAGGCTGTTCACGGAACCGCGCCCGACATTACGGGTAAAAACCTGGCAAACCCAACTGCGCTTTTATTGAGCAGTTTTATGATGTTGCGCCATTTAGGACTAATGGACCATGCAGATTCCATTGAAAACGCATTGCTCTTTACCTTAGAAAACGGGCAACATACTGGCGATTTTGGCGAGAAGTCGAAACCGTCATTAAGCACCACAGAATTTACCCAAGCTATCATTGAAAACCTAGGCAAAAAGCCTACGCAACCAGTAAATCGCAACAGTGCTATTTCTGCTACCTTTCATTTGCCACAGAAACCGCAACAACAAAAAATGATGCTGGGCAATGCCCGCAAAGAGGAAAAAATTGTGGGTGTAGACCTCTTTATTCAATCAGAAAAAACCGGGCTAGAAATTGCTCAGGCCATCCAAAAACACAACACTGCCAATTGCGAGCTACTCATGATTTCGAACAGAGGAACGCAAGTTTGGCCAACAGGCTCCGTTTTCACAGAATGCGTAGACCAATATAGGGTTCGTTTCGAAACCCAAAATAACAGCCCACTCACCTTAAGCCAAATGCTTAGATTAAGCGAAAGTGTAGGCGGCGAATTCTTTGTATCCTCCGTGGAAATCCTTCGCCAGTTCAACGGCAAAGCGGCCTATTCATTGGCACAAGGGCAATAAAAATTATTCAATATAACCAATTTCCACTCCGTCTAAATTTTCGATGGAGCGGAAATTACTTTGTAATTTTCCAAAATCTGCCTCCATTACGGCATCTCTGCTGCTGTCTTTAAACCAAATCAAGACCTTGCCTTTTAGCACGCCCCGCTTTTCATAATCGCGTTTGGCCTCGCCCAAAAACGGACTATATTGGCATTTTTTGCCCGTTAACCACCAAACCATATCAGGGAAATTTGACACCAAATCGCCCTCCTGCAAGCGCTGCAAGTGGCCCATGCCTTTGTAAGCCTGCCATTTTGGGGCGTTAAATCCGCCCGCGCCCGCTATGCGGCAGTGGTATTGTTGTTTCCAAACGCCTACGGTCTGAACCAAAATCATGGCAACAAGCACCCATTTTCCTTGAGTACCCATGCGTGTCCAATGAAGTAAAAAGAGGGCGGGCAAAAGCATCAAAGGCATCCATAAAATAGACAAATAACGTGGCAATTGTGCCATTGACAAGTGTTCTTCCAAAAGTAATAACAAGAGAAAACCCAAACCCATAAGTAAAACCAGCAGGTTTACCTTGCGCATTTTCCCATGAAGTATTTTTAGGTTCCAAAAACCAAAGGCCATGCAAACAAGAAACATCAAAATAGCCGCAAATAATTTATTACCCGAGAGTATGCCCTGCAAGATTGCTTTCGTGTTTTCGCCAAAGGCCAATAAATTGAGTTTAGAGGCCACTTGATGTTCGCCTAAAGCGTTTGTGCCAAGCAGCGCATTTCGACAAAACCAAAGGCCTGCTAGCATCATTGCTGGAAGCAAATGCCAAACAAGGTCCCAAGCGCGTCTTTTCTCCAAAAACCAAAACAAGGCAATTCCGGGTAACAAAAACCAACCTACATACCGCTGCAAAACCAATAAAGAGAAAAAGACAGCCCCAAACCACAAATCTTTTGGTTTAGCCCGAACCAAAAAAAACAAATATGCCAGGAGAAAAGTAACAGCGCCAGCTTCGGAAAGGGCAAACAAATAAACGTGTGCAAAGTTAAAGTAACTTCCCGCGCCAAATCCAAAAACCAATAGAAGATGCCACCCACTAAACCACAAACGCAATATTTTGACATAGAAAAAAAGACTAAGGTTAAAGAAGGCAAATTGCAAAACCAGCGCAAAACTGAGGGGGTTTAGGCCTAAAAAGTAAGCCGTACTTAATAAAATAGGGTAAAGAGGTGGGGCATTGAGGTAGGCAAAATTGTCGAATTGAAGAAACCCCTTGCCCTCACTTAAACTTTGGGCTACAGAAAAATAATTTGCCGAGTCTACGCTTAAACCTATTCCGTACCCCGAAAAGCCTATCCACAAAAGGAAATTCAAGAGTGCGACAATTGCCAGTAGCAGCAAATTCTCTTGGTTAATTAGCGTCTTCTTCTCCATAATTGGCCCCATATTATCATCATTGCACAAGGAATACCAATCCAAATAAGTTCAGATTTTATGACCGCCAGGCCTTTGCCTTTAAAGAAACTTACCGCGCTCATGGGCGAAACCTTGATGGGTCGAAATGGGAAAAAATAACGGGAATTCTCGAAAGGAGAAAAAAACGCAACGCCCAAACCGCCTGTTGTCATTGCGTCTAGCATAGAATGCGACAAGCACGACATAAAGAGAAATAAAAAGCTTTGCAGGCGTGTATTGGGTTCAAACCGAAATAAAAGCGCAACAATTAGGCTAATTATAAAAGCAAAGAAAATGGAATGCGAAAAACCACGGTGTCCCCAGAAGGAATTGTAGGGAATGCCGGCGTAAAAACCAATGGCGTCGAAATCTGGGAGAACAGACAAAAAGACGCCCATGCCTAAAAGGAAGGTATTGGGTTTGCTTATAAATCCTAATTGGCTGAAGCCAAAAGCTGCGGCTGCATGTCCAAATGCAGAGGCCATTATACTGCCAAACTAGCTTTCATTAAACTATCGAACAAGCCTCTGCCATCTGTATTGTAAAGATTGGCATCTATAACGCGTTCTGGGTGTGGCATCATGCCAAAAACATTTCTGCCTTTATTGCAAATTCCAGCTATATTTTCTAGCGAACCATTTGGATTGGCAAGCTCATTATACTGGGCATTTTCATCGCAATAGCTAAACAGAATCTGGTCGTTTGCCTTTAAATCTGTTAGGGTTTGCGTATCGCAATAAAAACGGCCTTCGCCATGTGCTACCGGAATTTTATAGGCCTTTGTTAGGCTCAACTCACTTGTGATATGAGAATTATTGGTTTCGGGTTTGATAAAAACGTTTTTGCAATTAAACTTTTGGTTCTCGTTGTGCAACAATGCGCCTGGCAACAAATGGCTTTCACAAAGAATTTGAAATCCATTACAAACACCCCAAACCAATCCGCCTTTACTTGCAAACTCAATTACATTTTGCATGATGGGCGAAAAACGGGCAATGGCACCACTTCTTAAGTAATCGCCGTAACTAAAGCCCCCGGGCAAGAAAACCAAGTCTACGCCTTGTAAATCGTGGTCTTTGTGCCACAGTGCTACTGTTTCGCAACCAAATTGATTTTGAAATGCATAAATGGCATCTTGATCGCAATTTGAACCTGGGAAAATAACTACGCCTACTTTCATGTGCTGGTGATTTTATCTTGCACAAATTTAAGGCGAATAAATCAAATCGCCTATTTGATATACAAGAAAAATGCAATCGGCAGCATTCCTGGGGCTAAAGTATGCTTTGAGCCTGGTGCTTGTTGCACGGCAACGGGCAAGGTTACGTTCAGAGAAACCTCAGAAAAGGTGATTTTACTTTGCGAAGGCAACAGGGTGATATATTGCTTACATCCACTGCTAAAATTAGGCGATGGGGTGGCAAATATTTTATTTTGAATGGCAGGATCACTTGGTTCAACCATAAGGGTAAATGAATTTAACAGGTTTTTCTTGCTGCGGTCGTTCTTATCGTAAATAATTAACCGGGGATTGCCCAAATTGAAGAAAGATTTATCAATGGTACCCACTTTCATTAAATCAATGGTTTCGAAGCCGTTCTCCAAAAAATAGCTGAATTTCTGCGCTATTTCTATGTTTCTTGGATTTGGAGTTGGTTGCTGAGCCAATACCTGGTTGGTATAAAAAGCGGCAAACAGCAACACGATGTTTAAAAGGATTTTCTTCATGTTCATGGTACCTGCAAAATAAGTGCCTTTCTTTCTAAAAATTATCTTTAATCTTTTTGCAACATTTAACTTAGGGTAAAAAACTCTGCTTTTTCTGTTTGGTGCGACCTAATTACGCCGGCACTTACCAAAGCTGCTAGCATGCGCTGGGCGCGCCACCTGGAAATATTGAGCAGTTTACAAATTTCTTTTAGGGTGGCTCGGTGGTTTTTTTCTAAATGCTTTAAAACACCTCGCTCATGGTCGGTATATTTTATAATATTGGGTATGTGGCCGTGACTTCTTTTAAGAACATCTACCACAATTTTACTTGCCAACAACGATTGGTCCTTAACCCTAATATGCGCCCACCAATTGCCCTCTTCATCTTTGGCATAATAAGGCTTGCTTTTCCCTTCAGGGATTCTGGCTTCAAGCACTGTTTTGTCTCCAAAATATCATTCTCACCGCCTGCAATCCTTAATAATAGTGGGTGAACAGCCATTTATCTCCTTAATCTTTTTTAATAAGCCAAAGGCCAAAAAACGTTAAAGCCCCATTTAAAACCAACAGCTCAATGCCAATTTGATAAGTCCAACCCATATAGGCCGGCATAAAATTTTGAAAGAGGTAACACAACAATGGCGAAAGAATACACACAACGGGAGTATACAAATCTTTCACTTGGTGTTTGGTTAAAATGCCAAAAGCAAATAAGCCCAGTAACGGCCCATAGGTATATCCCGCAATGTCTAATAAAATGCCAATAATGGATTTGTTGTTTAGAATTTTAAAATAATAAACCATCAATAAAAACAAAAAGGCAAACCCCAAATGCACCATTTTCCGGGTGTTCGACTGTTGCACTTCACTTAGGTTTTTATTGCGTTGTATGCCCAAAATATCTAAACAAAAAGAAGAGGTAAGCGCTGTTATTGCGCCATCTGCCGAAGGAAATAATGCCGATATTAACCCAATTATAAAAATCAATGAAACCCAAACTGGCAAGTGACTTAAAGCAATGGTTGGAAACAAGTCGTCTCCTTTTACCGTAATTCCTTTGCTGGTGGCGTATAAATATAAAACGCCTCCCAAAAGAAGGAATAAAAAATTAACCAAGACCATCACAGAGCTAAACAAAACCATGTTCTTTTGAGCGCCGCCCAACGTCTTTACACTAATGTTTTTTTGCATCATTTCCTGATCCAAACCTGTCATGGCAATGGTAATAAATGCACCACCAATAACTTGTTTTATAAAATATTTTTTATCCAAAACATCAAAATTAAAAACCTGAAGATGCCCGCTATCTCCTAAGCTGCTGAGGGTTTCTGTAAAGCTCATGTGAAGATCGTCCATGATATAAAAAACACAAACCACCAAAGCCAACAGCATAAAAAATGTTTGCAGTGTATCTGTCCAAACAATGGTCTTTACGCCACCCTTAAATGTATATAACAAAATCATGAGCAAAATGATTAGGGTGGTTGTATGAAAATTGATTCCTAATTGATTTAGCACAAATATTTGCAATACATTAATCACCAAATAAAGCCTTAAGGTAGCGCCCAATGTTCTTGAAATGATAAAAAATATGGCGCCCGTTTTATAGGAAGCCATGCCAAAACGCTGACCTAAATAATTATAAATAGAGGTAAGTTTCAAGCGATAATAAAGCGGCAACAAGACAAAGGCTACCACAAAATATCCAATAAAGTACCCAATAACAACCTGAAAATAACTAAACTTAGCAAACTCAACCGTGCCAGGAACAGACACAAAGGTAACGCCCGACAGAGAGGTGCCAATCATTCCAAAGGCCACTAAAGCCCAATGACTGCTTTTGTTGCCAATAAAAAACGTCTCGTTATTGGCATTTCTTGAGGTATAGTATGCTACGCCCAAAAGAACTAAGAAGTAGACTAAAATAACGGTTAAAAACAAGGCAGATTCCATAAGGCAAAACTAATCAGTTACCTTAATCAATCAAGTGAAGTTAACCACAAATAGCTTGATGCGTCTATTATTTATTGCGGCGTTAATGGCACTCCAGTCAATTGCATTAAAGAAAGAATCACCAGAATAACCAAGAACGACACAATTAACGGCTTCCTCATGGTTTTTTTAGGATAGTCGTCTTCGTTCGTAAAATATTTTCTAAAAACAAACTCCACCAACAAAGCCCCCTGAATAAAGTTTAGGGCAAAAGTAGTACCTGGTCCGCGCCATTCTGTTGAAGAAACCAAGGCCGTAACCAGGGCCATGGCAAATGAAACCAATAATGCCAAGTTTCCTGCAGCCTTCAGGCCTTTATCGTACAAGTTTTGCCTTAGCAGAAATCCGCCAAAAACCGGACTAAAAAACACGCAAAAACCCAGCACCACCCAACGCGAATAAATAGCAAATAACGCGGGTTTTCTCTCCTCTTGTTCCATTTTCTAAAAACTTTTTTAATAATTATTTTGGTTCGAACCGACCTTTAATAAAAGTGTTGACGGTTGCTTTTGTTCCATATTTTTATGAGGATAAACCCAAATAGCATGCCGCCCAAATGCGCAAAATGGGCCACATTATCGGATGGATTGGCCGAAATCCCTTGGTACAATTCAAGCGCGCCGTACATAATCACAAAATACTTGGCTTTAATTGGAAATGGAATAAACAACATCATTAAAGTAGTATTTGGAAACAACATGCCAAAGCCCAATAAAAGCCCAAACACCGCGCCACTGGCACCCACCATGGGTACATTCATTTTGCGCGAAAGCATGTAATCGGTAATCTCTTTGGCGCTAGATAAAAATTCTGGGTTATTGGGTTCGCGTTGCCAACCAGTTAAAAAATCTACCACATGAATGTCATTTGCCAAAAAGGAATCTCGCTGAATTAGCTTAAGAAACGAGTCATAATCTGCCTGTAAATAAAAATCAGAAATAGCAGCCTTCACTTGATATATTTCAATGGCATTGATGCCAATTTGTAAGGAAGCAGCGCCAAATGCGGTTACAAAATAATAGATAAAAAACCGCTTTGCACCCCAGTAATTCTCCAATACACTGCCAAACATCCACAAGGAAAACATATTAAAAAACAAATGCGTGAAAGAGCCATGCATAAAAACATGGGTAAGGAGCTGATAAGGTTTAAAAAACTTTGATTCTGGATAGTATAAACCAAGCACTTGGTTCATGTTAAAAAACCCTCTGCTTTCTAATGCTAAATAAGCCAGAAAACAAAGTCCATTTATAATCAATAAATTCTTTACTACCGGTGGAAAATTGGAAAAGCTACTTGGTCGGTTCGACTGATACATGAAATTTTTTTTTGCAAAATAAGTCTAAAAAAAGGAATAGTCTATGTTACCCTATAAAGTGCGGCATCAAATTGAGCTAAAACATTTTGCCAATGTCTTGCAAAGTAAGCTTGCTAACACATGGTCGGCCATCTGGCGAATACTGCGGCTCCGAGCAGGCAAACAGTTCATCCACCAATCTATTCATCTCCTCTAGTTTTAGTCGCAACCCTTGCTTTATAGCCGCCTTTTTGGCGAGTGTTTTTGCCACATTTTTATGCTTTCCAATTTCACTTTGCTTATTAACCTTATACATTTCAATAATGCCCATTAGCAGTTCTTGCTCATCTTCGAGGTGCAATTCGGCCGGCAAACCATTGATAACAAACGCGTTTTTTCCAAATGCATTTACGGTAAAACCCAAGGCTCCCATTTCGGGCAAAATCTCTTCTAAAATGGCCTCATCACCTACCGACAGGTTAACCACCTTTGGAAACAACAATTGTTGACTCGCTATGGGATTGTGCTCCAAGGCATTTAAATATTTTTCGTATAAGATTCTTTCGTGGGCGGCTTGCTGATGAATCAACATCAAACCGCTTTTTATGGGCGTAACAATATATTGATTGTTTAACTGAAAAAAAACGCGAGAATCAACAATGTCTTCTGTATTTGTTGGCAACAAAGAGACTTGCGTATGCTCATTAATTAGCACTTCAGATGACTTCTGAAAAAGCGTCTCCCAATGTTGCGCGTTTTGTTTTCTTTGCTCTTGGTAAATCTCCTTAAAGCCACCCCAATCTGGCTTGCTAACAGTAGCATTCATGCTCGAAAACGACTTAAGCTCATTGGTACTTGGTGGATTTAACTGCAATTGCATAAAACGGTTGTCGTCAAAACGCTCCTCCCCCGGACTCTGCACATATTCGCCCAAAGCCTTTCTCACCACTGCCCTCAAAATCTGATACACATTTCTATCATCCTCAAATTTTACCTCTGTTTTTGTAGGGTGAATGTTAATGTCTATTTGAGCAGGGTCTATGTCTATTTGTATCACATATAACGGAAATTGTTCCTTGCTAATGGTTCCTTCAAAGGCATTGCTAACAGCATGGTTGAGATAAGGATCTTTAAAAAATCTTCTATTAACAAAGAAAAACTGCTCCCCCCTAATTCGTTTGGCAAATTCTGGCTTGCCAATAAAACCCTTTACGTGTATAATACTGGTTTGCTCATCCAATTCAATTAAATCTTCCTCGGCGCGACCACCAAATACGGAACAAATGCGCTGTTTAAGGGTTTCGCTTGGGTAATCCAATTGAACTTCATCGTTGTGATACAGTTGAAATTTTATGCTCGGATTAGCCAAAGATGCCCTGTTAAATTCCTCCGCTATATGTTTCCACTCAACCGGATTAGATTTCAAGAAATTTCTCCTAGCCGGAATATTATAAAACAGGTTTTTTACGGTGATATTGGTTCCAACAGCCGTTGCAACTGGCTCTTGTTTCTTCACAGAAGAGCCCTCCACCAAAATATAAGTACCCAACTCATCAGATTCCCTTTTAGTCTTCATTTCCACGTGAGCAACAGAGGCAATACTTGCCAATGCTTCTCCCCTAAAACCCATGGTATTTATCTTGAAAATATCCTCTGTCTGAACAATTTTCGACGTTGCATGTCGCTCCCAACACATGCGGGCATCAATTGCACTCATTCCACTCCCATTATCTACGATCTGAACCAAGGATTTTCCTGCGTCTTTTATGAACAAGATAATTTCGGTACTCCCTGCGTCGATTGCATTGTCGAGCAATTCCTTCACAATAGAGGATGGCCTTTGAATAACCTCCCCTGCTGCTATTTGACTCGCCACATGGTCTGGCAAAAGTTTTACTATATCTGTCATACCAATACAAATCACCCGCTTTTTTTTCAGACTTTTTATACTGTGGAGAACTTTCAACTAAAACATCGTTAATAAGTTATGTTTAGGTGCAATGAAAATGTGCCACTTATTTTGCTTTTTTGTAAAGTAAAATGCTAAAAACCACCCACCTTATATTATTTGCGCTGCTCGTTTCCTTGATTTCCAAAGTAACATTTGCCCAAAATCATGTCATCAATTGGCAAAAGAACAATCCTTGGGTAGATTCTGTGATGAATACCCTCACCTTAGACGAGAAAATAGCACAGCTTTTTACCGTTGCCGTTTGGACACAAAGAGACAGCAATTACTTAAAAGACATTGAAAAACTGGTAAAAGATAATAAGATTGGTGGCCTAATGTTTATGAAGGGCACACCACATAAGCAGGCTGTTTTAACCAATAGATATCAAGCTGTGGCCAAAGTGCCACTGCTCATTAGCATTGACGGAGAATGGGGCTTAAACATGAGACTAGATAGCACGCCCGTGTTTCCAAGACAAATGATTCTAGGTGCCGCTAACAATGCAAGCCTAACAGAAGAAATGGCCGCAGAAATTGCCAAACACTGCAAGCGACTGGGCATTCATGTAAATTTTGCGCCAGATATAGATGTAAATAACAACCCTGCTAACCCTGTTATAAACGACCGAAGTTTTGGCGAAAATAAATATGTGGTGGCAAAACAAGGTATAGCTTACATGAAAGGGCTTCAAAACAACCATGTCTTGGCCACCGCAAAACACTTTCCCGGCCACGGAGATACCGAATCTGATTCGCATTTTAATTTGCCTGTAATCAAAGGAAACAGAAAGCGACTAGATTCGTTGGAATTATACCCTTTTAAAGAGTTAATAAAGAACGATGTTGGTAGCATTATGGTTGGGCACTTGTTTGTGCCCGCAATAGACACTACCAACAATAGGGCCAGTTCAATATCGCCCTTAACCGTAAAAAAACTGCTAAAAGAAGAGATGGGTTTTGAAGGCCTTATTGTAACCGACGGACTAAACATGAAAGGGGTTGCAAATTATGCGGCGCCTGGAGAAGTGAGCGCTAAAGCCTTGGCCGCAGGAAACGAACTTTTGCTCTTTGTAGAAGAAGTACCACAAAGCATTTTTTGGATCAAAGATTATATGAGCTGTGGTTTAATTTCGGAGGCAGAGGTAAACAATGCCTGCCGAAAAATATTAATCACTAAACATTGGGCAGGACTAAACAAATACAAGGCCATTGAATTGGCCAATTTGAATCAAGATTTAAATTGTTGTGCAACCGATTTACTCATTAAAAAAGTGATTAAACAAGGCATTGTGGTTGCCAAAAACATGGACAACCTCATTCCTTTCGAATCGCCCGAAAAGTATAAAATTGCCAGCCTTGCGGTGGGCAATAATCAGTTCACCAGCTTCCAACAAACGCTTTCTAATTATGTAAAAGCCGATTATTATTCTATCGATAAAAGCGAAAGTTTGGCCGCATTTGATTCCATGTTTTCTAACATGCAGCGCTATAACCTAGTGATTATTAGCCTACATAATACCAGCAGGTTTGTGAGCAGAAAATTAGGCCTCACACAAGCTCAAATCTCCTTTATCAATCGCTTAATTCTTGATAGGAAGTGCATTTTGGTGAACCACGGCAATCCATACATTTTACAGTATTTTACCCAAGCAAGAAATGTAATAGTTGCCTATGAAGATTTGCCCTTATATAATCAATTAGCCGCACAAGTTTTAATGGGGGCAATTCCTTCTAAAGGTAAAATGCCCGTTTCGGTAACAGCCGCCTTTCCGCTTGCTTCAGGAATTATGACTGAACCCATTCAACGCTTCGAATATGTGATGCCAGAAGAAGTGGGTGTTGACCATTTTGCCTTAAGTTTTATAGACACCATGGTGTTGCAAGGAATTAAAGAAAAGGCAATGCCTGGTTGCCAGGTTTTTATTGCACAAAATGGCAAAGTAATTTATAACAAATCATTCGGCTCTTTTACCTACGATACAAGTTCAACTAAAGTCCAGAATTACCACCTATACGACTTAGCCTCACTCACAAAAGTGTTGGCCACCACCCTTGCCATCATGAAGTTGTATGATGAAAAGGCCATTGGATTAAATGACAAGCTAGGCCTTTACTTGCCATTCTTAAGAGGCACCGCAAAAGAAAAAATCAGCATCAAGGATGTTTTGCTCCACCAAGCGGGCTTCCCTGCCTTCATTCCATTTTACAAAAGAACCATTATCAATGGAAAGCTCGATACAGCGTGGTATAGCAATAAAAAAACAGATAAAAATTGCCTGCAATTAACAGATAGCCTTTGGATTGATAAAAATTGTGAGCAAGAGATGTTCAATGTTATTGCCATGGCCGATTTAAGAACTTCGGGTGAATATTTATATAGCGACTTGGGATTTATTTTACTCAGAAAACTAGTCGAAAATGTAAGCAATATGCCATTCGAAGCCTTTATGAATGAACATTTCTACGACCCCCTCTCTATTGCAAATTTATCCTTTAATCCGCTTAAAAGTGGAGTGCCTAAAGCAAGCATAGCCCCAACAGAAATGGATACCGCCTTTAGAAAGCAATTGTTGCAAGGTTATGTTCATGATCCAGCAGCTTCAATGTTAGGTGGCGTAAGCGGGCATGCAGGTTTATTTGGCAATGCAAACAGCGTGGGCATTTTAATGCAAATGTTGTTAAATGAAGGAATATACGGCAATGTGCGCGTCTTAAAAGCCTCAACCGTTCAACTATTTACAAGCAAACAAAACAAAAAATCAAGGCGCGGACTTGGTTTTGATAAGCCAGAAACAAATCCGTTAAAGCCTTCCCCAACAGGTTCGGAATGCTCTCCACTCACCTTTGGTCATACCGGCTTTACAGGGGTTTGTGCTTGGGCTGATCCAAAAACGGATTTGGTTTATGTGTTCTTGTCGAACCGCGTTTACCCCAATGCAGAAAACAACAAATTGGCTCAATCCAATCTTCGCACGCGCATTCAGGACTATATTTACGAAGTAACCCGTAAGAAATAACCTAAGTGCTTCAAAAATAAATTATTGCGAATTTTGCAAATTTGTGAATTAATGGTGCACAACATTTGGATTTGATACAAATTAATCTACCTTTGAATTTCATATTATTTTATTCATGAACATCTACATTGGAAATTTAAACTGGAGCACAACTGAAGATGAGTTGCGCGGCCTGTTTTCGCAGTATGGCGAAGTATCAAGTATTAACATCGTTAATGACAAGTTTACTGGCCGTAGCAAAGGATTCGGATTTGTTGAAATGCCAGAAAACACTGGCGCACAAAACGCAATCAACTCTCTAAATGGTCAATCTTTCAAAGACAGAAACATTACCGTTAACGAAGCTCGTCCACGCGAAGAAAGACCTAACCGTGAAAGAAGGTCTTTTAACAACGACAGAGGAGACAACAGAAGATCTTATTAATATTCTTAATTAAGAACTCAACAAAAAAGCCGATCAGAAATTCTAATCGGCTTTTTTTATGCTAGTTATGCAATTTCATTATGCCCTTGATAAATTATTCCGATAAACCTGTTTTCTTCAAACCATTTTCCTGCAAAAAACACAAAACGAAAACTACCCTACTCATACAATTACTAAAATCAAATTAGGCCAAATGGCAATTTGATTTTAGTGGGATAAATGCAGAAAGACAAGGTTTTTTGTCTACATACATTTGGACTATTAAATATTGCGCATCGGTATAAATTACAATTAATTGGTTTTAGAGGCTATTAGTCTTTCCTTTTTATCTTGTTTTTCTGGGCTAAGCTCATTAAATTTATCTTTTTGTAATAGCCAACTTTGCTCCCTTCTACCCAAACAATTAGCTTTTGACCATATTTTAAGTTGTTGCTCTTAAGCTTGTTCCAAGATTTAATTTCCTTTGCCGTTACATCAAACCAATCGGCCATATCGCCCAGGTTATCCCCTTTTTTAACGGTATACAAAAGTTTCTTTTTGCTAAATTTTGTTGTATTCTGTTTTGCTCCAGCAAGGGTGTCTATAGATTCCTCCTGAATCTTTTTGATTGGATCAGCCAGTATTTCGCTGCTGTTTATGGGCCTATAAACCGAATCCTTTAGGAGAATAAATTCTTTAGATTTGCTTTTTGGAACCCTAATAAAATAACCTTCTACCGAAAACGGAATAATATCTTTCCTAAAAACCGGATTTAACTCGCGCAGTTCTTCAATGCTCACGCCTGTTACAGACGATATTTGCTGAAAAGAAAGCCATTTATTCACAAGCAAAGAATCGGTCTCCACATCCACCTTCATATCTACCAAGGTAATTCCATGCTCCCGGTAATAATTCATGATATAGGCTGTTGCTATTACCCTTGGGTATAAATCCTTGCAAAAGGAAGGCATGTGCGGATAAATGTCCCAAAAATACAAACTGTTGTTGCTTATATGAATGCATTTATTTAAGGTAACAGGAGAACAACCATAACTTGCAATAGCCAGAGGCCATGATTTATAAATGCTAAACAAATCCTTAAAATGTTGTGCAGCAATCGATGTAGATTTTAACGGATCTCTGCGCTCGTCGATATACGTATTTACCTTAAGTTTATACATTTTGCTTATGGGATAGGCCATCATCCAAATGCCGCTTGCACCAGAGGCGTTTAAAGCAGATGGGTCCAACTCCGACACAGCAACGGCTAAATATTTTAATTCGGTTGGAATACCCTTTGCGCGCAAGCCTTTTTCCAACATTGGAAAATATCGCCTACTTTTACTTATTAAGGACTTTGTTTTTTCTGGATTATTTAAATAATCCTCAATAAACTGTTTAACTTGTGGATTATACGTTAATTCCAAAGGGCTCTTCAGTGCAGCCAAACGTGCTTGGTAAACCTCGTCAACACCCGCCTTGGCAATACCCACCGCACCCAAAACAAACACAAATATCACCAGTCTTTTCAATAATACTGCCATAAACGCAATTTAATCCTTATGTAGCAACACAAGGTAATAAAGTAATCAAGATTTTAACATGAATTAGGCCCGTTTGGCCTCTAATAGAAACACCCTAAGCCAAACTAATGGCGAGGACTATTTTAGTTTCGTGCCCTAAGCCAAACCCTCGGCTAGGGCGAGCAACTGCGAATCTTCATGCATCTTAGCCATAATTTGAACGCCAATTGGCATCCCATTTTCATCCTTTCCAAAAGGAATGCTTAGAGCCGGAACACCCGCAATATTTGCATGTACGGTAAATATATCAGCCAAATACATGGCCAATGGATTGTCAGATTTCTCGCCAATTTTAAACGCAGTTGTGGGCGAAGTAGGAGAAAGAATGAAATCAAACTCCTCAAATATTTTTGAGGTTTTCTCCTGAACCAAACGCCTTACTTTCTGTGCTTTGCTATAATACGCATCATAATAACCAGCAGACAACACAAAGGTTCCTAACATAATTCTTCGTTTTACTTCTGGGCCAAAGCCTTCAGAACGCGATTTGCGCACTGTACTTTCTAAATCTACCGCCTTTTCACTTCTAAACCCATAATGCATGCCTGCAAAACGAGATAAATTAGAAGAGGCTTCCGCCGTGGTTAACGTATAATAAACCGGAATTAAATATGGCAACAAATCAAAGCTTACTGGCTCCACTTGGTGACCAGCATCCTTCAATTTTTGTATATAAGCTTCCATAGCCAATTTAACCGCAGGCTCTACCCCTTCGGTCTCCATGGTTTCTTTAATATAGGCAAATTTGTGCTTTTTATTTGTTTTTGGCAATCCAACAAATTGTCCAACTGGCCTTTCAGAAGCCGTAGCATCATGCTCATCTATACCAGCAATCACCTCCATCAACAATTGAATATCCTCAACGCTTTTTGCGATAGGCCCAATAATATCAAAAGAAGAAGCATAGGCAATTAAGCCCCAACGAGAAATTTTTCCATAGGTTGGTTTGAACCCATACAATCCACAAAAAGAGGCGGGCTGCCTGATACTTCCCCCCGTATCGCTTCCTAAACTGGCCAAACACATGTCTGCCTGAACTGAAACCGCCGCGCCACCAGAAGAACCACCCGCAACTCGCGTTGGATCAGCATGATTTAACACAGGCCCGTATGCCGAATTTTCATTAGATGCACCCATCGCAAATTCATCGCAATTTAGGCGACCAATGATAATGGCATCTTCGGCCAGCAAACGCTCAACCACAGTGCTCGAATATACAGAGATAAAGCCCTCTAAAATTTTAGATGAAGCAGATACTCGGTGATCCTTGTAACAAATATTGTCCTTTAAACCAATCACCATCCCTGCTAGTCGACCCGCTTTACCCGATTCCAATTTGGAATTAATAAGTTGTGCCCTTTCTTTTGCTTCATCTGTGTAAACCTCTAAAAAAGCATTTAGGTGTTTATTCGACTCAATATTAGAAAGATAATAATCAACCAATTTTGGCAAAGAAATTTTGCCCAATTGTAAATCGGTTTGTATATTTGATAAGCTAGAATAGGTCATTTCAGAATAAGGCTTCTCTTATTTGGTTTCTTGGTCTTTGGTTTTCATGCCTTCTTCAATCTGGTCTTTCACGTTCTTTTTAGCGTCGTTGAATTCTCGCACACCCTGCCCAATGCCACGCATCAATTCAGGTATTTTTTTACCGCCAAATAAAAACACGATAGCCAATAAAATAATTAGCCACTCTCCACCACCTAGGTTTCCAATAAATAACAATGTAAAGTTCATTTTTTAATGAATTAATGTTGCGAAATTAGTATATTTTTTTAATTAATGGGGTTCAATGGTCTATTTAAGATGCACACTCTTTTTTAATGCTTTCAACTCCTTGTCGTTTAGCTCTCTCCACTCACCACGCTTAAGCGCACCTTTTTCCATACCAGCATATAAAACCCTGTCCAACTTGTCTAATGTATAGCCTAGATGCTCAAACATTCTATGTATAATTCTGTTTTTTCCGCTGTGAATTTCAATTCCAACCACGTTTTTGTTCTTCGCATCAGATTGAGCAATCGCATCTGGTTTAATAAAACCATCTTCCAACTCAACCCCGTTAGATAGCGTCCACAAATCTGCAGGCTTCATGTTCTTATTTAAAGTAGCCTTATAAACCTTTTTGATTTCATATTTAGGATGCATCAATCGCTGAGCCAACTCGCCATCATTGGTTAATAAAAGCACGCCAGTCGTGTTTCTATCTAAGCGACCAATTGGGTAAACTCGCTCTCTCATTTTTCCTTCAAACATATCCATTACAGTATTTCTACCATCTGGATCATCTAAGGTGGTAATTGCATCTTTAGGCTTATTCATCACCAAATATACCTTTGCCTCAACGGCCAATTTTTCGCCATTAAAACGCACCACATCCCCAGCTTTAACCTTGGTTCCCAATTCGGTTGCAACCGCGCCATTTATGCTCACCAAACCTGCACCAATTAGTTCATCAGCTTCTCTTCTTGAACAAACGCCGGCATTAGAAATAAAACGGTTTAGTCTAACAGATTCGCCTACACTAAGCGCCTCCTCGGTAACTCTTTCTTTCGATTGTGATTTAGACTTAGAAATAAACTCCTTGTCCTTACCTAAATCAATTCTTTTGCCCCTAGATCCTGGCGTTTTGAACCTAAAATCATCGTCGCTATATTCTTTAACCTCACGCGGCTGAATGCCCTTAAGTTCCGATTTTTTAGTGAATTTTCCTTTGCCCAAAGTGCCTTCAGAAAAATCCCTAGATTTCCTCGTTCTTGTTCCTGGCTTCCTTTCGTCAAACGCCGGCTTATCTAAAAAGCTAGGAGCCTCTTTTCTTTCTTTGTAAGTATCTGCAGATCCAAAAGCCTTTTTTTCCCTTTCGGCAAAGTCTTTTTTGTCTCCACGTTTTGCGCCTGGTCCAGTTCTTTTACCCGCCTCAAAATTATCTTCCTTATTGAATCTATCGCCGTCTCTCTTATATCCTTCGCCATCTCTCTTAAACCCATCCCCACTCGTTTTGCGGGCATAAGGCCTGCTTTCGCCATCTCTCTTAAACCCCTCGCCGCTAGTTTTGCGGTCGTAAGGTCTGCTTTCGCCGTCTCTCTTAAAACCATCCCCACTCGTTTTGCGGGCGTAAGGCCTGCTTTCGCCATCACTCTTAAACCCATCGCCACTAGTTTTGCGGGCGTAAGGTCTGCTTTCGCCATCACTCTTAAAACCATCCCCACTCGTTTTGCGGGCGTAAGGCCTGCTTTCGCCGTCTCTCTTAAACCCATCGCCACTCGTTTTGCGGGCGTAAGGCCTGCTTTCGCCATCTCTCTTAAACCCATCCCCACTCGTTTTGCGGGCGTAAGGCCTGCTTTCGCCATCACTCTTAAACCCCTCGCCGCTAGTTCTGCGGGCGTAAGGCCTAGTTCCATCATTATCCTTCTTGAAAAAGTCGCCACCACCCGTTTTGCGGGCGTAAGGTCTACTCTCTCCATCTCTCTTAAATCCGTTGCCACTCGTTTTACGGGCGTAAGGTTTGCTGCTATCGCCATCTTTCTTGAAGAAATCGCCACCACTCGTTTTGCGTGCGTAAGGCTTATCTCCCGTTTTGCGTGCATAAGGCCTGCTTTCGCCGTCTTTTTTAAACCCGTCGCCACTTGATTTGCGGGCATATGGCCTACTGCCATCACTATCCTTCTTGAAGAAATCGCCACCACTCGTTTTGCGTGCGTAAGGCTTATCTCCCGATTTGCGTGCATATGGCTTATCTCCCGATTTTCTTGGTCCTGCCGAAGATCCCCCTCTTGGTGAACTACTTTTCCTTGGTGCGCTCGAACTCGTTCTTGGCCTTGCCGACTTATTCCCTGACTGCTCTCTTTTCATCTAATCTAATTTGTTTTTCTTGGCCCTTCAAATCGCTCCATTTTGTGCACTCACAACCATGTTTGGGTCAACCAGAGCGGGCTAATGTTAATAATAGCCTGCAAAGATAGCTATAATTTAAGGATTTATCCTATTTATCCACAAAAAGAAACCGACTCTTTTGGGGATAATCCTTCATGGGCAGGTTCCTAAAAATTTTACTCGTAACAAAACGACATGTCATTATGGAAACAAAACCTCAAAAAGACAAAATACACTTTATAAATACGGTGATGGTGTTTTGTGTTTATGCATTAAATTATGCCATATTAAGAACGCTAAACCCAAATTCAGCATTAAAAAATGCTGAATCGAATAAATCAAATCATTCGGTTTTTCAAGCCTCCTATTGATTAATTTGGGCTAAACCGACAAAAACATTTGATCGAAATTGGTCTGAATATTAAGTGTAAGTTGTTGTATATTTAGCTATTAAAACTCACAAACGAGTAATCACCCTCACAAAACTAAGATTGCAATTGTTTCGGACCCAAATGGATAATTTGGTGACTATCTTGCTCTTTTCCAATTTAACCGAGAAAACTAGAAAATGCCTTTTTGATAAAATCTTATCTGTGGGGCGCTTTAAAGCTACGGGCCTTTTTCTTTCATTAATTATAGTTGTCAATCCTTATAAACCACAAAGCGATTACTTATCGATTGATGCGCTGCCGCATCATTGCATTAAACCCAAAAAAAAGCTTTGCGTTAGATTGCTGCGCTGCCGCACCATTGCATCAAACCGAAAAAAGCTTTGCGTTAGATTGCTGCGCTGCCGCATCATTGGTTCAAACCGAAAAAAGCTTTGCGTTAGATTGCTGCGCTGCCGCGCCATTGCATTAAACCCAAAAAAAGCTTTGCGTTAGATTGTTGCGCTGCCGCACCATTGGTTGAAACCGAAAAAAGCTTTGCGTTAGATTGTTGCGCTGCCGCATCATTGCATTAAACCAAAAAAAAGCTTTGCGTTAGATTGCTGCGCTGCCGCACCATTGGTTCAAACCGAAAAAATCTTTGCGTTAGATTGATGCGCTGCCGCACCATTGCATTAAACCCGAAAAAAAACTTTGCGTTAGATTGATGCGCTGCCGCGCCATTGGTTCAAACCGAAAAAAGCTTTGCGTTAGATTGCTGCGCTGCCGCACCATTGGTTCAAACCGAAAAAATCTTTGCGTTAGATTGTTGCGCTGCCGCGCCATTGGTTCAAACCGAAAAAATCTTTGCGTTAGATTGCTGCGCTGCCGCACCATTGGTTCAAACCGAAAAAAGCTTTGCGTTAGATTGTTGCGCTGCCGCATCATTGGTTCAAACCGAAAAAAGCTTTGCGTTAGATTGTTTCGCTGCCGCACCATTGCATTAAACGCGAAAAAAGTTTTGCGTTAGATTGCTGCGCTGCCGCATCATTGGTTCAAACCGAAAAAAGCTTTGCGTTAGATTGTTGCGCTGCCACTTCATTGCATTAAACCCAAAAAAAGCTTTGCGTTAGATTGCTGCGCGGCCGCACCATTGCATCAAACCGAAAAAAGCTTTGCGTTAGATTGCTGCGCTGCCGCGCCATTGGTTGAAACCGAAAAAGAAAATTCTAAGAGCCTTAAGAGTTTGCTATAAAATTATTTATACAGATATAACAAAACAACGGCTCTATTTCGAGACATATCTCATTGTGCTTTTATTTTGTTATACCTGCATTTACCCTAATAAATTTGTCAAATTGCCACGGGCTTTTTGATAATTGCAATTGGCATTATTTTTTTCTTGAGAACGTTTTGGTGCGGCCGTTAACGGAAACGGTTACTAAGCCATTGCAGGCTCCATTGCCAAAATCAATTTTGCGTAAATTTTTGCCTTCTGGTGTTACTTCAATAACGCCACTTACGATGCGCCAATCACAGGCTAATTCTACGCGGAGTTTGGTGGTAATTTGTGCCGCATAATTTATGCCATTGCGGTTGGTTCCGCTTGTTGTACCTGTAATTTCGTAAACATCGTCTAGGGCTGTAAGGGTGTTCTGGCCAGCTACCCAAGTACGGGTTCTATTGCTATTCCAACTATGCGATTGTAAGGATGGGTTGGTAATTTTTCCATTTACCACTATGGTATAGCTAAGCTCGCCAAGTGCATTGGGTCCGTTATTGGTAATTGATTTGGTGCCTTCCACTAGGTTGTTGTTTTGATAAAATCCATCGAAACCAACCTGTATTGCCGTGCCTGCATCTCTGTATCTGCCTGTCCAGCTAACTAAGATAAGCCCGCGGCGGTAGTTGCCATCTAAACACAGATAATTGCTTGTGCCATAGTTGATGCGCATGGTTTTGGGATTGGCAAAGGTATCTTTGGTAATAATGGGATAAGCTCCTTTTTTTAAGCCTTCATCACCGGCGGCTTGATCTACCTGTTTAAAAATTTGATCGTAAACCAACTCCCCCTCACTTTGGTCTTCGGCAGATGTAATATCGGTATCAAGTTCTTTGTTCTTTTTGCAACTTGAAAACAAAAGGGTACTAAATAGACATAGCGTCAATACCCAAATTATTGTTTTTTTCATGTGTTAAAATTTTGTTTTGTGAATCTAAGACCGAAAATAAGGTATAAGGTTTAAGGGGCAAGTTTATTTTTTGAGGATTAACTTTCTTATGTTTGACCAATGAAGGCAAAAAGATTACTTATAGCAACACTTTCGTTTTTGGGATTATTTTCGGTTTTATACTTTCTGAACCAAAATCATTCTATAGAATTACCTGCTCCTATTTTACAAATTCTGCGCTGGGTCGCACTAGGCTTAGCGGTATGGTTTGCGATAGAAAAGCGGCATTTAACGGCGTGGATTTTGGTTGCCATGTTTATTGGGATTGCTTTAGGAAGCGACTTCCCCGAAATAAGCAAACCCCTGAAAGTTTTAAGTGATATTTTCCTGCGATTAATCAAGACAATCATTGCTCCTTTAATTTTTAGCACCCTGGTGGTGGGTATTGCTGGTCACTCCAACATTAGACAAGTTGGAAGAATGGGTTTAAAATCCATCATATATTTTGAAGTAGTGACCACTGTCGCACTCGTAATAGGACTTTTTGCTATCAACCTTTCGCAGGCTGGAGTAGGATCAAAACTAGAGGCTCAAAGTTCCCAAATTGAGAAAGCCAATAGTTTGCTTTCGCAAAAGCAAAGTCATGATGTAATTCTCGACATTTTCCCAGAAAACATTGCCAAGGCTGTTGCCGAGAACCAAATACTTCAAATTGTGCTATTTAGTATTCTTTTTGGAATTGGTTTGGCCATGGTAAAAAACGAGGAGAAAAAGGCAGCAATTCTTTTGTTTTCAGAGGGATTAAGTGAGGTAATGTTTAAGTTTACCCATATAGTAATGTTATTTGCGCCTTTGGCAGTTGGGGGTGCAATGGCGTATTCAGTTGCCAGTTTAGGAATGGGTGTTTTAGGCAATTTACTTAAACTGGTACTCACTTTATATGGGGCATTATTTGCATTTGTCGCACTGGTGCTGGTGCCAATAGGGCTGATGGTTAAGCTGCCTTTTAAGAAGTTTATTGATGCCATTTCGGAACCAGTGTCTATTGCCTTTGCTACGGCAAGTTCTGAGGCCGCTCTTCCTAAGGCCATGGAAAAGTTAGAGCAAATGGGCATTCCAAGAAAAGTGGTGGCCTTTGTTTTGCCCACAGGTTACAGTTTTAATTTGGATGGAACCACCTTGTACTTGTCTCTCGCCTCAGTTTTCATTGCACAGGCATCTGGATTTGACCTCACCATTGGCGAACAAATTCAAATGTGTTTAATTTTAATGTTAACCAGTAAAGGTGTTGCTGGGGTGAGGGGGGCTTCCTTTTTAATTTTGGTAAGCACGGTTTCCTCTTTGGGCCTCGACCCTACCAAAGCCTTTGCGATATTGGCTGTTGATGCCTTGATGGACATGGGCAGAACATCGATTAATGTAATTGGAAATTGTTTGGCAACGTATGTAATTGCCAAATGGGAGGGTGAGGTTTAAGGCATACAATTCACAATATATTCTGCATAGTTGTGATTAGGGCGTATGCAATGAGCGCTTTAGCTTGACTATTTTTGTGGGTAATAAAACACCCATCCTTTGATTAATTACAACCAATTTAAACTGGATAATGGGCTTACTGTTATCCATCATTTTGATGATTCTACGCAGTTATGTGCGCTGAATATCCTTTATAACGTAGGCTCCAGAGACGAAGATCCATCCAAAACGGGATTTGCACACTTGTTTGAACACCTCATGTTTGGGGCTTCAACGCATGTAAAAGAGTTCGATGTTGAATTGCAAATAGCTGGCGGAGAAAGCAATGCTTTTACGAGCAACGACATAACCAACTATTATGTAACGTTGCCAGCAAACAATATTGAAACCGGATTTTGGTTGGAGAGCAGCCGCATGCTTAGCTTAGATTTTAACCAAAAAAGTCTGAATGTTCAGAAAAATGTGGTGATAGAGGAGTTTAAGGAGCGCTATCTCAATCAGCCTTACGGCGATGTTTGGTTGCATGTTCTTCCTTTAGCATATCAAAAGCACCCTTACAACTGGCCTACTATTGGAAAAGAAATAGCTCATATTGAGCAGGTTAACTTGGATCAGGTTAAAGATTTTTTCTTTAACTACTACGCTCCAAATAATGCGATATTGGTTCTTGCGGGCAAGATTAGTTTGGAAGAAACGAAGCGACTTTCAGAAAAGTGGTTCGGGCCAATTGAAAGAAGAGGGACACAAAGAAATCCATACGAGCAAGAGCCGGTTCAGACCGAAGCTAGAAGCAAACACATATACAACGATGTGCCTTTAGATTTGTTGGTTAAAGCCTACCACATGGGGGGCAGATTAGACGCTGATTATTATTCGTGCGATTTGCTTTCTGATATTTTGGGGTCTGGGAAATCTGCGCGATTTTATAATCGCTTGGTAAAAGAGCGACATTTGTTTAGTGAACTCGATACTTATATTAGTGGTGATGCCGATCCTGGCTTGTTTTTAATTGAGGGAAAACTGATGAAGGGTGTCAGTTTTGAAGTGGCAGAACTGGCCATTTTAGAGGAGTTAGAATTTTTAAAAAACAATCCAATTGATCCAAATGAATTGACCAAGGTTTTGAATAAAACTGAAACCAATATTCGCTTTGGGGATTTGAGCCTTTTGAATAGGGCTATGAAGCTGGCTTTTGCAGAGTTTCTAGGCGATTTAAGCCTCGCAAACACCGAAATTGACCACTATCTAAGCGTAACAACAGATTCGCTCTTAGAGGTTTCAAAATCGATGTTCGTTGAGAGCAATTGTTCCACTTTATATTATCACGCCAAAATATGATTTTAGATAGAAATATTGCGCCTGCATTTCATGCGGTTAAATCGCTAAACTTTCCAGACTATCACACCTATGAAGTAAGAGATGGGCTATTGTTATACGGTTTAAATGCTGGCACACAAGAGGTTATTAGGTTAGACTTAATATTTAACGCGGGATTAATTAAGCAAATCAGCTTAGCACAATCGGCATTTACGGCTAGCATGTTAAGCGAGGGCACCTCTCACAAGAGTGCGAAGGATCTTGCAGAGGCCTTAGATTATTATGGCTCCTATTTTCAAACCCGCAACAATGCAGACGATGCCGTTGCTACGCTATACTGTTTAGAAAAACACTTAAGTAAGTGCTTGCCTTTGTTTATTGAGGCGCTAACCGATTCGATATTTCCTGAAAAGGAATTACAGATTCAAAAGAAGAATAGCATTCAGAAACTAATGGTTAATGAAAAGAAAAACAGCTATTTGTGTAAGAAAAGTTACTATGCAAACATGTATGGCAAAGAGCACCCGTATTCTTCTTTTAGCACTAAAGAATCGATAGAAGCCGTTAACAGGGAATCGCTGCAAAGCTTTTATTCTAGCAACTATATACTGGGTTTAAAATACCTGATGATATCTGGGAAATACAAAGATGAAATTATAAATCAGATTATAGAGGAAATGAGGAGTACGCCCTTTCAATTAGACTCTTCTGAAAACCTCGACATACAAGGCAAGAGCAATCAAGGAAAACATTTCATTGAAAAAAACGACTCAGTTCAATCGGCCATTAGAATAGGCAAGCAAAGCATTTCTAGGTCGCACCCAGAGTTTAGAAAACTACAGTTTCTTAACCTAATTTTTGGCGGATATTTTGGATCAAGATTAATGAAAAATATCAGGGAAGACAAAGGCCTTACCTATGGTATTTATTCCGTTATTGAGCCAAATTTAATAGGCTCTTCTTGGTATATTGACTCTGATATAAACACAAAAAACAGGAGTCTGGGCTTAGAGGAAATCTACAAGGAGATGGCCAAGATTAGGGAGGAGCTAATTCCTGAGGCAGAAATTGAAACAGCTCGAAACTACTATCTAGGCTCGTTTCTTAGGAGTTTGGACGGACCCTTTTCATTGGCAGATCGCCTTAAAATACTAATCGATTATAAGTTGCCCAATACTTATTACCCAGAATTTGTAGAAATATTAAACTCCCTTGGCGCAAAGGAGTTACAGGAACTTGCACAAAAATACTTCTCAGAGCAAAATATCGTTGAGGTAATAGTAGGTAAAAAGTGAAAAAAATTCTCGTCATCATAATGCTCTCTCTCATGTCTGGAAATGTTATGGCCCAGAAAATAGTCTTTGCTAGAGTATGTAATGGTGGAAACAACAATAATCTTTATTGGCAAATTCATGCTAATGCCTGCATCATTGTAGGGAATTTAAAACTCTACTCGAAAGATGCGGATGCTTTGCCATTTTTTTTGTTGGATTCTGGAATTCTTGTGGCAAGTAAAACCTATAGCCACGTCAATGCTAATGTGCCCAGTACAAAAGACTGGAGCTACTTCTTCACCTACCAAATAATTTGCGGAATTGACACAATTTTGGCATCAACAGATACCTTAAAAATAGATGATCAAAAACCTGACTCTACGATCTTAGATTCGGTTAGCATTGATCCCATAACCAATTCGGTAATGCTGGGGTGGACATCAAACAAAACACCCGACTTTAGTTCCTATTATTTATACAATTATGACAGGGCTGATCCAAGATTAATTGAAAACTATAAAGACACGTTTTACGTTGACAACAGTACAATTAACCCAAAGTCAAAATCCTTAAGCTACGACATTACGAGTTCGGACAGTTGCGACAATAGGAAGGAATATGGCAATTACCAGCATAAAACAATCTGCCTAAAAGGAAGCATAGACACATGCGAGAATAAGATAAGCCTAAATTGGAATGCATATGTTGGGTGGCCAGTAAGAGTATATGAGCTTTACCGCAGAATTAACGGAAATACTTTTCAATTGGTAGATTCATTTGCTTCATCGGTGTTATCATTTAATGAAAACATTAATATGGTAAATACAAAAGTGGAATACTTTGTAAGGGCAAGAAAACTTGGTGTGCCCCATTCTTCGTCTAGTTCCAACATGTCGAGTCTATTCAACACTGGCTTTTCAATAAACCCATTTGACACAAAAATTTCTTATGTGAGCAACAATATTGGCAATAATATAGAAGTTAAGGTTGAAAGAAACCCCTTATCTAACTATTTAAGCATAGACCTATATAGAATAAGTGAGGCAATGTTTCCTGTATTGGCCCATAGTTTTGCTAGTACAGAGTCGGTCTATATTGACAATGATGCTATCAACACGCTTAAGCACACATACTATCTTATGAGCAGAAACATGTGTGGGATAATAACGGACACGAGCGAACTGTCAAACAACATCGTCTTAAAATTATCTGACCTAAACAGCCAACTGGGTCTAAATTGGGGTCCCTATTTCACGTGGAACACCGGCGTTAAAGAATATATAATTTACAGATCATCAGGAAGTACTGTAGCTGAGGCGAGCAATTTCGTGGCATTGTCCAATAGTGCAATTGATACAATATACATAGACGATAAGGGTGCTCTTGGGGCCTATTGCTACTATATAAATGCCATTGAGAATGCCGGTTCAAACACAAGTCAGAGTAACAAAGTATGCTACATCAAGACAGGAAACATATACTACCCTAACGCTATTGTTCCCAATGGGGTAAATAATATTTTCAACTTTATTGGCGATGGAATAGACCTTTCTAAAAGCTCGTTTCAAGTATATAATAGGTGGGGGCAATTAGAGTATAATACAGAGAGCATGTCTTTAGGCTGGAAAGGAATAAACAACGCGGGCCAAGATATCCCTGGCGATGTTCTTTTCTTTACTGCACAGATAAGACAGGGCACAGAAACAGTAAATATTAAGGGGAATATAACCATAATAAGATAAGTGAGGATATGTCTGTAAAAGAATCTGTCGATATTACAATCAATTAAAATAGACAAAGCATTAGATGAGCTGCATAAAGGTTTGATAAGTTATTAGGAGACAGTAGAACAAGGAAAATGGGGTGTTTATTAGTTAAAGACAAGTTATGGTTCGTGTTCAATCTTATAAACTTAAGAGAATAGGGGCCGTATTGTTTCCTATAGATAAAACAATCCATTATCACAAATTTAAGAGGCGGGTAATTATATTCATTGATGGCCCTTGTTGTTTGTATTAATAATAAACGGAATAACAATATTGTAGTGGCCTTTAGTTAAAAGAAATAAGATGCGGTGGATTCAACAATAATTTAAATTGGTTTGGTGATGGGCGCGGTTATAAAATGGGTCAGGAGCGTGTATTATAAAGAGAAATGGCGTTGAAAATAAGGTAGTGTTCCACGTGGAATGGCAAATAGCAAAAACCAAACTGTTCCACGTGGAATGGTAAAACTTTTAGTGGCTATAGGTTAATGGTGTAAGTAATGATTAATTAGAAAACAATTGCTATTATATGGTATCAAAACAAATTTCTATTGTTCATTGGCACACACTTAAAGAAAGGATAAAACATGATAGTGACAATAACGTTTAATAATATAAAGAAGGTTGTGAGCCTAAATAAAACCAAAACTAAGTTGTGGCTTATGAGCGTTTCGATGTCACACAAGGCGGAGATAAAAGAATTAAGTTTTAACTTCTGCTCAGATGAATATATTCTTGAAATGAACAAGGAGCATTTAAACCATGATTATTACACAGACATAATAACATTCGACATGGGCGAGCCTGGTGGGGCAATTGAAGGGGATATTTATATTAGTATAGACAGGGTAAAGGAGAATGCAAAACTAAATAACACAAAGTATGACATGGAACTAAATAGGGTAATGGCACATGGGCTCCTACATCTTATAGGTTTTCAGGATAAAACTATAGACCAACAAAAAGAGATGCGGTTGGCAGAAGACGGGGCCTTAAAACTTCTAATTGCCTAGTTTCACGTGAAACAATGATTTAATTAATTAGTTACAAGGCATTTAGGCTAGACTTGTATTAATGGGTGGTTACCTCTAATTTTGCCTGCAAATAAAATAAAAAATGTTTAAAGAATACGATGTGATAGTAGTGGGGGCGGGCCACGCGGGTTGTGAGGCGGCAGCGGCGGCGGCGAACCTTGGTTCTTCTGTTTTACTCATCACAATGGATATGAATAAAATTGCCCAGATGAGCTGTAACCCTGCAATGGGAGGAATAGCAAAGGGACAAATTGTAAGAGAAATTGATGCCATCGGTGGGTATTCGGGAATAGTGTCTGATAAATCTACAATACAATTTAGAATGCTGAACAGGTCTAAAGGCCCTGCTATGTGGAGTCCCAGAACACAAAATGACAGAATGATGTTTAGTCAGTTTTGGAGAGAGTTTTTGGAACAAACGCCTAATGTAGATTTCTGGCAAGACATGGTTACATCTCTCATTGTAGACAATGGTAAACTTACTGGTGTAAGAACTGGCATGGGACAAGAAATAAAATCTAAGTCGGTGGTGCTTACAAATGGTACATTTCTAAACGGAATCATTCATATTGGCAAGAAACAATTTGGTGGGGGCAGAATAGGTGAAAAATCGGCATCCGGTATTACAGAACAGCTTGTTGAATTGGGCTTTGAATCTGGTAGAATGAAAACCGGTACTCCACCAAGAATAGATGGAAGAAGCCTCGACTATACCAAAATGGAAAGACAAGAGGGAGATGAACATCCAGAAAAATTCTCTTACTCTAAAAAAACCAGTCCCATTACAAATCAAAGGTGCTGTTGGATAACCTATACCAATTCGGCTGTTCACGATATTCTAAAAACAGGATTCGAAGACTCCCCAATGTATGCAGGAAGAATTAAAGGTCTGGGACCAAGATATTGCCCATCGATAGAAGATAAAATAAATCGTTTTGCCGAGCGTGATAGGCATCAAATTTTCGTAGAGCCTGAAGGATGGAATACTGTGGAGATCTATGTAAATGGGTTTTCCACCTCCTTACCAGACCATATTCAAAACAAGGCAATGAAATTAATTCCTGGTTTTGAAAATGCAAAAATGTTCAGACCAGGATATGCAATAGAATATGACTATTTTCCACCTACCCAATTGAGTTTAACCCTTGAGACCTTGCTTGTGGAAAACCTCTATTTTGCTGGACAAATAAATGGCACCACTGGATATGAAGAAGCAGCTTGTCAGGGTTTAATGGCAGGTATAAATGCACACTTAAAAATCAATGAAAAGGATGCATTTGTGTTAGGGAGATCAGAAGCCTATATTGGCGTTCTGATAGACGATTTGGTGAATAAAGGAACAGATGAGCCATACCGAATGTTTACCTCTAGGGCTGAATATAGGTTGATGTTAAGACAAGATAATGCCGACATTAGACTAACACAAAAATCGCATGCTATAGGATTGGCATCAGACCAAATGCTTCAAGATGTAGAAAAGAAGATAGAACAAACAAAAACAGTGGTAGATTACTTTATAAAAACATCTATAACACCACAAGAGGCTAATCCCCTTTTAACTTCATTAGGAACCACGCCATTGCCTCAAAACTATAAATTACATCAGATTATAAGCAGGCCACAGATAGGAATTAAACAAATGGCCGAAAATTGGCCTACCGTATCAAAAATAACGCATTACTTAACTGATGAGGTAATACTTCAAGCAGAAGTATTAATGAAATACGAGGGCTATCTTGAAAAAGAAAAACTATTGGTAGACAAAATGAGCCGATTGGAAGACTTTGTAATTCCAGAATCATTTGATTATCTGACAGTTAAGTCAATTTCAATTGAAGCAAGAGAAAAACTAAAAAAACAGAGACCAAAAACCCTTGGCCAAGCTTCCAGAATTAGTGGCATTTCTCCTTCAGATGTATCCATACTTATGGTGCATTTGGGCAGATAATTTCTTTATTTTGTAAAGTGGAAATACTAGAAACCTGTCCTGTTTGTGGAGACAAGCATTTTAAGAAGCTACTCGATTGCAAAGATTACGTAGCCAGCGGCGAATCATTTACTGTGGTAGCATGTGCAAAGTGCACTTTGCAATTTACAAATCCTAGACCAGATGAAACGGAAATAGGAAGATATTACCAATCTGATAGGTATATATCACATTCTGGAACCGATAAATCTGAGTTGGGCGTAACCTATAGAATTTATGATTTAGTTCGAAATTATAGCATTGGGAGCAAGCTAAAAACGATAAAATCATACCATAAATCAGGAAAATTGTTAGACTTAGGATGCGGACTAGGTTACTTTCTAAATGGCGTAAAAGAAGATAGCGTATTTGAAGCAGAGGGAGCAGATATTTCCGAAGAAGCCATTCAATACGTTGATAAAGAATTTGGTATAAAAGTTATTCCTGAATTATCCTTAAAAGATATGCCGGCAAATACATACGATATCATTACCCAATGGCATGTGATGGAACATGTTCATAGGCTTGATGAAAGAATGAAAGATTTAGGCAAGATGCTCAAAGCAGATGGAACCATGTTTATTGCAGTTCCAATTTCAAATTCTTACGATGCAAAACATTACAAAGAATATTGGGACGGTTATGATGTGCCCAGACATTTGTACCACTTTAACAGAAAGAGTTTCAAACTTTTAATGGCAAATAATGGTTTTAGTGTGGTAGCAGA
Source organism: bacterium (assembly GCA_034439755.1). GTDB lineage: Bacteria > Bacteroidota > Bacteroidia > UKL13-3 > UKL13-3 > B1. The sequence continues at coordinate 74,776 of JAWXAZ010000121.1, forward strand.
AAAGTCAATGATTTTTGATGCTCCTTATATCTCCATGCGAAGTGAATATCACCAAAAAAATGCATTGGGATTTATAAAAGGTATATTCTGGGGTTTCATATCCACAATAAGTGCTGCAATAACTCACAATCATTCGAGCATCTTATTTGTGGTAAAGCACAGCAAAAAATGAAATTAATTAAATCTCCTTTCTATTGGGTCATATTTATACTCTTGGGTTGTGCGCAACAAGTGCCACCAAATGGCGGACTTAAAGATGAAATTCCACCAAAAATAATTGGTTCGAGGCCTGCTAATAAAAGCATACACTTTGAATCAGATAAAATTGTTATAAAGTTTAACGAATACATACAGATTAAGGATCAAAATCAAATCATTATTTCGCCCTTACTTGAAGATAAACCCACTATAGAAGCAAATGGTAAGTCGATTGAAATAACATTTGGTAAAAATAAGCCAATAAAGAATACAACTTATACCATCAATTTTGGAAACAGCATAGTGGATGTAAATGAAGGCAATGTTTTGAGCAATACTTCCTACGTCTTTTCTACAGGAGACGTGCTTGATTCGAACAGAATAAGCGGCAATATTAAGGAGGCATATACACAAAAAAATCAGAAGGATATAGTGATTGGATTATATCAAGTAACAAATTTTAATGACTCAATACTAAGTAAAAAATATCCTAACTACTTTGGCAAAACAAATGATTCGGGCGTATTTGTTATAGAGAATTTACCTACAGATAGTTTCTATTTAATTGCATTTAGTGATCAAAATTTAGATAACAAATATCAAAAGAATGAGGATGTCGCATTTGTAATTAATCCAATATATACTGCACTTACAGACATAAACATAAAACTCAATATATTTAAACCGAATCCACATTTAGACAATACTATCATAGACAGTTTGAGCAGGCAAAAAGGCAAATACCAATTTGCGGTGTATAGGCCAAACGACATTCAAATAAAACCTATTGGTAAAGCAACATATTATACCAATATTAGTAAAGGCAAGGCGGAAATAGATACCATTAATATTTATATTCCATCCTACGTTGATAGTACACAAGCCATATTAACTATTAACAAGATTGATACAAATTATACCGTAATGGTACATACAAAATCTAAGAGCAAACTAACACCCTTTTACATACAAATTGAGAATCCAGAAAAGCCTGGTGATAGTATATTTATAAGAAGTAATACTCCTATTGACACCATACTTACCTCACAAATCATGTTCATGGAGGATACGTTAAGAATTAAAAACATATATTTAAAACAAACCGATCACTTTAACTGGGTGCTATATTATCCATTTAAAGAGAACGTAGCATACCAAATCATCTTAAATGATAGTGCCATAATAAACAGTTTTAAACAGGCCAATACAAAAATAAATAACACCTTTATTGGTAAAAGTTCCAAAGACTTTGGCAATGTTATTTTAAATATAAGCTCCATAAAGAAAAAAGGATATTTATTACAACTGGTAGAACAAAACTCTGAAGAGAAGATAGTGGCACAATACAATTCACCTTTTGCTGATATACTTACAATTTGGAACCTAAAAGCAGGAAATTACCAGTTAAAATTGGTTCAGGATAAGAACCAAAATGGCATTTGGGACAACGGAAACTTTAAAAAAAGGATACAGCCTGAAGCTATTTACTACGATAACCAGACCATAACGGTAAAAGCATACTGGGACATTGAGCAAAGTGTAAACATAGAAAAGATTATAAATAATTAGCATTCAATAATTTATGATAATTAATAAAATGCGACAATTTCCAATTTATGTGCATAAACACGTTTATAAGTAGGTTTTATCATGTAAGTAAAATAAGCCCAATGTCGCATTGTGAACAAGCACCAATCTAGTGCGACTTTATACACCAGCGCTACACAAAAAGTACCTTACAAAATTATCCCCAAATAACTGTTTAGAAAAATATAGGCCAATGTGTATTGAGTATATAAAATACTAATTAACAATTACTTAACACGTTACTAAAATGTTAAGTAATACTTATAAGTGAAAAAGCAAGCACATTAAAAATCCCTTATCCACCATATTCACATCTCTATTAAAAGAACTAATTAAAAGGATTATAAAAGAATAATACATAGTGTTGGTTTAAAACTTTAGGAGGGAATGGGTATGAAGGATTACCTTTGATTTCGAAAACAAACAGGGAATGAAAGAGCAATTAGAAAAGCTAAAAGAGCAAATTGAAATTTTTGAGATTAAGCAAGCAGAACAAGTTGAACAGTTCCGTTTAAAATTTTTAGCCAAAAAAGGTTCCTTAAACGAAATGTTTGAACAATTTAAAACGGTACCCTCAGAAATGAAAAAAGAAATGGGTGCAATGTTGAACCAAGTTAAGCAAAAAGCACAACAAAAATGGGAAGAATCGCAGTCCCAATATGAGAATTTTGGTGTAGAGACAGAAGCATTGAAAACCGACCTAAGTTTGCCATCAGAAAAGGATTTTGGCGGATCGCGACATCCACTTTCAATAATTGAAAATGAGGTAATAGAAATTTTTAAAAGATTGGGATTTGTGTATTCTGAAGGACCAGAAATTGAAGATGATTGGCATAATTTTTCTGCGTTAAATTTCCCTGCAAATCATCCAGCGCGAGATATGCAAGACACTTTTTTTATCACAGAAGATTTGGCTTTGAGAACCCATACATCGTCTGTTCAGGTGAGGTTAATGGAAAAGCAAAAATTGCCAATTCGCGCCATTATGCCGGGTAGGGTATACCGCAATGAAGCAATTTCGGCTCGAGCCAACTGTTTTTTTCATCAAATTGAAGGAATTTATATTGACGAAAAAGTAAGTTTTGCTGATTTGAAGCAGACCTTATACTTTTTTATACAGGAGTTATTTGGACAAGATGTAAACGTTCGGTTCAGACCGAGTTATTTTCCATTTACAGAACCCAGTGCCGAAATGGATATCAGTTGTTTACTTTGCAAGGGAAAAGGTTGCAATGTATGTAAATATACGGGTTGGCTAGAGATTTTAGGTTGTGGCATGATTGATCCAAATGTATTGGAGGCGAGTGGCATTGATGCGCAAAAATACAGTGGTTTTGCTTTTGGAATGGGCATTGAACGCATTGCGATGCTGAAGTATGGTGTAAAGGATTTGCGAACTTATTTTAACAATGATGCTCGCTTTTTGAGTCAATTTGAAAGTTTGGGTCAATAGTTTCATAAATTTGCAGTTAATAACAGGATAAATAATATAAAAATCATGACAAAGGGACCTATTTCTCAATTTATTGAGACACATTACAAGCATTTTAATGCTGCAGCATTGGTAGATGCTGCGAAGGGTTATGAAACTCATTTAACTGAAGGCGGAAAAATGATGGTAACTTTGGCTGGAGCAATGAGTACAGCTGAGTTGGGTAAGTCGTTAGCAGAAATGATTAGACAAGGAAAAATTGATATTATTTCTTGTACAGGTGCTAATTTGGAAGAAGATATTATGAATTTGGTTGCGCATTCGCATTACAAACGCGTTCCAAATTACCGCGATTTATCGCCGCAAGACGAATGGGATTTATTGGAGAATCATTATAACAGGGTAACAGATACTTGTATTCCTGAAGAGGAGGCATTTAGGCGATTACAAAAGCATATTCATAAAATTTGGAAAGATGCAGATACGGCAGGAGAGCGTTATTTTCCGCATGAGTACATGTACAAAATTTTGAATAGCGGTGAGCTGGCTCAATATTATGAAATAGATCCCAAAAACTCTTGGATGTTGGCCGCTGCGGAGCGCAATTTACCCATTGTTGTTCCGGGTTGGGAGGATTCTACCATGGGCAATATTTTTGCTTCTTACGTGATAAAAAACGAAATAAAGCCAAGTACCATGAAATCTGGTATTGAGTATATGGTTTGGTTGGCAGATTGGTATGTAAAAAATTCTGAAGGAAAAGGGATTGGATTTTTCCAAATCGGTGGCGGAATAGCAGGAGATTTTCCTATTTGTGTGGTACCGATGTTGTATCAAGATATGGAAATGGAACAAATTCCTTTCTGGAGTTATTTCTGTCAGATTAGCGATTCTACTACATCATATGGTTCCTATAGTGGTGCTGTTCCAAACGAAAAAATAACTTGGGGAAAATTGGATATACATACGCCAAAATTCATTGTAGAAAGTGATGCTACTATTGTGGCACCCTTAATATTTGCTTGGATTTTAGGTTGGTAGTTATTAGAAAGTTATCTATTGCGTTAATTAGCTAAATAATTGTGTTTTTAGGTTGGTACCTAAGACTTTTGTTTAGTTAAATAATTAATTTTAAGCTAGTTATATATTGCTTTAGATAGCTAATAATTATGTTTTAGTTTGGTAATAGTTGAATTGCTCAATAATTTTTCCTTTTTATTGGGTAATTATTTACCCAAATAACCAGCCATTTCGGTTTGTAATTTTTGTGCTTCATTGGCAGCGGCTTGTGCGAAATCTGCTCCCGATGAAGCATAAATTATACTTCTAGAAGCGTTTATTAATAAGCCAATATCGGTGTTCATACCATATTTTACCACTTCTTTTAAGCTTCCACCTTGCGCTCCTATACCGGGTACTAAAAGAAAATGATTGGGTGCATGTTTGCGAATGGTTACAAAATCTGTTGGTTTTGTTGCGCCCACCACGAACATGAGATTTTGTTCTGAACCAATTTTACAAGTATTTTGAATTACTTTTTCGTACAGGAATTCTTCTCCAATTTTTTGTTGCTCATAATCGGCACTTCCTGGATTTGAAGTAAGTGCCAATACGATTCCCCATTTTCCAGGGTATTGAAAAAAGGGAGAAATGGAGTCGTTGCCCATGTATGGGGCGAGAGTAACAGCGTGCGCATTTAAGGTTTCAAAAAATGCTTTTGCGTATTGATTGCTGGTATTTCCGATATCGCCTCGTTTTGCATCGGCAATGCTTAAGCAATCTTTGGGCAGGTAATCGAAAGTTTTTTGCATGCTTTCCCAGCCTTTTGCGCCCTCTGCTTCAAAGAATGCGGTATTTATCTTGTAGGATACACAATAATCTTTTGTAGCGTCTATAATGGCCTTATTAAAGGCAAACATGGGATCTGGTTTAGATAGCAGGTGTTTAGGAATTTTGGTGAGGTCTGTATCTAAGCCGACGCACAAGAATGATTTTTTCTGATAAATTTGGTTAACAAGAAGTTGGCGTGAAAACATCATACTTAATTTTTCTGATAAATTTGGTTAACAAGAAGTTGGCGTGAAAACATCATACTTAATTTTTCTAATAAATTTGGTTAACAAGAAGTTGGCGTGAAAACATCATACTTAATTTAAACATCATATTTAAAATATAAACGAAAGCTCGAAGGTAAGGTTATTTATGTTACCGTTGTTGTTAATGGGCTTGGCATTATCTGGCCAAGGCACACCCAAATTAAGGTTTCTATATCCGTATTTCATTTTGGTTTGGATAGCGAAAAATTCTAATTGATATTGGTAAGCCAGCATGGGCATCCAGTCATTTTTATTGAAGGAGGGTTGGTTACCTGTAGGGTAGGATTTATTGTCAATAAAAAGGGCGGCATTAATGAGGTGTGCGTATGAAATACCGAGTCCAATTTTATGCGGACTATTTCTTTTTAACTGTTTAAAAAGGATTAGGGGGGCATCGAGATAAAGGAGCTTTATGGCACTTATATCGCCATTTCCAGCTTTAAAATTGCTGCCCCTAACCGAAACATAAAATTCTTGCTGGAACGACCAGGTTTTTCTGAAGTTTATTCGGCCGTAACCACCACCCAATAGGCCCATGCGAAGCTTGTTATTTGGCAATGCGTTTCCAAGCATGGTGCTTAGTTGCAAGCCCATAATAATTCCTAGGCGAGATTTTTCATTGTCGCTGGGCTTTAACCACGAAAAGGACTCGTCTTCATAATCTGAGCTATCTGATTGAGCCCAGGTGTTTGAAAACATTGAGAGGAAGAAGATGAATAAAAGCCAATTATAACGCATTGCACAAAACTATAGGAATGCAACGTTAATTTGGCTTAATTATTCCAAATTATTTCATAAAATTATTTTACCTTATATCGCCATCGCTGCACGCCGTAGCCCGTAAAATAACCTACTGCGCCGCCTACAATGTTTGTAGGAAGGTTTGCGGGAGGTGTTTGAAACGGACCGGGAATGCTTGGATTTTGATTTTCGAAGGCATTGATAAAGTCGAACATATTTTTATCGACGCTTCTAAAGATGGCAATATATTCATCGCCGGAGTTGAACCTGGCAAAAGGGATTTCAAAATTGTAAGGTTCGTTTGCTGGCGTTTGGGCATTGTCGAATAAAATTTTATTGTCGCTAAAAGAATCTCTTTGAGCGATGGTATCAAAATAGCCATTCACGAAATAGGTATATTTGGTGAGTGGACGGTCGTCGTATGCCACATAGCTCAATGAAAATCCAGCGGGAAGAAACCCAGCGGCCTCTTTATACACTTGAAAGAAGCTATCTATTCTAAACATTTTTTCGAGCTTGGTAACGGCCGAAAAGGTTTTTCCATTGGCAGAAATATTGAGTGAATAGCTTGAGTCTGTTTTACCAATATAGCCAGGATTTGGGATGTATTTTCCTTTGGCGGCATTGTATAAAAACGGCACACCATTTACATTAATAGTGGCGTTGGTAACGAGTGGCGATTGGTCTGCAGAATAATAGTTACTGGTAAGGGATAGTTTAACATAAGAACTATCTAATTCTGTGGTTACTTCGCCTTCTACTACAAGCAGTGGGTCTGAGTCTGGCACGGCGATTTCGATTTTTTCTTTACAAGCAGCAAGGCTTAGGATCAGACCGAAAAAAATATAGCTTAATTTGTTCATGAGATTAGAATTTGAAATTGTAGGTTATTGATGGAACGAAGGTAAACAGGTACCATTTGTAAATTACAGGCACACCTTTGTCGAGGTCGTAACTGAGTGTGTAAGCGTTTTTGCGGCCATACACATTGTAAATTGCAATGACTAAATCGCTTTCGTTTTTGTATACACGGCCTGGTCTTTTCTTTCTATCAATTGTTAATGAAACGTCGGCACGGTGGTAAGCAGGGAATCTGGCATTGTTGCGTTGACCATAGTAAATAGAAGGTTGCGCGCCTTCGAAGATTGAATATTTTTGACTGGCTTGAGAGAACGCTTCACCTGTTGCGTAAATAAAATTCCCAGAAATGCTGGTGCGTTGGTTCAATTGGTGGCTAAGCACAAAGGTAAAATAGTTGGTTCTATCGAAGCGGAAATTGTACCATTGGTTTTTGTTAATATTGTCGGCTTGTCTTTCGCTTTTTGATAGGGTATAGCCAATCCAACCGGTGGTTCTACCCGACTGTTTTCTAATAAAAAGTTCTAGTCCGTAAGCCCTGCCTTGACCGGCAACAAGTTGCGCTTCTATTGCTTCATTGAATTGAATATCTGCACCCTCTCTTAACTCTAGGGTATTGCTCATTTTTTTATAATACGCTTCGGCAGAAAACTCGATGGTATTGTTGCTAAAATTTCTAAAATAGCCCAGGGCAACTTGATCGGCCATTTGCGGTTTTATATAATTATCGCTGGGCGTCCAGAACTCTTGTCCAATAGAAGCGGTAATATTTTGAATGAGGTGCATATATTGATACATGCGGTTGTATGAGCCCTTGATGGAGCTGCTTTCGTTAAGCATGTAGGTAAGACTTAACCTTGGTTCAAAGCCCACAAATGTGTTGTAAACCTCGTTTTGTGCGTAATTGGTATAAGGGTTATTTTGGTTGATGGGAGCTTGTTTAATAAACCCATTATCTAGTATGGTTGGCTTGCCGCCTACGTAGTTAATGCTTCGGCCTGAACCAATATTTGAAAACACAGAAATTCTTGCGCCGTAATCTGTTGTAAGTCTTGCGCCTGTTTTGATGCTATGAGAGGCATAGAAATCTTGTTGTATTGCTCTTTTTTTAGGCAGACTTTCGGCGTCGAATATGGAGGCTTGGGTAATTTTATCAATTTTTCCTGGAAGGAAAACAAAAGAGTTTAGTTTAACCCCAAACTTAATGTTGCTTTTTGCCGATTGGTAGAAGTTACCGTCTACTTTTAGGTTTAAGTCGTCGATATAATTTGTTCTGGTAAAATTAAGGTTTTCGGAAATATTGATGTCGAAATTATAATCGTATCGGCTATAAACCACAGAGGTATTAACAAAAAGGCGATCACTGAAGACGTGGTTCCAGCGCAGGGTTCCGGTTTTGTTGCCCCAACCAAAGCCAAAAGTTTTTGCAAAGCCAAGGTCGTCTCTACCAATATATGCCGAGAGGTATAATTTATCTTTAGGACTAAGGGTATAATTTAGTTTCATATTTAAATCGCCAAAATAGGCGGTAACATCGTTTAGGTTTTTGTTTAGCGGGAAGAAGATGTCGAAATAACTTCTGCGGGCAGAGATAAGGAAGGAAGATTTGTCTTTAATGATGGGAGCTTCTATGGTTAACCTAGAAGATAAAACGCCAATTCCGCCCGTAATGCCTAGTTTTTTGGTGTTTCCATCCTTCATGTGAACGTCGAGCACACTTGCTAATCTACCACCATATTGAGCGGGAATTCCGCCTTTATAAATCTCGAAATCCTTGATGGCATCACCGTTAAAAGTAGAGAAGAATCCCAATACATGAGAAGGATTATAAACAACAGCCTCATCGAGCTGAACCAAATTATGGTCGATATTTCCGCCCCTTACGATGAAATTGGTGCTACCATCGCCGGCAGCTTGCACGCCGGGTAATAGCTGAATGGCCTTTATAATGTCGACTTCTCCCAAAAGAATGGGGATTTTCTTAACTTGTTTGACATCGATTTTGATGACACTCATTTTATTTTGCGCAACATTATCGTTGTTAACTCTGTCTGTTTTAACCACTAGTTCTTTGAGTTCCTTTTTGGATTCTTTGAGTTCGATGTTTAGTTTTTGATTTTGGGTAAGAACGATTGTTTTTTTCTGGAGTTCGTAACCAATATAAGAAAATGTTACTTCGTAGGTGCCAGAAGGCGCGGTTAGCGAATAAAATCCGTAGGCATTGGTGGTTGCGCCAATTTTTAGAGACGGAATAGAAATGGTTGCACCAATTAGCTCTTCACCGTTTTTAGCATCTGTAATATTTCCGCTGATGGAGTTCGTTTTTTGGGCATTTGAATGAAAAGCCGCAAAGAAGGCTAAAAGGAATAATAATTTTGTTTTCAAAAGGTAGTTAATTAAGACGGGCAAATTTAAGTGATGAATATTAACCCACGCTTGTATAAAGGATGAAAACCAAAAAAAGTTTGTTGAATCACTATAAAAAAACGATAAACGGCAAAAAGGGGGTCAGATTTAAGCTCTTACTTTTAGCAAATTGCTGTTTTTTACCCCAAAGGAGAAATAAACAACAAGGCCAATGAGAAGCCAAATGCTAAAGCCCACCCAATTGCTTAATCCAAGTTCTGTCATAAGATAAAAATTGCTGCAAAGGCCTAATACAGGAATGAGCGAATAATTTCTTAGGTAGCTAAAAATTGACATAAAGAAGCAAAGAATTATAAATGCCAAAAGGGGCATTTGGTGCCAAAAGTTTTTGAATTGAAAGAACGCTAGAAAATCATCTTGTTTAAAGAAGAGTAGGGCTAAAAGGGTTAGTATAAAAAAAACGGGCACATAGAATTTTCCATTGATATAAGGCACTCTAAATCCGGTGTGAAACTCGCTGTTGTGGCTTTCCATTTTTATAACCCCGGCGTTTACTAAAACAAAGGCGAAAAGGGTGCCGATGCTCGACAAGTCGGTAACTTCTTTTAGGTTCATAAATAGGGCGGGTAGGGCAACCAATATTCCGGTAATGATGGTGGCAAACCAAGGTGTTTTGTATCTTGGGTGAATGGCGCTAAACTTTTTAGGCAATAGTCCGTCTCTGCTCATGCTCATCCAGATTCGCGGCTGACCATTTTGAAAAACCAGGAGCACACTTGCCATGGCAATTACTGCCGAAACGGCAACGATACCGTGCATCCAAGGGAGTTTAACTTTTTGGAACACAAAGGCCAGTGGATCGCCCACGCCGAGTTCTTTGTAGCTTACCATTCCGGTGAGCACTAGGGCAACAAGGATATACAAGACGGTGCAAATAATGAGCGAAGCCATCATGCTTCTAGGCAGGTCTTTCTTTGGGTCTTTGCATTCTTCTGCGGTGGTGGCTAGTGCGTCGAAACCAATGTAGGCGAAGAAAACCGAGGACACCCCTTTAAGTACGCCCGACATGCCATTTGGCGAAAACGGCGTCCAATTGTCGGGATTCACATAAAATGCGCCCACTACAATTACCATGGCCACCACAATAAGCTTGATGCCCACCATGATGTTTGATGCGTTTTTGGTTTCTGAAACACCCCGATAGATGAGGGCCGTAATAGCAATTACGATTGCCAGTGCAGGAAAATCTAAAATAAGTTTGAAGCCAAAGAGTTCTGGTGCGTTTGTCCAGGCGAGTTGTGCTTCTTGAAGGCTTGCGCTGAGTGTTTTTCCAAGCGCGAGCAACTGATTGGCCTCTAAAAATCCCCTTTGTGCAGAGAGATAATCCATGCTAAAATATTCGGGGATATGCCAACCTAAGCCAGCCATTAAGCCGGTAAAATAATCGCTCCAACTAATGGCTACTACAATGTTTCCAATGGCATATTCAACAATTAATGCCCAACCAATAATCCAGGCAATGACTTCGCCAAAAGCGGCGTATGCATATGTGTATGCGCTTCCGCTAATTGGAATTACGGAGGCAAACTCTGCGTAGCACATGGCCGAGAAACCACAAGCAATGGCGGTAAAAATAAAAAGTGTGACAACGGCAGGACCACCTTGGAAGCTTGCGTTGCCGATGGTACTAAAAATACCCGCACCAATAATGGCAGCGATACCCATTGCGGTAAGGTCGCGAAAGCCGAGCGTTTTGGTAAGCTGATGGCCTGTTTTTCCTGCCAGCTCGTGATCTGACAAGATGTTGGCGATGGTTTTTCGTCTAAAAATGGAGCGAAGTTGCAAAATTTTATAATTGTGGTTCTAAGGACTTTGGTGCAAAATAAGAAAGGCTACAAAAAAACCAAGCAATTATTTGAAAATTTTAATTCACATATTGGAGTTTACGTTCAATATAATCTATGAGGGAATGAATGCATTTGATGTGAATTTCTTGCGCCCTATCTGCATAAGGGCTGTGTGGCGCCCTAATTTCCACATCGCAAAGACCAGCCATTTTGCCGCCATCTTTTCCTGTGAGGCCAATTATTTTTATTCCTTTTTTGCGTGCCACTTCTATGGCATTAAGCACATTTTTGCTGTTTCCACTGGTTGAAATTCCGAGAAGCACATCCCCTTGTCGACCAACAGCCTCGAGGTATCTGCTAAATACAGCATCGTAACCATAATCGTTTCCTACACAAGCCATGTGACTCACGTCGCTCATTGATATGGCTGCAATTGCAGGCCTATCGTTGCGGTATTTTCCGGTTAATTCTTCGGCAAAGTGCATGGCATCGCACATGCTTCCGCCGTTGCCACAGCTCAAGATTTTTCCACCAGCTTGAAGCGATTCCACCATCACTTCGCCTGCTTTTTCTAGGTTTTCAAAGTTTTTATCGTCGGCAAGAAATTGGGCAAGAATGGAATATGCCTCCGAGAAATGTTGTTTAATGTTGTTCATATTATTAAGAGGCCCCTATGTTGTTATTTTTGGGAGAAAGCGGTTTTACCCGCTTCAAGAAAACCGACAAAGTTTTGAATGTTTAGGTTATAGGCACTTGGTTCAACCAGCACTTTTTCTGTTTTGGCATCAATGAGCACATAATAAGGTTGCGCATTGGCATTGAAACGGCTAATTTGAAGGTCGGCATTTTGCTTTCCGATAGTCTTTTTTTCTCTTTGGTCGTAGCTACTTGTGTACCATTCGTTTTCAGGCAATTCTGTTTTATCGTCTACATACAAAGCAAGCACAACATAGTCGTTTCTAAGTCGCTTAAGCACCTCTGGATCTGACCAAACATTGGCCTCCATCTCGCGACAATTCACGCAACCATGTCCGGTAAAGTCGATAAAAACTGGCTTATTTACTTTCTTGGCATAAGCCAGGGCTTGGTTGTAATCAAAGAATCCGTTGAGTTCGTGAGGAAGGTGAAAAAGGTTGTTGAAACGCACTTCGCCCAAATCGTTTTTAGCATCTCTTTGGTTAGAGCCGCCCCTTGATTTGCTTAAGTCGAAATCGAGTGATTCTTGAGGCGGGAGGTAACCAGATAAGGCTTTAAGCGGCGCGCCAAAAAGGCCAGGAATAAGGTAAAGTACGAAAGTAAAAGTGGCAACGGCCATAATTAATCGCGGTACCCCAAGGTAGGGTAAGTCGCTATCGTGGCTAAACTTGATTTTACCCAACAAATATAGACCCATAAGGAAGAAAATGGAGATCCAAATGGCGATATAAACCTCCCTATCTAGGAGACCCCAATGGTAGGTTTGATCTGGAATAGAAAGGAATTTGAAGGCAAAAGCAAGCTCTAGAAATCCCAGTACCACCTTCACAGAATTGAGCCAACCGCCAGATTTTGGTAGATTTTGAATCCAAGAAGGGAAGATGGCAAATAAAGTAAAAGGAGCGGCTAATCCGGCGCCAAAAGCGGCCATTCCCAGAAGCGGTTTTACAAAGTTTCCGCCCACGGCTTCAATTAAAAGAGAGCCAACGATGGGCCCTGTGCAGCTAAAAGAAACTAGCACAAGGGTAAAGGCCATGAAGAAAATGCCCATAAAATTTCCCATGCTGCTTTTAGAATCTACGGAGTTTACGAAGCGATGAGGGAGGGTTATTTCGAACATTCCCAAGAAAGAAGAGGCAAAAACCACGAAGATGATAAAGAATAAAATATTGGGCACCCAGTGCGTGCTGAGCCAATTTCCAAAATCTGCACCTAAGCCAAAGAAGGCAAAAACCAGTCCCAGTGAGGCATAAATTCCAACGATGCTAAGGCCAAAAGTAAATGCGCGTTGCAGGGCCAAAGACCGGGTTTCGCTGCGTTTTGTAAAGAAAGTAACCGTCATGGGAAGCATAGGAAACACGCAAGGCGTAACCACGGCTATTAGTCCGCCTAGGAAGGCAAAAATTAGGAATCCCCACAAAGAACTTTCATTTCCACCAGACACGCTGCTTGTTTTTATTTCGGTTTGAACCGACCCATTTTCGCTAGCATTTGGTACTGCATTGTTGGCGGTTTCTATGGTAGTTTGTTTTGATGACGTATCGGGAGAGGTTGTTTGAACGTGGTCTTTGCGGGGTGTTGCTTGCGACTCTGTAGGTTCAGGACTTGGTTTTAGGGATTCTGCTAGGGCACCAGAAACCTTGATGTTTTTGAAGATAAGGTCGTTTTCGAAGAGCACGCACATGCCAGTAACCTGTGAGCATTCTTGGTATTCTATGAAAACCTTGATTATGGGGTTTGCTTGCAGTATTTTTATTTTCTGGCGAAACTCTGCTTTTCCCTCGAAGGTTGAAACTTCGCCCCCAAAAACATCATCGAAATGCTTGTGGCTGCCAATGGGTTTTACCTTTCCAACAAGTTGGTAGCTAGGGTTTTTGGTGAATTCGAAGTGGGCTACCACAGGACCAACATCCTCACTAAAATCATTTGAGTACATATACCAGTCCTTTTGGATTTTGGTTGACATGATGAGCTCAATTTCATCGCCTACTTTTACCTCTGTTTTGCTTGTCTTTGTTTCCCAAACGGGCTTTTGTTGCAATTGGGCCCAGGCAAAAAACGGCGACAATCCTATTAGAATGGCAAGTACGAGAGAATTTTTAAAATGAAGCATAGTTTACTTTTGTGTTTTGGCAAAACGAACGAAATATAAATAATAGTCTTAAAAGAAGTTAAAACCTTACATAAGGCAAATTTATGAATATGGAGATATAATGCAAGTTACCAAAGTTACATAAAGAATGCGCATTGAAAATACTGGGGTAAAGCAGGCTTATTTTATTCTGAATAATAATCTATACAACTTAAGCATGCTGTTGGCAACCCAATAGAGGAGAAGCAAATTGGAATTGTACTTTTGTACGATTACCATGAAAAAACAGCTATTACAAATTGCACTGTTGCTTTTCCCTGTTTTGGGAATGGCACAATCTGATACGCCGGTTGTGGTTGTTGTAAAGTATACGGTAGACCAGTATATAGAGAAATACAGCGCCACAGCGGTAGATGAAATGTATAGAAGCAAGATTCCTGCCTCCATTACTTTGGCCCAAGGCATACTTGAAAGTGGCAATGGCAATAGCCGTTTGGCGAGAGAGGCCAACAATCATTTTGGCATAAAGTGCAAAAGCACTTGGACGGGAGCTACACTTTATGAAGATGATGATGCGCCACAAGAATGTTTTAGAAAATACGATGCCTCTATTGATAGTTATCGCGACCATTCCGATTTTTTGATGCGCAGCACACGCTATGCATTTTTATTTGATTTGGATAGGACCGACTATAAATCTTGGGCGCAAGGGCTAAAGAAAGCGGGATATGCGACTAACCCACAGTATGCAGATTTGTTAATTACTTTTATAGAAAGGCATAAATTAGACCGTTTTGATAGGACTAAATTGAGTGAAGAAGAGACGAGGGAGATAAAAGAGGAAAAGGCTGAAACGGTAAAAAGTTATGGCAAAGAGTTTATTAACAATGGTGTGCCGGGAATAGTGGCGAAACCGAATGAGAGTTATGCTCAAATTGCTTTAGATTATGATGTAAAAGTGCATCAGTTGTACCGCTATAATGACCTTAAAAAGGATGCAGTTTGTAGTTTTGGAGATACTGTTTATTTAAAGATGAAGAAGACCAAATCTGACAGCTTGTATTATGAGGTAAAAGGCCTCGAAACGATGCTTTGGATTAGTGGGCGTTATGCCGTTAGGTTAGACAAGTTGTTGGAGAAAAACTTGATGCAAGAGGGTGCGGAACCTAAGTTTGGGGAGAGAATTTATCTAAAAAACAAACGCGACCAAGCGCCTAAGTTAAGAGATACGGCCAAGGCTGTTGTAGAAACAAAACCCGGTGCAGAGCCCCAAACGCTGGTGGTGTTGGTTGCGCCAGATACGCAGTATAATGAGCAAGTATATGATAACCCGATAAAGAATCTTGACACACAAAAACCGGTTGAAACGACTGTAAATGATAATAGGCACGATTTTAAGGAGAACTTAAGTTTTTTTCACACGGTTCAGGCTGGGGAGACCTTGTTTGGAATTGGCAGAAAATATAGTGTTCGGGTGGATGCCATTCAGTATATTAATTTGTTAAGAGGAGACAGCATTGCTGTTGGTCAAAGGCTTATTATTAATCCGGCCATAACCAGTGCAGATACGAAAGAACCGCAGAGTACGCCTGGAGTTCATTTGGTAAGACAAGGCGAGACCCTGTATTCTATTGCAAAACAATACGGGTTAAAGCAGGCAGATATAATGGCCACCAATAATTTGCCTAATAACCAGGTTTATATTGGTCAGAAGTTGGTGATTGTGGTGCCAATAAAAAAATAGTGGAGTTAAAAATTGGGTGTATGCAACTAATTTTGATTTTTTTACATCAAATTATTTTGTAAACTTGTAATTGTTAATAAATGAAAAGAATGAAAAAAACAGTACTCATTATAGCGATATTATGTTGTGGTATTTTTGTTAATGCGCAAACAAAGTATGGTTTTAACAATGCTTTGGCTTATGATAATTGGAACAATAACGACACTGCTGCTGGTGTAGAGTTGGTTGTATGGGTGCCTAATAATGACACACTAGAGATTACTACTGGGTCTGATGTAACGGCAATTGATGGCAGTGCAAGAAACGGTTTTGAGTATAACTTTACGGGCGTTAAATTGTTGTTTCAGCCAGGAACCAATATTTTTGATTTTAGCAATCAAAAGAAGCTTAAGTATAATTTTACGCCTAATACTACTTTTTTTGGCGAGCGTGATTTTTATATTAAGTTATCAAATGTGCAGGGGATTACGGTAGATGATTTTTACAATAACCGTGATTTGATGCGTGTGGTAATTGATTATGATGGAACCAATGTTGGGGTAAAGAAGTTGAGTGTTCACAGTTATCGTTTATATCCTGTTCCAACCTCGGGCAGTTTATTTGTTGAGGGTGCAAATCCGAGCGAATTTAAGGTATATGATTTATCGGGCAGATTGGCAGCGTCTGGTGCAGTGATGCAGAACAGGATTGATGTATCTGAAATTGGCAATGGACTTTATGTTTTGTATGCACAAACGGATAAAGGGTTGATTGTTCAGAAGTTTTTGAAGAACTAATTACCAGATAAAATTTTTTTAAGAAAGCAATCCAATTTAGGGTTGCTTTTTTTATTTTTACTCCTTTAAGAATGCCATGAAAGAGACCTATTATATTTTTGATTTTGACAGTACATTCACGCAAGTGGAGGCAATGGAAGAGTTGGCCGAGATTAGTTTGGCAAACGACCCAGAGAAAGAGTTTTTGATAGAAAAGATAAAGCAGCTCACAGATTTGGCCATGGAAGGGAGTATGCCCTTTGGCAAGTCGTTAAGGGCACGAATTGCGTTATTGTCGGCCAAGAAATACCATTTAAACATGTTGGTGAATCGCTTGCGAAAGCGGGTGAGCACCTCATTTATAAGAAACAAGCAATTTTTTAAGGAACATAAGGGCAGGGTTTTTATTGTTTCGGGTGGGTTTAGGGAGTTTATAGAGCCCATAGTAAAGCCATATTTCATTGATTCGGAGCATGTGTTTGCCAATACTTTTGTGTACGATAAAAAGAACAATATTATAGGAGCCGATGAAGACAATGTATTAAGCAAGGAGCAAGGCAAGGTTAAGTTGTTAAAGCAATTGAAGTTGGCGGGCAAGGTTGTTTTTATTGGGGATGGTTATACCGATTATGAGGTATTTGAACTGGGGCAGGCAGATCAATTTTTTGCTTATACAGAGAATGTTTCTAGGGCTAAGGTTTTGGAGAAAAGTGAGTGGATTGCGCCAAGTTTAGATGAAATATTGTTTACAGAAAAATTGCCCATGTCGATATCCTATCCAAAGACCAGGTTGAAGGCGGTATTGTGGGGAGAGGAAACATTTTTGGCTGAACCCAAGTTGAAGGGAGAGGGGTATAAAATTGTAAAACTGGCTAAAAAGATAGGGAAGGTGGCGCTGAATTTGGAATTGGGGGAGGCCCATGTGTTGTTGTTTTCGCCAGGGGTAGACCTTGGATTGGTTCAGACCGAAAAGAGCAAGTTACTTACAGCCGGCGTATGGGGAACATTGGTGGATGATGGGTATTTGGACTTGTTTGCAAGGAGCGGCGTGGTGTTGTTTGGGGGAGAATATTCGCATACCCGCAGCGAGGTAGAGTTGAGTTTGATGATGCTTTTGCAGTTGAATAGAAACATGGGGGAGGAGCTGTTGGGCAAGCGATTGGGGATTATTGGATATGGGCATAGTGGGTCTATGTTATCTGTGATGGCTGAGCAGTTGGGGATGGAAGTTTTTTATTATGATGTGCTTGATAAGCCGGCGCTTGGAAATGCCAAAAAGTTGAAGCAGGTGGGCGATTTGTTGCGTAAATGTAACAATGTGGTTGTTGCGAGTGGGCAAAGATTTAAAGGTGTTTGTTTGGTTGGTACAAAGGAGTTGAAGCAGATGTTGTTTGGGTCTGTTTTGATTAATATGGGTTATGAAGAGAATGTAGAAGAGGAGGCCTGTTCATTGGCGCTTGAGCGCGGAAAGCTAGGCGGATTTGGGATGGATTATTTAACGGCGATAAGTGGGAAAGTTGTTTCGAAGAAAAACAACGTTTTATTGGGGCTGAACCAACGCATGATGACCAAGCAAACGCAGGTTAATATTGCGCAAATTTTGAGTGAACGGGTGATTGATTTTGTGAATACGGGGAGCACAGCGGGGAGTTTAAATTTCCCTGGAATTCATTTGCCAGCCTTGCAGCAAATGCACCGATTCATTCATATTCATAGGAATATGCCGGGGGTTTTGGCGCAAATAAATGGGATATTGGCACAGCATAAAATAAACGTGAGTGGACAATATTTAAAAACATTGGGTGAAATTGGATATGTAATTACCGATGTGAGTAAAGAATATGGCGCATCTGTGGTAAGCGATTTGAGGTCTATTGATGAAACGCTAAAATTTAGGGTTTTATATTAGGATAATTTATTTATCGGTTGGGCACTTATAACTTTTTATGTTTAAAATTGAACCGCTTTGAAACCGACAATTAAATTTCCCGTTTTTTTTAAGAGACAGGCTTGCCTTTTGGCCTTGCTGTTGTTTGTGGATCTATTTGGGGTTTATTCTCAAAACTACCGATTTAAAAATTTTAATTCTGAGGATGGCTTGTATGTGAACACCATTAATTGTGTGGCACAGGATGGGGATGGCATTGTATGGATGGGCACTTTTAATGGTTTGAGTAGGTTTAACGGCTATTCATTTGAAACCATTCGAAACCGAAGGAAGGCTGGAGATTTAATTCTAGAGAATGAGATTAATTGTATGTTGATTGATCAAAAGAACAGGATTTGGACGGGGAGTGAAGAGGGGTGTGGTTATTTTAGTTATTTAGAAGGCAAGGGGGTGTTTTTTAAGAATGACTCATTTGGTGAATCTAAGTTGCCAAGTAAGAATGTACGCGCATTTGGC